>JACPDR010000010.1 GCA_016183935.1 Caulobacterales bacterium
CTCGGCGACCTCAGGATGACCGGAATACCGGCCGGGGCGTCCGGCGGCGCATTGGTGGCGGGCGTCCGATACACGGCCACGACGGTTTCGCCCGTCCTGTAGACGTCGGACCAGACGACGCCGTCCCGCGGGTGCGTTTCGATCGGACTCCATCCACCGGATTGCGCCAGTTCGGCGACGGCGGATCGGTCGCCGCCCGTAGCCACGCAGATCCGGACGAAGCTTTCCGCCGCGTCGCTGGGCGCGCCCTCGGGCTGCAGGCCCGCAACGGCGGCCACCGCGAGAAGGCTTGGCAGAACCAGCACTAACCTACCGCCGCGACGATCTTCTGGGCGGCGTCGTCGAGGTCGTCGGCGGCGGTGATGGCCAGACCCGACTCATTGAGGATGCGCTTGCCCTCGTCGACGTTGGTGCCTTCCAGGCGCACGACCAGCGGCACCTTCAGGCCCACTTCCTTCACAGCTGCGACCACGCCCTCGGCGATGACGTCGCAGCGCATGATGCCGCCGAAGATGTTGACCAGGATGCCCTGCACGGCCGGATCGGCGGTGATGATCTTGAACGCCGCCGCGACCTTCTCTTTCGAGGCGCCGCCGCCGACGTCGCAGAAGTTGGCCGGCTCCTTGCCGTACAGCTTGATGATGTCCATCGTCGCCATGGCCAGGCCGGCGCCGTTGACCATGCAGCCGATGTTGCCGTCGAGGGCGACATAGGCGAGGTCCCATTCCGAGGCCTCGATCTCCTTGGCGTCTTCCTCGGTCTCGTCGCGCAGCGCCTTCATGTCCTCGTGGCGGAACAGGGCGTTGCCGTCGAAGCTGACCTTGGCGTCCAGCACCCGCAGGCGGCCGTTCTCCATGACGATCAGAGGATTGACCTCCAGCATCGACATGTCCTTCTCGACGAAGGCCCGGTACAGGGTCGGGAACAGGGTCTCGCCGTCCTGGGCCGCCGCGCCGGTCAGGCCGTAGGCGGTGTTGATCTCGGCCACATTGGCTTCGGTGACGCCGGCTTCCGGGTCGATATCGATGGTGACGATCTTCTCGGGCGTGTCGTGGGCGACGGCCTCGATGTCCATGCCGCCCTCGGTCGAGACCACGAACGACACCCGGCCGGTCGAACGATCCACCAGCAGCGAGCAGTACAGTTCGCGGGCGATGTCGGCGCCGTCCTCGATATAGAGGCGGTTGACCTGTTTGCCGGCGGGGCCGGTCTGGGCGGTCACCAGCGTATTGCCCAGCATCTCTTTGGCGTTCTTGACCACGTCCTCGATCGAGAAGGCCAGACGCACGCCGCCCTTGGCGTCCGCAGGCAGCTCCTTGAACTTGCCCTTGCCGCGCCCGCCGGCGTGGATCTGCGACTTCACGACGTACAGGGGGCCGGGCAGTTGCTTCGCCGCCGCTTCGGCCTCGTCGGCCGAGGTGATGGCCACGCCGGCCGCGACCGGTGCGCCGAAGCCCTTCAGGACCTGCTTGGCCTGATACTCGTGAATGTTCATGGATGCCGCCTTCGGGGGAGAGTCGGCCGTGCTTATAGGACCCGCGCCTTCGCAGGTGCAACAGCCTGTCGCGACCGGGACGCGGCGGACAGCAAAACGCTCCCCGCCTTCGGGCGGAGAGCGCTTGCGGTTCGGGCGGGCGGACGCGGCCGCCCGGGCCCGACTACCGGATCGGGCGGATGGCGGTCAGGCTGGTGCTGTCCGCCTCGGTGGTGACCTGGACGAAGGTCACGTCGCCGGCGCGGTAGGCGTCCTCGCTCGGGGCGTAGGCGTAGAGGCCGGCGCCGGCGTCGACCGGCAGGGACACGCCGCCCAGCACGCCGGTGATCCCGGCCGTCAGGTCCGGCTGGGCCGGCTGGCTGGTCAGCATGCAGGCCTGGCGCTTGCCGTCCGGCGCGGCCTGTTCGCCGACCACCAGGTTGCGGGCCACGCCCTCGCCGGTGTGGGTCCAGACGGTCATGCCGTCCTGCTGGGCCGGCTCGGACCAGGTGCCCTGGGCCGCGGCGGCGGCGGTCACGGCGGCGACGTCGCCCTTGGTGGCGACGCACAGCGACTTGAAGTCGTCAGCCGGCGCCGGGGCGGCGGTCACGGCGGCGGCGAACAGAAGCGTGGCGATCATCAATACGAACTCTCTTGGTGGCGGGGGAGGAGGGCGGGACGCAAAGGGCGCCCCGCGATCGAGGTCAATCTGACTCGAAAAGCAGCGTCAATAAGGCCGGGACGCGCCCGGCTTCAGGCGACCCAGTCCCGCTTCAGCGTCCGCGACGCCCCGAACAGCAGGGCCGAGGCCAGCAGGTAGAAGCCCATGCCGGTATAGATCGCCCAGCGCAGGCTCTCGTCGCCGAAGCGCGGGGCCAGCAGGTCGCTCATCCAGCCGAAATAATAGAAGCCCACGGCCAGGCCGAGCAGGTTGTTGATCAGCAGGAACAGCGCCGAGGCGGTCGAGCGCATGGCCGCCGGAACGAGGTGCTGCACCGCCGCCGTGATCGGCCCCAGCCAGGCCAGGTTCAGGCCGGTCGGGATCAGGAAGATCAGGAAGGCGAGGATCAGTTGCTGGGCGTTGGTGCCGCCGCCCGGCAGCACCAGGCCGATCAGCCACGGTGAGTTCATCGCGGCGATGAACAGCGGCGCCGAGATCAGGAAGGCGATGGCGGGGACCAGCGGATAGGCCCCCTTGCCGCGCTTCGACAGCTTGTCGGCGAAGAAGCCGCCCAGCCAGATGCCGAGCGTGCCGCCGACCATGGCGATGCCGGCGTAGTACCAGGCGGTCTGGCTCAGGGTCAGGTCGAAGCTGCGTACGAAGAACGTCGGCAGCCAGCCGGCGACGCCGTAACCGCAGATCGACGACGACGCCGCGCCGAGCGCCAGCAGCCAGAAGCTCTTCTTGGGGATGACCGCCGAGGCCGTGATGCGGGCGATCCACAGCGATATGCCGACCACCGTGGCCAGCAGGCCCGCAAAGCCCCACGTCATTCCGGCATTGCGCTGGTCCATGAGCAGGTACAGCGCCGCGCCGACCGCCAGGGCCGCTGCGCCGATCGCCAGCATGATCATGGAGGCGATCGCGCCCGCGCGCCGGGAATCCGCTGACACGGGCGCCGCCGTGGCGACGGGGGTCGGCTCTGGGCCGGTTCGGGCCATCGCCTCGGCCGCGGCCGCGGCATCGGTCCCGCCGCGCTTCGGATCGCGTACGGTCAGGCGCAGCAGCGGGGCCAGCAGCAGGCCCAGAAGGCCGACGACGATGAAGGCCGTCTGCCAGTTCCACCGCGCCGCCACCAGGCCGCCGACAAGAGTGCCCGCCGCCGTGCCGATCGGGATGCCGAAGGCGAACACCGCCAGCGCCCGGGCCCGCTGTGACGGCGGGAAATAGTCCGAGATCAGCGAATAGGCCGGGGCCACCCCGCCGGATTCGCCGACGCCGACGCCCATGCGGTACAGGAACAGCTGGGTGAAGGAGGTCGCGGTCCCGCACAGGGCGGTGAAGCCCGACCAGACCGCCAGCGCGCCGGTCATGATCCACACCCGGCTGAAGCGGTCGGCCAGCCAGGCCAGCGGAATGGCGAGGGTCGAATAGACGCTGGCGAAGGCGATGCCGCCCAACAAGCCGAACTGGGTGTCGGTGAGGCCGAAATGCTCGATCAGTTTCGGCCCGAGGATGCCGATGATCTGCCGGTCGAGGAAGTTCAACGCATAGATCAGCACCAGCACGGCCAGCACATAGTAGCGGTAGCCCGGGCGGACGGGCTCGGCGGCCGTGGCTCTCATGGCGTTTCCCTCGACTTGGTCTTGTTCGTTGGCGGGACGGTAGCGACGCCGCGGCCCGCCGTAAAAGAAAAAGGGCGGCGGCCCAGGTGAACCGCCGCCCATGATCAGATGCGATCAGGCTTCAGGAGTCTTTCGGATCAGAACTTGACCTGCACCGAGGCGGTCACGGTCTGCGGCGGGCCGTAGTAGCCGATCAGCGAGTTGTTGAAGAGCGCGCCCGGGAAGGCGTAGGCGCCCACGCGGTACTCCTCGTCGGTCAGGTTCTTGCCGTACAGGCCGAGCGTGTAGCGGTCGGTCGGATCGGTCCAGACGATCGACAGGTCGACCAGCGAATAGGCCTCCTGGTCGAGGATCGGGTTCGGGAACTCGAACTGGCTGTAGTCGTCCCGGTAGGAAACCGACGGCGTCACCGCCAGCTCGCCGCCGCCCAGGTCGCCGCGCCACGTCAGACCGAAATAGCCCGTCCACTTCGGCGCGTTCTGCAGCACCACCTGGTCGGAGATGTCCTCGTAGGTGGCGGTGGCCAGGTTGTAGCGGATGAACTCGTCGAACTCTGCCTCGAGATAGCCGACCGCGAGGTTGGCGGTCAGGTTTTCGGTCAGGAACAGCGCGCCTTCGAACTCGGCCCCGGACAGGGTCGACTGGCCGACGTTGTCGACGAAGCTGGCCACGTTGGCGCCCGCGGGCACCTGGGTGGTGACCTGCTGGTCCTCGTAGGTGTTGTGGAACAGGGCCGAACTGAACGACAGGCGGTTGTCGAACACCGAGCCCTTCAGGCCGACTTCCCACGACTCCACCGTTTCCGGGTCATAGCCGTTGACCGTGTCCGGGGTCAGTCTGGCGTCGCCGCGCATGTCGAAGCCGCCCGACTTGAAGCCGTTCGACCACGAGACGTAGCCGGTCACGTCGTCCGACATGTCGTACGACAGGGCGACCCGCGGCGAGAAGTCGGTGAAGTCCTTCTCGTTGGTATAGAGGGTGTTCTGCACCAGCGGCGTGGCGTCAGGGCCTCCGGTCAGCGGCGTACGGCCGACGCCGAGGAAGGTGGCGCGATTGACGTGGCCGGTCTTGGTGTCCTGCGTATAGCGGGCGCCGAGGCCCAGGTGCAGACGCTCCGTCAGGTCCAGGTTGATGTCGGCGAAGGCCGCGATGCTGCCGGTGTCGACGTAGCCGCCGGTGCCGATGGTGATGCCCGCCGCGCCCAGCACGGTGTCGAACGCGCCCTCGGCGTGGCCGTCGAGGAAGTAGGTCCCGATCACGCCCTGCATGCGGTCGTAGTCGAACAGGAACTGGAACTCCTGCGTCAGCTGGTCGTCGGCGTAGTAGGCCGGGATGTCCAGCGTCGGCGCCGGGGTGTTGTCGAAGTCGATGACCGTGTCGGTCTCGCCCTCGCGCCAGGCCGTGATCGACTTGAACGTCCAGTGCTCGTTCATGTCCAGTTGCACGGTGGCCGAGAAGCCCTGGTTCATCACCGAGTTCTCGTCGCCGATGCCGGCGTAGGTGTCGTAGACGCTGTCCGGAATTCCGGCGCCCGGTCCGACGCCCGCCACTTCGCGGTGGCCGTGGCGGGGATTGGAATCGTCCTCGACCCGGTCATAGGCCAGGCGGATCGACATCTCCTCGCGCGGTTCCCACTCGGCGCTCAGGCGGCCGGCCAGCACGTCCTTGTTGTAGTGTTCGGCGCCCGTGTTCAGGTTCTCGCCAAAGCCGTCGCGCTGATAGCTGGCGATGGCGCCGCCGACGCGGAAATTGTCGGCCAGCGGCACGCTGCCCGAAGCCAGCAGGTCGATCTGGTTGTAGCTGCCGTAGGCCCCGCGCAGGGTCATTTCCGAATCCTGCGACAGGCGCGAGGTCACGTATTTGATCGCGCCGCCGACCGTGTTGCGGCCGTACAGTGAGCCCTGCGGTCCGCGCAGCACCTCGATGCGCTCGATGTCGAAGATGTCGAGCACGGCGCCCTGCGGACGGGCCACGTAGACGTCGTCGATGTACAGGCCCACGCCGGGCTCGAAGCCCCACAGCGGATCCTGCTGGCCGACGCCGCGGATGAAGGAGATCAGGGTCGAGTTCGAGCCGCGGGCCACCTGGACCGTCGCGTTCGGGGTCTGCTGCTGCAGCGCCGTGATGTCCGAGGCGCCGGTCTCTTCCAGGCGTTCGGCGCCCAGGGCCGAGACCGAGATCGGCACGTCCTTCAGCGCTTCGTCGCGGCGCCGGGCGGTAACGATGACGTCGCCGACGGCGGCGGCTTCTTCCTGGGTCTGAGTCGGCGCGTCCTGCGCCACGGCGACGGTCGACAGCGCGCCCCAGGCGGCGCCCGCGAGCAAGGCGGTCTTGATATAGCGGTTCATGTGAAGCCCCATTCCAGTGTTTCCAGCCCGAGACGCTTTTTATTCAGCGTTCAATGATTTTCTCGGACCGTAATCGTTTTCGGCCTGCTGTCAAACGGCGACGCTTGCCCGGCGACGGCCCGCAACCCGACTGTGGCGCCGTTGCCATGACGGCCTGACGCGGCCTAGCGTAGCCGCCATGACCAAGCCCGACGCGCCAGTCTCCGCCGCCGCCGCCACGCCCGCGCGCCGGGGCCGGCCGTCGAAGAAGCGGGCCGAGGGCGCCGCGGACACCCGCGAGTCCATCCTCGACGCCGCAGAGGACCTGTTCTCCAAGCACGGCTTTTACGGCGTCACCATCCGCGAGGTGGCGCGCGAGGCCGGCGTCGATACGGCGCTGGTGCACTATTATTTCGGGGCCAAGCGGGCCCTGTTCGACGCCGTCTTCCTGCGCCGCGCCGAGGTGTGGAACAGCGACCGGGTCAACGCCATCAACCGCTACGCGGAGGCGGCGGGGGCGGACATGACGCTCGAGGGATTGCTCGCCGCCTTCCTGCATTCGCCGTTCGAATGGGCGCTGAAGGGCGGGCCGGGGTGGAAGCACTACGCCGCCCTGGTGGCCCAGACCAACGCCAATCCGATGTTCGGCGGCGAGATCATGACCCGCTATTTCGACCCGACCGCGCGGCGACTGATCGAGCTGATCAAACGGGTCCTGCCGGACGCCCGCGAGGAAGACCTCTACTGGGGCTACCACAACCTCTCCGGGGCCCTGACCCTGACGCTGGGCGAGACCGGCCGGCTCGACCGCCTGTCCGGCGGCCTGTGCCGCTCCGGCGACCTCGAGGCCGCCGGCGCCTACATGGTCCGCTTCGCGGCGGCCGGCTTCCGGGCGGTGTGCGCGCCCGGCGACCCACTCCCTAGCCGAACACCATAGCCCACATCATCCGGCCCGGCAGAAAGGCGAGGGAGCCCGCCACCAGCAGGCCGCCCACGAACATGCCGGTCATCGCGCGCCGATGGTCCCTCACCCTGTGGCGGCGGGCGGCGTACACCGCCATCGGCAGGGCCACGATCGTCCAGCCGCTGATCAGGTGAATGAAGGAGAAGCCGCCGGCGTTGATCTGGCGGATGAACAGCGAGCTGATCGCCGTCGTCCCCATCGCCGCCACCCAGGTCCAGCCGAGGGCGCGATGCAGGCGGTCGCCCTTCACCCCGGCCAGCAGCACGGTCCCGATGGCCAGGGCGAGCACGGCGGCGGCGACATGCAGCTGCACGGCGACGGTCGCCCGTAGCAGCAGCGACAGGTCGGGCGCGTGCGGCCGCGGCATCGCCGCGGCCCCCGGTCGGAGCAGGAGCCAGCCGGCGATCGCCGCGGCGGCCGACCCGCCGACGAGGCTGGCGGCGTGACGGCGCAGGAAGGACGGGCGGGCGAGGGCGGGGTCGGACATGTTGTCTCCGGGGTCGAACGATCCCGGACCCTGCCTCGCGGCGATGGATCGGGCCCGGCCGCCTGCGTGAACGACCGCCGGAAATCCGCCAGCGGCCGCCCGTGGCCGTTCACGAAGCGCCGACGACCACCGCCTTCAACAGCCCGGCGATTCATGGTCTCAAGGACGGACGATGACCCCCGCCAGCCGCCCGACCCGGACAGACTTCCTGCGCGGCCTCGCCGTGGCCGTGGCCGCCGGCGTCTTCCTCGCGCTCAGCGGCGCGTTCGGCACGGGAGAGGCGCCCCCCGCCAGGCGTCTCGCCTACTGGATCGCCGTGATGATCGCCGGCGGGTTGTGGGGCCACCTGTGCGCCCTGGCGGCGCGGCGGTTCATCGATCTGGACCGGCGTCCGTGGCTGGCGTCGGCCGCGATCAGCCTGGCCATAGCCGTCCCGGGGACGGTGCTGGTCTGGGCCGCGACCGGCCTGTTCTTCTTCGGCGCCCTGCCGCCGACCAGTCGCATCCCGGGCTTCCTGCTGCCGGTGCTGCTGGTCACCGCGGCGATGACCACCCTCAACCTGTTCCTCGCCCGCGGCCGGCCGACGATCACCCGCGCGACCGCCCTCGGGGGCCCGCCGGTCCGCTTTCTGGAGCGCCTGCCGCCCCGCCTGCGGGGCGCCCGTCTGCTCGCCGTCGAGGCCGAGGACCACTACCTTCGCCTCCACACCGACCGGGGCTCCGACCTGATCCTGATGCGCCTGTCCGACGCCCTGGACGAATTACGCGGCCTTGAGGGGGCCCGGACCCACCGCTCCTGGTGGGTGGCCCGCGACGCCGTGACCGGGGCCAGGCGCGGGGACGGGCGCGCCACCCTGTCGCTCGACGGCGGTCTCCAGGCCCCGGTCAGCCGCCGTTACGCCCGCGGGCTGCGCGCCGCCGGCTGGTACTAGGGTCTGGGATCGCCGCCGTCGGTTCCGGCGTCCGGCGCTTCGCCGGCTTCGGCGGCGGCGGGGGCGGGGGCGGAAACCTCGGCGGCGGCCGGATCATCACCCAGGCCGCCGAGCTCGTACGCCGGCCGCGAGGGCGAGCTGAAATCGCCGCCCTTCTTGCCGCCGAACAGGGTGGACAGCCAGCGCCACGCCGCCGCCCCGCCGATCACCAGGACGACCCATCCCTTCTTGAGGAACAGCAGCAGGATGCCGATCAGCCCCGCCTTCTTGGCGACGGCCAGGGCGGCCCCGCCGGCGATGAGGCCGCCGACCCCATAGGCCGCCTTCTTGTCGACGCCCTCCTGATAGTCGGCGTATTGCGCGCCCGGCTGGAACGAGGCCGTATTCATCAGCTTGGTCGCCTCGCCGCCAATCGACGCCAGATCGCTCATCTGGGCGACGATGTTCATGCTCAGCACGCCCGCGCGGCCCAGCACGCGGACGTCGTAGTTCAGCGTGTTTTCGGGGGCGCCCGCGAAGGCGATCTCCTTGGCCCAGATCAGGTTGTGGCGGACCGGATCATAGCTGGGTTGCTGCGCCCAGCCGACCAGGGTCGAGGCTGCATAGCCGTCGGCGGCGAGGGCCTCGTTGTCCGCCGCCTCGCTCGCCTTCAGCTGCTTCAGGAGATCGGCATAGTCGATGCTGGCCGCGTCCGCGTCCGCGACATAGCCGTCGCCCACCCAGGTGATGACCGCGCCCCAGGTGTCGTCGAGCGGGCTCTTGCCGGCCGGAAAGACCATGCCCAGCACGCCCTCCACCACCGACGGCGGATTGCCCCAGCCCTCGACCAGCACCCGGCGGGCGTCGGCCGCCTCGAGGAAATAGTAGGCCTCGCCCAGCGCCAGGGTGGCCTTCGGGCCCGGCAGGCTGATGTCGCCGGTCCGCGGCTTCAGACTGTCGAGGAGGGCCTCCATCCGGCGGATCTCCGCCTGCTGTTCAGCGGTGGGCTGGTCCGGCGACGGGTCCGAGGACTGGGCGGCCGTCGGGCTCGCGGTCGCCAGAAGGCCGAGCGCCAGCAGCAGCGCGGCGAAGACTTTGCGGATCATGTGAAACTCCCCCCGCCGCACAGGTTGCACCAGCGGTTGAAGCTTGCCTAGAGGCTCTACCGGAGGAATCCGGCGGTCACAATTTGCGGATGCGGCGACGCAGCAACCGGTCCGACAGGGCCTCGGCATGCTTGAGGGTGAAGGCCAGGGCCGCCGGGCTGCCGCGCTTCGGTCCCACTGTGTCGGCCACCACCGCGCCGCGTTCGCCCAGGCCGACCGGCTCGCCGGTGGTGGTGTCGACGGCGGTCTGGTGCTCGACCTCGGCGTTGAGCTCGGCCCCCATCAGGATGATCTGCACGCTCAGCCAGGTCCACAGCAGGAAGCCCATCATCGCCGCCAGCGGCCCGTAGGAATCGACCCTGACGAAGGTCTGCAGATACCAGCTGAAGCCCAGCGACAGGATCACGCTCAGCACCGAGGCGAACAGGGCGCCCGGGGTCAGCCAGCGCCAGCGCGCCCGCTGCCGGCAGGGCCCGAAGCCGTAGACCACGGTCAGCGAGGCGATATAGACCAGTAACAGCAGCGGCCAGCGCAGCGGGGCCAGATAGGCCCACTCGTCGGCGAGGCCGAAATACCCCAGCACCAGCGGCACGCCCACCACCATGCCCGCCGCCACCATGATCGCGGCCAGGCCGGTCACCGTGAAGGCCAGGCACAGCAGGTTGTATTTGAAGAAATTGCGCCGCTCGACCTCGTGGTAGGCGACGTTTAGCCCGTAGAAGAGCACCTTGATGGCCCCGTTCGCGGTCCACAGCGACAGCGCCAGCGTCCAGGCCAGGGTGATGGTCAGCTGGGTGTTGGAATTGGCGGCCAGCCGCTGCATCTCGCCGGCCAGGAATTGGGCCACGCCCGCGGGCATCACCGAATAGAGGAAATACAGCCGGGCGACCGCGTCGTTGGGATCGGCGAACAGGCCGTAGATGGTCACGAAGGCGGCCAGGGTCGGGAACAGCGACAGCATCACGAAGAAGGTCACCCCGCCGGCGATGAAGCCGACCCGGTCACCGAAATAGGACATCCCCAGACGCCAGAAGATGTCGATCCAGCCCTTGTGCGGGATGTGCTCCGGCCGCCGGGCCAGCCGCCCGCGCCCCGGTTCCTTCGCCTCGAAATCCTCGGGCGTGGGCACATGCGGCGGCGCCGATGCGGGGTGCGGCCGACGCAGCTCGAGTCCGTATTTGTGGCCATGCCGGTACAGCAGGTGCGCCACCCCCGCCCCGGCGGCCAAGGCCCCGGCCAGGGCGCCGGCCATGCCCCACGCGCCGAGCGCGCCCCTTCGTCCAGACGGTTCCTGCATCGTGGCCACAACGGCTCCGGTCGGACGGCGTTCCGGCGCCGCGCCGCTTGATATCCGCGCATTCCCGCGCCAAGGCCAGAGCATGACCGACGCCGCCCCCGACCCGACCTCCGGCCCGACCCTGCTGACCGCCTGGAAGGCCGCCGCGGCCCGCCTCAAGGCCGGCCGCATCGACAGCCCTTCGATCGACGCCCGGCTGCTGCTCGAGGTCGCCGCCGGCTGTTCGCGCACCGACATCCTGACCGACCCCTACCGCGTCGTGTCGCCCGGCCAGCAGGGCGCGCTGGACGGGTTCGTCGAACGCCGCCTGCGCCGCGAGCCGGTGTCGCGCATCCTCGGCAAGAAGGGCTTCTGGAAAATCATGCTGAACGTCACTCCCGACGTTCTCAGCCCGCGCCCGGACACCGAAGCCATCCTCGACGTCGTCCTGCTGGCGTATCCGCCGAACAAGGCGTTCGAGATGATCGACCTCGGCACCGGCTCCGGCGCCATACTGCTGGCGACCCTGGCCGAGCGGTTCGGCGCCCGCGGCGTCGGCACCGACATCTCCTTCGAGGCCCTCGCCGTGGCCAAGGAGAACGCCACCAATCTGGAACTCGACAACCGGGCGACCTTCCTGCGCACCGAATGGGCCGCCGGCTTCGCCGACCACAGCTTCGACGTGGTCGTGTCGAACCCGCCCTACATCCCCTCCGGCGACATCGCCGGCCTCGACCCCGAGGTGCGCGACCATGACCCGCGCCTGGCCCTGGACGGCGGCCCCGACGGCCTGCAGGCCTATCGCGAACTGGCCCCCGAGATCCGCCGCATCCTGCGCCCCGACGGCCTGTTCGCGGTCGAGATCGGCTGGGACCAGGGCCCGCAGGTCAAGGCGCTGTTCGAGGCGGCGGGCTTCGAGAACGTCATCGTCGTCAGGGACCTGTCGGACCGGGACCGCGTCGTCACCAACGGCCCCGACCCGCGCACCAATCCCGTTCCGAAGATGTGACGCGGCGTCGCGGCCCATGTGAACAAACCCCTTGGAAACCGCCCTCGCACACGCTAAGTCTCTCCTGTCTCCCACCCAAAAACGCACGACTTGGACCGCTTCAGGCCCATTCCACGCGCGCTCAGGGCAGTGACGTCGGGCCGGAACGGCCCGGCGGACCACGGGGCGGCGACGGATTTCCGATCACATCGTCAGCGGGGATTGGCCCCGCGCGAAGCGGAACGACGAAACGGACGGCGACAGGCTGCATCTCGCAGGCCCGCCCGTCCCCTCACAAAGCACGGTACGTCCGATGAGAGATTTCAAGGGCATGAAGCGTCAGCGTGGACGCAACAGGAAGCCCGGCGGCGGCGGCGGCGGCAACGCCAACGCCACCAACCCGAACCGTTCGTGGGACTCGCAAGGTCCCGAGAACATCAAGGTCCGCGGCAACGCCCAGACCGTCTACGAACGCTACATGCAGCTGGCGCGCGACGCCTCGGCCGCCGGCGACCGGGTGCTGGCCGAGAACTACACCCAGCACGCCGAACACTATTTCCGCGTCCTTCGCGCCCTGCAGCCCTCGCGTCCGGTGTCCGAAATCGCCCAGCGCGAACTGGCGGGACAGGGCTTCGACATCGACTTCGAGGACGAGACCGGGGCGCAGGCCGCCGCCATCATGGCCGCCGAGAAGGCCGAGGCCGATCGCGTCGCCGCCGCCGAGGCGCGCCAGCGCGAGCAGGAAGAGCGCCAGAACGACCGCTCGTACGACCGTCAGGGCGACCGCCCCAACGACCGGCAGGCCGAGCAGCCGCGCCGCGAATGGCGCGACCGCGACGACCAGCCGCGTGAACCGCGCGCCGAGGGCGAAGCCGCCGGCGAAGGTGGTCGCCGGGAGACCCGCCGCGAGCGCTGGGAGCGCCGCCAGCAGGAACGCAACCTGCGCTTCCAGGGTGAACGCGCCGAGGGCGACCAGACGCCGCCCGCCGCCGACCAGGGCGAGCCGTCGCCCGCCCCGGCCGAGCGGGACGCCGAACCGGCCCTCGCCGAACGCCCGCAGCGCGAACGCCGTCCGCGCCGCGACGCGGCCCCCGCCGGGACCGAGGACGCGCCGACCGCCCTGCCCGGTTTCCTGACCCGCTCGGCCGCCCCCGCGGCGCCCGTCGGCGAGGGTCCGCCCGAAGGCGGCGAGGCCGAGGCGCCCGCCCCCCGGCGCCGCGCTCCGCGCCGCAAGGTCGAGGCTCCCGCCGACGAGGGATAGCCGCTTCGGACGTTAGGGCGCTTGACGTCGCGGGCCCGGACCGGTCCAAGGGCGTCTGTACGTTTACGGACTCCGCCTCGCTGCGGCAGGGCGGCGTCCGCAATCCCACGGGAGCGCCGTATGCTTCGCCTGTTCCGGCCCTCAGTCCTTGGCGCCATCGCCATCGCCGCCGTCGTGTCCGCCTGCGCGACCACGCCTTCCCCGCCTCCGCCCCCGCCGCTCGACGAACCCGGCGCCCGTCCGGTGCTGCGCGACTGGCGCACCATCATCACCCCCGGCGACCGTGACCGCTACGACCGGCTCGACGCCGCCTGGTCGCTGGCGCTGCAGCAGGCCCGCCGCCAGCGCGGGTCCGGCGACCTCGCCTCGACCGGCGAACTGATCGACCCCGACGCCGCACGGCCGTCGGTGATCCCGCCGGCTGGCGACTACCGCTGCCGCACCGTCAAGCTGGGTTCCCAGGGGGGCGAGGACGGCCTCGGCTATGTCGTCTACAGTTGGTTTGCCTGCCGCATCGAACAGACGCCGAACGGTCTCAAATTCAGCAAGCTGACCGGCAGCCAGCGTCCCTCCGGCCTGCTCTTCCCGGAGAACGACCGGAGCATGATCCTGCTCGGTTCGATGGCCCTGGCCGACGAGCCGCCGGCCAATTCCTACGGCCAGCGCCCCGACCGCGACCTGGTCGCCGTGCTGGAGCGGATCGGCGAGCGCCGCTGGCGGCTGGTCCTGCCGTGGCCCCGGAACGAATCCAATCTCGACCTGATCGAGCTGGTTCCCGCCTGATCCGCGATCGACGCTGAACCGCCACGCGCCTGAGCCGTTGGGAGGGCTCAGCCGAACGGAGTCTCCCCGGATGCGAACCCCCGCCGCCGCCGCCGCGCTCGCCATCCTGCTGGCCGCTTGCGGCGACCGGCCCGCTGATCGGGACGCCGCACCGGCCGCTCCGGCCGCTCCCACCGCTCCGGCCGCCGCCGACCCGCCGGCCTCCACGCCCGCCCCGCCCGCCGGCGGCGAACAGGGCGGGACCGCTGACTGGCGCGAGGTGGTTTCGGTCGAGGACGCCGCCGCCCTGGGCCGTCTCGACCAGGCCTGGCGCCTCGCCCGCGCCGAAGCCGAGGACAAGGGATTCGCCGACGAGGTCGAGGCCCTCGGCCCGTTGGTCGACCCGAACGCGGGCCAGGCCGACCGCCTCCAGCCGCCGCCCGGCGCCTACCGTTGCCGCGCCATCAAGCTGGGGTCCAACGGGCCCGGCGGACTCGGCTATCTCGAATACCCCTTCTTCCGCTGCACCATCGCACTGACCCCCGGCGGCGACCTGGTCCTGACCAAGACCACCGGGTCGCAGCGCACGCGCGGCCTGCTCTATCCCGACACCGATCGCCGCCTCGTCTTCATCGGCGCCCAGGCCTGGGGCATGGATGAGACGACCTTCCCCCGCTACGGCGAACAGCGCATCCGCGACCAGGTCGGCGTCTTCGAGCGCATCGGCTCAAACCGCTGGCGGCTGGTGATTCCATGGCCCCGGGTCGATTCCAAGCTGGAGATCCTCGAACTGGTTCGCTGACGTCGCCTTGACCCCGCCCGCCCGCGCGGCGAGTCTGTCCCAAAGCGGAGCCGTTCCGCGTCCAGATGTCAGGGGGCTTTCATGCGCGGATTCAGCGTCACCATCGGGTCGGTCATCGCTATCGTCGTCATCGGCGTTCTCGTGCTGATCGGCCTGCCGACCTACAACGTCTATTCCAAACAGATGCAGGGCAAGGCCGCCTATGAGCAGGCCGTTCAGGACCGCCGCATCCGGGTGCTTGAGGCCCAAGCCGCCCTCGACTCCGCCCAGTTGACCGCCCAGGCCGAGGTCGCCCGCGCCCGCGGCACCAACGAGGCCAACCGCATCATGGCCGAGAGCCTCGGCGGCCCCGACAACTACCTGCGCTGGTCCTATATCCACATGCTGGAGGAGACCGCCGGCAAGCCGGGCCGCGAGGTCATCTACATCCCGACGGAGGCCTCCATGCCGATCCTCGAGGCCAGCCGTTCGCGCCCGGCGCAGTAGGGCGGCGGCTGGACTCTTCCCGGCGTTCGGCCCAGCATTCCCGCCGAAACCTTGGGAGGGGGACATGAGGGCAAGGCGTATCGTTCGGGTCGAGGGAGCGCTCCGGGCGATCCCGGCCCTGCTGTTGATCGCCGCCCTGTCCGCGTGCGGCGCCCAACGCGTGGATTCCGCCGCCGAGGAACGCAGCCTGATGGAGACCAGTCGCGAATGGTCGCGGGCGGCGTCGGCCGGCGACGTGGACGCCATCGTCAACTACTGGGCGGACGACGCGGTGGTGATGATGCCGGGCCTGCCGACCTTCACCGGAAAGCCCGCGATCCGGAGCTATGTCGAGGAGAGCCTGAAGGTCCCCGGTTTCCGGATAAGCTGGGAGCCGCTGGAGGCGCATGTCTCCTCATCCGGCGACATGGCCTACCTGCTGGAACGCTCCGAGGTCACGATGCCGGGTCCCTCCGGTCAGCTCGTGACGCAGCAGTTCAGGGGCGTCACGATCTGGAAAAAGGACGCCGGCGGCGACTGGAAGAACGTCGTCGACCTCTCCAACGCCGCAGCGCCCGAGCAGCCGCCTTCACACTGACGGAGCGGATCCCGGATCGCCGCCCGGCCCCGCCACGCAGGCGATCGCCTGCTGGTACAGCGCCGTCGCCGGCTCCAGCCGGCGGGCTTCGGCCAGCGCCGCATCGGCCTCATTGCAGCGGCCGGCCCCGGCCAGGGCGGCGGCGAGGCTGTGGCGAACCGCGCCGATCTCCGGCGCCGCCTGCACCGCCTTCTCGCAGAAGGGCAGGCCCTCGGCCGGGCGTCCGGCGCGAACCAGGATGTAGCAGTGATTGTTCAGGTAGCTGGCGTTCGTCGGCGCCGCCTTCACCGCCACGAGGCTGGCCTCCAGCGCGCCGTCGAAATCGCCCAGTTGTTCCAGCACCAGCGCCAGGCTGCCGTAGCCGTCCGCATCCTTGACCGGCAGGGCGCGGAAGTCGGCGAAGGCGGCCTCGAAGGACGGGTCGCGGCCCGTCTTGAGGATCGGCAGCACCAGGCTGAGCAGGAACCGCCGGCCCTCCTCGTCCACCGGCGTCAGCTGGCGCTGCGCCTCGTGGGCGGGGTCGTCGGACAGGATCAGCCAGGCCATGCGGGCGTCGGCCGTGGCCTCCTTGTCGCGTCCGACTTGCCGGAAGGTGTCGGCCCGGAAGGCGTGCAGGAAGACGTCGGAATAGGCATCGTCGTCGCCGGCGGCCGCGTCGTACAGCCGCTCGGCCGCGCCATAGTCGCGGTTCAGATAGGCTTCCGTGGCCTGGTTCTGCCGGGCCAGCCGCTGCTCCGGCGAACCCTCCGGCAGCGCCGCGGCGCACGCGGCCCAGTCGGGCGCGACGCCCGGCGCCGGATCGCAGACGGCGGGGATCTCCTGGGGCGCGGCGGTCAGGGCCAGGGCGAAGGCGAGCGCGATCATCGGGTCAAACCTTCGTCAGGCGCAGGTCGTGGAAGTCGTAGCTGAAGTCCGCGTCGGGCGAGACCGCCTTCATCGTCGCCGACACGGGCGCGCCGTTTTCGAGCTTGAAGACGACGAAGGCGTCCTCCTCGCGCTTGTCGGGGAAGCGGGTCCGCATCGTCTCGCCGTCGTAGGGCTCCAGCGGCCCCTTCAGCGCCGGCGTATGGGTGAAGTCCAGCCAAAGGCCGTCGCCGCGCCGCGACACGACGATGTCGCCGTACCACGGGTCCCGCCACGTTCCGGCGTAGGCCTCGAGCGGCAGCGACGGGGCCGCCCCGGCCGCCTGTTTCGCATCGATCTCGGCCGCCGCCGCGATCGATTTGGCGTCGCTCTCGTCGCGCAGCCGGACGCTGTCGGCGATCCAGTCGAAGCCGGTCTTGCCCATGACGATGTCGGCGATGCCGCTGCGCAGGGCGCGCAGCAGATAGCTTTCCTCGGCGTTGGAGAAGATCGAGAAACCGGCGTCCCGACCGGGGATCAGCACGGTCGCGGAGATCCCGCCCGGCGAGCCGCCGCCGTGGGTGACCATCCGCTCGCCGCGATAGTCCTGCACCTGGAAGCCCATGGCGTAGGTCGAGGCGATGGCCCGCCCCGGCAGCTCCGCCGTCGGTCCGGCCGACGAGCCGATGATGATGTTGGGCCGCCACATCTCCTTCGCGGCGTCCTCCGAGAACAGCCGCGTCCCGTCCGGCAGCTCGCCCATGGCCAGCCGCAGGCCGATCCATTTGGCCCAGTCGGTCGCCGTCGTGCACAGGCCGCCCGCCGCCGCCGCGCTGTCCCAGTTCCACACCCCGGCGATGGAGTCCGAGATCTGCACCATCTCGCCCTGATAGCGCAGCGGCGGTCCGATCCGGGCGTGCGGCAGGGCCGACTTCGCCGGGTCGGCCAGGGTCGCCATCGGCACGGTCTCGCCCATGCCGAGGCGGTCGAGGATGCGGCTCTGGACGAAGTCCTCCCAGCGCATCCCCGAGACCGCCGCCAGCACCTCGCCGGCGACCACGAACATCAGGTTGCAATAGTGGTAGCGGGCGCGGAACCCGTCCTCGATCGGCACGAACGGGACCGCCGCCATGACCTCCTCGCGGCTGCGATCGCTGTTGGGCCAGAACAGCAGGTCACCGGCGCCCAGCCCGAAACCGGCCCGGTGGCTGAGGGTGTCGCGCACCGTGATCCGCTCGCCGATCACCGGGTCCGACAGGGTGAAGCCCGGCAGATAGGTCTTCACCGGCTCGTCCCACTTCACCTTGCCCTCGTCGACCATCATGGCCAGGGCGGCGGCGGTGACGTTCTTGGTGTTGGAGGCGATGGCGAAGACGGTGTGCTCGTCGGCCCGCGCCGCCTCGCCCTGCACCCGCACGCCATAGCCGCGGGTCAGCACCGGCGCCCCGTCCTTGACCACCGCGATCGACACCGCCGGCTGGTCCGGGAAGGCCGCCAGCGCCTGTTTCACATAGGCGTCCACCGCCTCCGCCAGCGCCTCGCCCGAGGGCGCCGGCCCCGTTTGCGCGTGCGACAGCGAGGGCAGGGCGGCGCCGGCCGCGACAGACGAAACCAGCGCCGCGCGGCGCGTGAGACGGATGGACATGAAGGACGCTCCCGACAGACTTCGCCGGAACGCTAGCGAAGGTCCGCCGCCGCCGCCACCCGCCTCTTGTGTGCCCCCGTCGCCACACCCACCTCAGCCGCCACCGGACGGCCCGTTGCTTGCTTCTCAAGGACGCGCCTTCCGCATTCCGCCTCATCAGGGGAAAGCATGAACCTCGACCTCTACTCCGACCGCGCCAAACAGGCCGTCCAGTCGGCCCAGTCTCTGGCCCTCGCCCGCCGGCACCAGCAGTTCGCCCCCGAACACCTGCTCAAGGTGCTGCTCGAGGAGCGCGACGGGCTCGCCCGCACCCTGATCACCGCCGCCGGCGGCGATCCCGCGAAAGCCGAATCCGCCGTCGAAACCGCCCTCAGCAAGCGCGCCCAGGTCTCCGGCGGCTCGGGCCAGCTCTATCTCGACGGCGACACCGCCCGGGTCTTCGCCACCGCCGAGGCCGCCTCGAAGAAGGCCGGCGACGCCTTCGTCACCACCGAACGCCTGCTCTCGGCCATCGCCCGCGAAGGCGGGGTCGCCGCCACCGTGCTGGCCTCCGTCGGCGCCACGCCCGACGCGCTCGACGCCGCCATCAACGAGATCCGCAAGGGCAAGACCGCCGACTCCGCCGGAGCCGAAGACGCCTACGACGCCCTCAAGCGCTACGCCCGCGACCTGACCCTGGCCGCCCGCGACGGCAAGATCGACCCGGTCATCGGCCGTGACGAGGAGATCCGCCGCACCATCCAGGTCCTCGCCCGCCGCACCAAGAACAACCCCGTCCTGATCGGCGAGCCCGGCGTCGGCAAGACCGCCATCGTCGAGGGCCTGGCCCTGCGCATCGTCAACGGCGACGTGCCCGAGTCCCTGCGCGAGAAGAAGGTCATGGCCCTCGACATGGGCTCCCTGATCGCCGGCGCCAAATACCGCGGCGAGTTCGAGGAGCGGCTCAAGGCGGTCCTGGGCGAGGTCGCCGCCGCCGAGGGCGGCATCGTCCTGTTCATCGACGAGATGCACACCTTGGTCGGGGCCGGCAAGGGCGACGGGGCCATGGACGCCTCCAACCTGCTCAAGCCCGCCCTCGCCCGCGGCGAGCTGCACTGCGTCGGCGCCACCACCCTCGACGAATACCGCAAGCACGTCGAGAAGGACGCCGCCCTCGCCCGCCGCTTCCAGCCGGTCTTCGTCTCCGAGCCCTCCGTCGAGGACACCGTCTCGATCCTCCGTGGACTGAAGGAGAAATACGAGGTCCACCACGGCGTGCGCATCGCCGACGGCGCCATCGTCGCCGCCGCGACCCTGTCGAACCGCTACATCACCGACCGCTTCCTGCCCGACAAGGCCATCGACCTGATCGACGAGGCCGCGTCGCGCGTGCGCATGGCCGTCGACTCCAAGCCCGAGGCGCTGGACGAGATCGACCGCCGCGCCGTCCAGCTCAAGATCGAGCGCGAGGCCCTGAAGAAGGAGACCGACAAGGCCTCCGTCGCCCGGCTCGAAAAGCTCGAGGACGAGATCGCCGAGCTCGAGGCCCAGTCCGACGACCTCACCGCCCGCTGGAAGGCCGAAAAGGAGAAGGTCGGCGCCGGCGCCCAGCTGCGCGAAACCCTCGACCGCCTGCGCGCCGAATTGGCCGCCGCCCAGCGCGCCGGTGACCTCGGCCGCGCCTCCGAGATCGCCTACGGACAGATCCCCGGCATCGAGAAATCCCTCGCCGAGGCCGAGGCCGCCGAAACCGACAAGGCCGGCCCCCTGACCCCCGAGGTGGTCGACGCCGAACAGATCGCCCAGGTCGTCTCCCGCTGGACCGGGGTCCCGGTCGACAAGATGCTGGAGGGCGAGCGCGAGAAGCTGCTGTCCATGGAGGCCGCGCTGGCCCGCCGCGTGGTCGGCCAGGACGAGGCCCTCGCCGCCGTCTCCGACGCCGTCCGCCGCGCCCGCGCCGGCCTCAACGACCCCAACCGCCCGCTGGGCAGCTTCCTCTTCCTCGGCCCCACCGGCGTCGGCAAGACCGAGCTGACCAAGGCCCTGGCCGAGTTCCTGTTCGACGACGAGGCCGCCATCACCCGCATGGACATGTCGGAATACATGGAGAAGCACAGCGTCTCCCGCCTGATCGGCGCGCCCCCCGGCTACGTCGGCTACGACGAGGGCGGCGCCCTGACCGAGGCCGTGCGCCGCCGCCCCTATCAGGTCGTCCTGTTCGACGAGGTCGAAAAGGCCCACCCCGACGTCTTCAACGTCCTGCTTCAGGTGCTGGACGACGGTCGCCTGACCGACGGCCAGGGCCGCGTCATCGACTTCAAGAACACCCTGATCATCATGACCAGCAACCTCGGCTCAGAGGCCTTGGCGGGGCAGGGCGAGGGCGACGACGTCGAGTCCGTCCGCCCCTACGTCATGGAACAGGTCCGCGCCCACTTCCGCCCCGAGTTCCTCAATCGCATCGACGAGATCATCCTGTTCCGTCGGTTGGGCCGCGGCCAGTTCGGCGCGCAGGCGGTCCAGCGTCTCGCGCAGCTGGGCGCCCTGGCCGACCTTTACCCGGTCTACGGCGCCCGGCCGCTCAAGCGCGTCATCCAGAAGGAGCTGGTCGACCCGATCGCGCGCAAACTGCTGGCCGGGGAGATCGAGGACGGGAGCGTGATCGCCGTGTCAGCGGGCGAGGGCGGGCTGGAGATCGGGAAGGCGCGGGTGCATTGAGGCGGTGCAAGACGCGCTCACCGAACCACCCCTCCTTTCGTCATCCCGGCGAAGGCCGGGACCCAGCGGCGCGCGCGAGCGCGACCCTGTCGGGAGCGCCCCCACCCGTAACAGCCTGCGTGAACAGGTCGCCTTCGGCGCCGCTGGGTCCCGGGGTTCGCTGCGCGCCCCCGGGATGACGAAAGGAAAAAGAAAGCTTAGGTTGCATGAATGGCGACGCATCGCACCTTCATCGCGGCCTACATCATGGCCAGCGGCCGCAACGGTTCGCTCTATACGGGCATAACCTCCAACCTCGTCGCCCGCGTCTGGAAGCATCGCAACGGCGTCTTCGACGGCTTCACCAAACAATACGGCTGCACCCGGCTCGTCTGGTTCCAGCGCTTCGCCTGGGTGGTCGAAGCGATCCGGCGCGAGAAGCAGATCAAGGAATGGAAGCGCGACTGGAAGCTCAAGCTGATCGAGGACGCTAATCCCGACTGGCTCGATCTCGCCGCCGACTGGTTTCCGGAGAACGATCCCGACTGGGCGCCGCCCGAAGAGCCCGACTGACCCTTCATCTCTCGTCATCCCGGCGAAGGCCGGGACCCAGCGGCGCGCGAAAGCGCGAAACTGTCGGGAGCGCCGCTGTCCGCGACAGCCGGCCCAAGGTCGCCTTCGGCGCCGCCCTGTCCCGGGGTCTCGCTTCACTCGCTCCCGGGATGACGAAAGGGCGGGGTCTCGCTTCGCTCGCTCCCGGGATGACGGGAGCAAGCGTTTGGCGCCAATGGGAGAAGGATTTCAGGGGCGCGCACAACCCGTGACGCTGTGCTGACAATCCGCGGATTCATAGTCGGGTTCAGCGGAAAACTTCCGGCCCTTTCAACACCCTGACCTCTTCTCGACGCGATCTTCCCGCCGCGGGAAGCCGCGGCCCCATACTCCCCCCATCCCCGTCGCGGGGAGCCCGTCCGCCGGTCTTTGACAACCGAACCGCCGCCGCACCGCCAAAGGCGCGCCGCCGATCCCTTTTCCGAACGCTTCGGACGCATCGGACTATCCGGACGCTTCGGACGCTTCGGACGGTGTTTTTCAGTCCGGAGGCCGCCGGGCGGGCGCCCCTGTCCGCGCCCCGCCAATCGAGTCTATCCTCCCCCCATGTCCAACGCCCAGCACGGCCCCTGCGACGCCGGTCAGGTCCAGGCCGCCGCGGCCTCGACCCCGCCCCTGTCGGCCGCCCGCTGGATCCTCGTCGCCACCGTGCTCGGCTCCAGCCTGACCTTCATCGACGGCTCGGCTCTCGGCGTGGCCCTGCCGGCGATCCAGAACGACCTCGGGGCCGGCCCGGCCGCGACCCAGTGGGTCTCCAACGCCTATCTGCTGACCCTCGGCGCCCTCGTCCTGATCGGCGGCGCGGCCGGCGACCGCTTCGGGCGGCGCAAGGTGTTCCTGATCGGCGTCGCCGTCTTCGCCCTCGCCTCGATCGCCTGCGGCCTCGCCCCCACGGTGGAGCTGCTCATCGCCGGTCGCGCCGTGCAGGGGATCGGCGCGGCCCTGCTGACCCCCGGCGCCCTGGCCGTGATTGGCTCGGCCTTCCCCCCGGACGAGCGCGGCAAGGCCTTCGGGACCTGGGCCGGGGCCGGGGCCATCTTCGGCATGGTCGGGCCGCTGGTCGGCGGCTGGCTGGCCGACGCCGCCGACTGGCGCTTCATTTTCTGGATCAATCCGCCGCTGGCCCTGCTCACCGTCCTGATCACCCTCAAGGCCGTGCCCGAGAGCCGCGATGAAAAGGCCCGCGGCCTCGACGGCCCCGGCGCCGTTCTGGCCATCGGCGGGCTCGGCGGTCTGACTTGGGCCCTGACCGCCGCGCCCGACCTCGGCTGGACCGACCCGTGGATCCTGACCGGCCTGATCGGCGGCGCGGTCCTGCTGGCGGGCTTCCTCTGGGCCGAGGCCCGCCAGCGCCATCCGATGATGCCGCTCGGCCTGTTCAAATCCTCCGTGTTCAGCGGCGTCAACCTGCTGACGCTGCTCCTCTATTTCGCCCTCGGCGGGGCGATGTTCTTCCTGCCCTTCGACCTCATCCGCGTGCACGGCTGGAGCGCCACAATGGCCGGCGCCGCCATGCTGCCCTTCGCCGTGATCATGGGCCTGTTCTCGGGATACGCCGGCAAGCTGGCCGACCGCTTCGGGGCGAAGCTGTCGCTCAGCCTCGGCCCCGTGCTCGCCGGCGTCGGCCTCGCCCTGCTGGCCCTGCCCGCGCCGGGCGCCGGCTACGTCGACGGGCCGCTGGCCGGGATGACGGTGACGGCGGTCGGCATGACCCTCGCCGTCGGCCCCCTGACCGCCGCCGTCATGGGCGCCGTGCCGCCCGGCCGCACCGGCGTCGCCTCGGGGGTCAACAACGCCGTCGCCCGCGTCGCCGGCCTGCTGGCCATCGCCCTGCTCGGCGTCATCCTGTCGGCGGTGTTCACGGCCCGGGCCGACAGCCCCGACGCCCGCGCCCTGCTGGGTCAGGTCATGGCCGGCGCGGACCTTGAGGCCGGCGCCCGCGACGCCTTCCACGCCGCCTTCCGCGCCGTGATCCTGACCTGCGCGGGCCTCGCCGTTGTGGGCGGGATCATCGGCGGCCTGACCGCCCCCCGCCGTCAGAAGGCCGAATAAAGGGCTTCCTGCAGCCGCACCGCCCGCGGATCGCCGATCAGATGCGGCGACTGCCGGGTCATCACATAGGCCCCGGAAACCTTCGCCGCCGGATCGGCGAAGGCGCACGAACCGCCCCAGCCGTAGTGGCCCAGCGCCCCGTCGTTCGGCCCGAACATCCCCAGCCCCTCGTTGCGCATCAGCCCGGCCGCCCAGCTGATCCGGAACGGCACGACCTTGTCCAGGCCCCGCACCCTTTCCCGCGTCGCCGCCGCCAGGGTCTCCGCCGACAGCACCGTCCGCCCCTCCAGCTCGCCCCCGGCCGCGAACACCCCCATGATCCGCGCCAGGTCCCGCGCCGTGCCGTGCAGATTGGCCGAGGGCAGCTCCATGGTCCGCCATTCCGCCGAGCCGCGGCCGGCGGGGGCCGAGCCCGTGTCGAGGAAGGCGGCGCGCTTGATGGCGTCGATGGCGCCCAGGTCCGGGGCCGCCGTCGGCTTCTTCATCTGCGCCACCCGGGCGTGCTCGGCCTCGGGCAGACCGATCCACAGATCCAGTCCGGGGAAGTCTTCCCGCAGCGCCGTCCCCATGCTGCGCCCGTCGACCAGCCGGAACAGCTCGCCCGCCAGCAGGCCGATGGTGATCGGGTGATAGCCCGACCCCGTCCCCGGCGGCCACATCGGGGCCTGGGCGCACAGCCGCGCCAGCGCCGCCTTGCGGTCGAACCATATGCTCGGCTCGACGGGTTCCGAGAAGCCCGGCAGGCCGGCCTGATGGCTCATCAGTTCGCCGACCGTGATGCGGTCCTTGCCGGCCTGCCCGAAGTCCGGCCAGTAGCTGGCGACCGGCCGTTCATAGTCCAGCCGGCCATGCTCGACGCAACCGGCGATCAGCAGGGCCATCACCGCCTTGCCGGTCGAGAACACCGGCGTCAGCGTGGTCTCGCCATAGGGCACGGTCTTCGCCGCATCGGCCCAGCCGGCCCACAGGTCGATCGCCGGCTCGCCGTCGATGCAGACGCTGAACCGCGCCGCCCGCTCGTTCAGCCCCTCCGGGGCGTCGGTGAAATTGGCGGCGAAGGCGTCCTTCACGGCGGAGAAGCGCGGCGGACAGACGCCCTGGATGTCGGGGAGATCGCTCATGACGTCGTCCTAGCGCGCTGCGCCATCCAGTCCAGCACTCCCTCCGCCGCGACCACGCCCGAGGCCATCGAGGCCTGCAGCAGGTAGCCGCCCGTCGGCGCCTCCCAGTCCAGCATCTCGCCGGCCACGAACACCCCCGGCAGCGCCTTGAGCATCAGCCGCTCGTCCACCGCGTCGAGCCGCACGCCCCCGGCGGAAGAGATGGCCCGCGCCAGCCCCTGCACCCCCGTCAGGGTCAGCCGCACCGCCTTGATCCGCCGCGCCAGCTTGTCCGCTCCCTCGGGCAGGGCCCCGGGAATCTCGCGCAGCAGGCCGACGCCCACTGGCGACAGCCCCGCCGCCTTCCTCAGCCAGTTCGACGCGCTGTCCTTGCCGCGTGACTTCGTCAGCCGCCCGGCCAAGGCCTCGATCGACAGGTCGGGCCGCAGGTCGACCGTCAGGATCGCCGACCCGTCCCGCTCGATCGCCTCCCGTAGCGGCGCGGACAGGGCGTAAACCGCCCCGCCCTCCAGCCCGTAGGCCGTCGCCATCGCCTCGCCTCGCACCGTCGTGTCGCCGAAGCTCAGCGCCACCGGCTTCAACGGCTGCCCGGCGAACCGCTCCGCGAAAACCGTCGACCACGCCACGTCGAAGCCGACATTCGAAGGCCGGAGCGCCGCCACATCGACCCCCTCCGCTTCCAGCATCCCCCGCCAGCCTCCGTCCGAGCCCAGCCGGGGCCAGCTCGCGCCGCCCAGCGCCAGCACCACCGCGTCCGGCCGCTCGACCCGCTCGCCGTCGGGCGTCCCGAATACCCAGCCGCCGTCACGGCGGCCGGTCCAGCGCGACCGTGTCCGCACCTCGACGCCCAGCTCCTTCAGCCGCCCCAGCCATGCCCGCAGCAGCGGCGAGGCCTTCATCGCCCGCGGGAACACCCGCCCCGACGAGCCGGTGAACACCGGCTGCCCCAACCCCTCGGCCCAGCCGATCAGGTGCGTCGGCGAGAACCGGTCCAGCCACCCGGCCACCGTTCCCGCCGCCTCGCCGTAGCGGCCCGTGAAGCCCTCCAGCGGCTCCGAATGGGTCAGGTTCAGCCCGCCCCGCCCCGCCATCAGGAATTTGCGCGCCGCCGACGGCATCGCCTCGTGCACGACGACGGCCGCGCCCGCCTGCGCCAGCCGCTCGGCGGCCGTCAGCCCCGCCGGCCCGGCCCCGATCACATGCACAATCTTGTCTGGAGAACTCATCCGCCCTTCCTAGACCGGAACGCCCGAGACCGGCATACGCTTCCGCCCCATGAGCGTCGCCTTCACTCGCGAGGAAGATCTGGAGGCCACCGCCGCCGACCTTCCCGACCGCCCTATCTCGCCCCACCCCAACCTCGTCACCCCCGAGGGGCTGGCGAGGATCGAGGCCGCCCTCGCCGCCGCCCGCGCCGCATACGGCGCCGCCCAGGCGCATGGCTCGATCGAGGCCGACCGCACCGCCATGGCGCGCGCCACCCGCGATCTGCGCTACTGGTCCGCCCGCCGCGCCACCGCCCAGCTGGTCGAGAGCCCGCCCGACGGCCGCGTCCGCTTCGGCGGCTCGGTGACCATCGAGCGCGAGGACGGGCGCACCCAGATCTGGCGCATCACCGGCGAGGACGAGGCCGACCCCGCCGCCGGCTCGGTCAGCCACGTCTCGCCGCTCGCGGTGGCCCTGATCGGCAAACGGGTCGGCGACGAAGCTGTCGTGGCCGGACAGACCGTCGAGATCGTCGCCGTCGATTGAGCGGTTGTAGCCGGGGCCGGGGCGCCCCACCTTGTACGCATCCCGCGCCGCTCAACGGCGTTCTCCCGACGCGCCCGCGTCAGGCGCAGCCGCGCCGGAAAGGAAGCTACGCCGATGGCCCGTAAGCCCAACTACAGTTTCGAACGCATGGAGCGCGAGCGCGCCGACGCCAAGAAGGCCGCCGAAAAAGCCGCCGCCAAGGCCGAGAAGCGCGCGGCCGCGCGGGGCGAGAAGTCGGAAGACGAACCTCAGCCGGAATAGGGGCTTCGGCCCGTCAGGCGGCGTCAGTTGACGAACCGGGTCCGGGCGGCGAGCGTCGCGGCCTGCATCGCGCCGATCGCCGGAGCCCGTCATGCTGGCAGCCGTTCTCGCCCTCGCCCTGTTCGTGACGCCGCCTCAACAGACCGCGGCGTGGGGCGACTATGAGTGGCGCAACGGCGTCGGCATGATGTCGGAATACCATTTCCGGAACGGCGCGGGCTTTCCGTCCGGCTATGAACTCGTCAACGGCACACGCCCCGGCTCCTTCTACCACCTGATCTTCGGGACCCGGCTCGGCTCGGCCTATTTCTGGAACAACGGAACGGAGGCCGGCTCGTCTTATTTCTGGCGCAACGGCGTCGGGCCGGGCAGCCGCTACTACTGGCGCAATGGCCAGAACTGCCTGAGCGAGTACGGCTGGCGCGAAGGCGCGATCTGCGACGGCGGGGAAATCCTCACCTTCCAGACCCTGTGCATCGCCCGGGCCATCGACGTTCCGCCCTGCCGCACCATCAACGCCCGGCTCGAAGACTGGCTGGAAGGCGCCTCCAGCCAGTCGACCGGCGACCCCGCCGCCGCCGTCGCTCGCATGCGCGAGGCCGTCGATTGAGCCAACCGGACCCGCGCGCGTTCACCTCCACGATAAGCGACGGAGGCCCGGGTGCGCGGCGAGCTGGAGACCTACAAGAAGAAGCGCAACTTCGGCGACACGCCGGAGCCGAAGGGCAGGAAGGGCAAGGCCCGCAAGGCCGGACTGAAGTATCTGATCCAGCGCCACGCCGCGACCCGGCTGCACTACGACTTCCGCATCGAGCTGGACGGGGTGCTCAAGTCCTGGGCCGTCACCAAGGCCCCGTCGCGCGACCCCTCGGTCAAGCGGCTGGCCGTCGAGGTCGAGGACCATCCGCTCGACTACGGGACCTTCGAGGGGATCATCCCGGCCGGCAACTACGGCGCCGGCACGGTGCAGATGTGGGATCGCGGGACCTGGGAGCCGCAGGAGGACGACCTCGACGCCGCCTTCGCCAGGGGCAACGTCAAGATGGTCCTGCACGGCGAACGCCTCCAGGGCAAATGGGCGCTGATCCGGCTGCGCTCCGATCGCGGCAAACCCTCGAAGCGCAACAACTGGCTGCTGATCAAGGAGAAGGACCCGTTCGCCGTCCCCGGTGAGGGCGAGGCCAACATGGAGATCGACGCCTCCGTCGCGACCGGCCGCAGCCTCGCCGAAATCGCCGAAGGCAAGAAGCGCTGGCTGTCTCCCGCGAAGACCAACAAGGCCGCACCGCCGAAGCCTGAGGCCCGCCCCGCCGTGACCAGCCACGCCGCCAAGCCCCATGCCTTCGTCCCCATCCAGTTGTGCAAGCTGACCGACTATCCGCCGCAGGGGACCGGCTGGGTGCACGAGATCAAGTTCGACGGCTACCGCCTGCAGGTCGCGGCGGGCGGCGGCCGGGCCACGGTGCGTACCCGCAAGGGTCTCGACTGGTCGGAGAAGTTCCCGGAACTGGCCGCCGACGCCGCGCAATGGCCGGACGCCGTCGTCGATGGCGAGCTCTGCGCCCTCGCCGAGAACGACATGCCCGACTTCTCCGCCCTGCAGGCGGCCATCGCCGACGGCAAAACCGGCGAGCTGGTCTACTTCGCCTTCGACCTGATGTTCGAGGGTCCGGAGGACCTGCGCAAACTGCCCCTGTCGCACCGAAAGGCGCGGCTGCAGGCCTACATCGACCGCATCCCCAAGTCCGCCCGCAAGCGCATCCGCTACGTCGACCATTTCGCCACCACCGGCCAGGCCATCCTCGAGAGCGCCTGCCGCATGGACCTCGAGGGCGTCATCTCCAAGAACCTCAACGCCGCGTATCAGGCCGGCCGCTCCACCACCTGGCTGAAGTCCAAATGCCGCGGCGGCGACGAGGTGGTCATCGGCGGCTGGACCTCGGAGGGCGACCGCTTCCGCTCCCTGATCGTCGGCGTCCACGACAAGGCGGGCCTGCGCCACCTCGGCCGCGTCGGCACCGGCTACAACCAGACCCTGCTCAAGACCCTGCTGCCCGCCCTGAAGGCGGCTGAGACCGATAAAAACCCCTTCGTCGGCAAGGACGCCCCGAAGAAGTCGCGCGCCGGCGGCCTGACCATCCACTGGACCAGGCCGGTGCTGGTCGCCGAGGTCGAGCACGGCGGTTACACCGACACTGGCTCCCTGCGCCAGGCGGCCTTCAAGGGCCTGCGCGAGGACAAGCCGCCGTCCGAGGTGACCGAACGGCCCCACGCCCCCGCCGATCCGGCGAAAGAGCCGGGCCGGCACACGGCCGCCGCGCCGCTGGCCATGCCGGGCCAGTCCCGCGCCGCCGGCAAGGGCAAACTGGTCGTCGCCGGGGTGTCCATTTCCAACCCGGACAAGGTGTTGTGGCCCGCCGCCGACGGAAAGCCGGCGATCACCAAGGCCGAACTGGTCCGCTATTACGAAATGGCCGCCGAGCGCATCCTGCCCCACGTCGCCGATCGCCCGGTGTCGATCATCCGCGCGCCCGAGGGCATCACCGGCGAGAAATTCTTCCAGCGCCACGCCATGCCCGGCTCGAACCCCCGCCTGAAGCTGATCGACGTCAAGGAGCGCAAGCCCTACGTCGGCGTCACCGACGCCGGGGGCCTGGTCGCCATCGGCCAGTCCGGTGGGCTCGAGCTGCACCCGTGGGGCTGCAAGCCCGACGATCCGGAGACGCCCGAGCAGGTCACCTTCGACCTCGACCCCGACGAGGGTCTCGACTTCGCCGACGTCATCGCCGCCGCCAAACGGATGAAGTCGGAACTGGAGGGCCTCGGCCTCAACCCCTTCGTCAAGACCACCGGCGGCAAGGGGCTGCACGTCGTCGTGCCCATCCTCGCCGACGGGCGCAGCCGCATCGACTGGGACCAGTGCAAGGCTTTCGCCAAGGAAGTGTCCGAGATCGTCCGCCGCGAACACCCCGACCGCTTCACCACCACCATCGCCAAGAAGGCGCGCGGCGGGAAGATCTTCCTCGACTATCTGCGCAACGGCCGCATGGCCACCGCCGTCGCCCCATGGTCGCCCCGCGCCCGCCCCGGCGCCGGGCTCGCCTTCCCCCTCTCGTGGGGTCAGGTGAAGTCCGGCCTGGACCCGAAGGCCTACACCCTCCACGACGCCGCCGCCCTGCTGAAGAAGCCCGACCCATGGAAAGACTTCCGCGACGGCGCGGTGAACCTGAGGCCGGTGCTCGGGAAGATCGGGCTCTAGCAGCCTTCCCTTGTCCGACGCGGAGGCGTTGCGATCACCGCGTATAGGCGGGGGGCATCGCGCCTTCGCCGCCGCCGGCGTAGCGGTCGCGGAGCAGGAACTGGCGGCTGGTCGGGGCCTGTTCGGCGCCGCCGATGAAGATGGTCTCGGCGAGGCTGAGCGGCTCAAGCGGGTCGCCGGACCAGATGACCACGTCGGCGGCGGCGCCGGGGCGCAGCTCGCCGAACTGGCCAGCCATGCCGAAGATGCGAGCCGGATTGACCGTGATCGCCTCGATCGCCGACTCATAGGACAGGCCATGCGAGACGGCGTTGCCGGCGTTGTAACGGGTCTCCCGGGCGCGGTGGATCGAGCCCTCGTTGCCCTTGATGGCGATCAGCACCCCGGCGGCGTCGAGCGCCGCCGCATTCTGCATACGCACCGCGCGGGTCTCGAAATTGCCCGGCAGGTTGGAGATCGGATTCAGCAGCACCGGCACGCCGGCGGCGGCGATCTGGTCGGCGACCAGCCAGCCCTCCTCGGCCCCGTCGAGGATGATCTTCACCCCCTCCTCGCGGGCCAGCCGCAGCACCTGCTGGATGTCTGCGGCGCGGCGCACCGTGACGATCAGCGGCATGTCGCCACTGGCGACCGGGATCAGCGCCTCGAGGTCGGCGCGCGACAGCGAGAGATCACGCAGGCCGGCGCGGTCATAGGCGGCCTTGTTGCGGGCGTAGAGGCGGACCTCGGCCAGGGTCTCCTTGAACTGGACGAACTCGGCCCCGCGCGCGCCGCCGGCGACGCCGGCCCCGGCCTCGCCTAACGGCGCGACCATGGCCACACGCGGCTTGACGAGAATGTCGGTCCCCTCGGCGAGGTGGATGATGGCGGCCTGGCCGGCGAACAGGCTGGGCGACTGGTAGCCGCCGTCGCCGACGCCGGCGAAGTCGCTGTCGTCATGGGCGTGGCCGCCGCCGCCGCCCGGATGATTGGGGACGACGATGGCCCGGGTGATGCCGCCGAGGCGGGCCACCGGCAGGGTGAAGGACCACGGATCGAGGCCGTAGGAGACATCGAACGAGGCGCTGATGGTGTTGGCGCCGTTACGCAGGTCGTCCGAGCCGCCGACGGAGGAAACCTCGGAGGCGCCGAGGCCGGAGTCGACCGCGACGAAGCCTGGAGCGACGACCTTGCCGGTGGCGTCGATGATACGGGCGGTCGCCGGCGGCGCCATGACCCCGACCGAGACGACCCGGCCGTTCTGGATCACCACCGTGCCGTTCTCGATCACCGAGGTTCCCGTCAGCACCCGGCCGCCGGTGATGGCGGTCAGCTCCTGGGCGAAGGCGGGAGACGCAAGGACGGCGACCGAGGCCGCCGCGAGGAAGAGGGTCCTGAGGCGCATCAGCGGGCTCCCTGCGTCACGTTGGCGGCGGAAACGCCGTAGCCGGGCTGGCCCAGCTCGAAGTCGGACACCGGCTGGTAGGCCGGGTTGAAGCGGTCGAAGGCGAGGCCGCCGTCGATGAACACCTGGTCGGCGCGGGCGTAGACGCTGAACGGATTGGCGCTCCAGATCACCACGTCGGCCCGCTTGCCGGCCTCGAGCGAGCCGGTCTGGTCGGCGATGCCGAGCGACCGGGCCGGGTTGAGGGTGATCCAGCTGATCGCCCGCTCTTCCGGGATGTCCATGCCGATGCGGCGACCGGCGGCGAGCGCCGCGGCGGCTTCCTGGTTGAGGCGCTGGGTCAGTTCGGCGTCGTCGGAGTGGATGACGGCGCAGCTGTTGGGCTGGGCGTCGACGAGGGCGGCGTTGGCCTCGACCGCGTCGAGCGCCTCCATCTTGAAGCCCCACCAACCGGTCCACATGTCGGCGCAGATGCCTTCGCGGGCCAGCAGGGGCGCGACCTTGTAGGCCTCGATGGCGTGGTGGAAGGCGGTGATTTTATAACCGAACTCCTTCGCCACATCGATCATCACGGCCATCTCGTCGGCGCGGTAGCAGTGGTTCTGGATCAGCACCGAGCCGTCGAGGACGCCGGCGAGGGTCTCCAGCTCGAGATTGCGGGTCGGGGGCGAACCCTCGCCGTCCTCGCGCCACTTGTCCCATTTGGCCTTGTACTCGCGGGCGGCGATGAAGGCGGCGCGATAGCCGGCGACATTGCCCATGCCGGTGGCCGGCGAGCTGTTGCGGCTGCCATAGACCCTCGATGGGTTCTCGCCGCAGGCCATCTTCAGGCCATAGGGGGCGTTAGGCATCTTCATGCCCTGCATGGTCACCGAGGGGACGTTGCGGACGGTGACGCCGCGGCCGCCGAACAGATTGGCCGAGCCGGGCAGGATCTGAAGGGTGGTCACGCCGCCGGCGCGGGCGGCGTTGAAGCCGGGGTCCTGGGGCCACAGGGAATGCTCGGCCCAGACCTCGGCGGTGTTCGGCTGGGTCGCCTCATTGCCGTCGCTCATGCCCTGCACGCCGGGCGAGGGATAGACGCCGAGGTGGCTGTGGGTGTCGATGACGCCCGGGGTGACGAAGCGGCCCTGGGCGTCGATGCGGCGATGCCCCGCCGGGATGGGGGTCGAGGCGTCGCCGACGGCGGCGAGGCGGCCGTCGGTGACGATGATCACGCCATTGTCGATGCGCTGGCCGGCGCCGGTGAAGACGGTGCCGCCGACGATGGCCATGTTCTCGCGGGGCAGGCCGCGATAGGTCGAAGGGAAGGGGTCCGGGTTGGCGGCGTAGTCGAGGCCGCGGGCCAGCGGCTCGGAGGCTTCGCTGTCGCCGGACGCGCTGTCGTCGGACGCGCTGTCGCCGCCGGTGGTGGCGCAGGCGGACAGGGCCATGGCGCCGGCGAGCACGCAGGCAAGGGCGGCGAGGCTGGGGCCCCGCAGGCGGTTGACGGTCATCGGACGCTCCCCTGATGCGCCGGCGGCGCAGAACGAGGGGGGATTACAAGAGGCTCCGCCGCGCCTCGACAAGGGCGGAAACATTACAAACCGGTAAGGCGGGCGCGCAACGCGTCGTCGGCGACGCCAGCGACGGAGACCATCTTGGTGCGCGACTGCCCGCCGCGCTCGAGGGTGACGGCGGATTTCGGCACGCCAAGGGATTTGGCGAGCAGCTTGAGCAGGGCGGCGTTGGCCTCGCCCTCCACCGGGCGGGCGCGGACGCGGACCTTGAGGACGGGACGGCCGTCGGCGTCGACGTCCCAGCCGTCGATGCGGTCGGCGGACGCGCCGGGGGTGAGGCGGATGGGAAGAGTGGCCATGGCTTGAAGGGCGACGCCAGGAACCCTCAGTCCTCACGCATGATCGTGGGGCCGCCGGTCGATCTGATCGTTGCGCCCGGGCGGGCGGCGGCCTCGCGGCGAAACTCCGCGAAGGTTCTGAAATCGGTCTGCGGCGGCGGGTCTCCGGCGCAAAGCTCGTCCGCCAAGTCGCTGTATGGACCTCGGGGAGAGAACTCGGCTCCGGTCGTGGGCCGGCTGGAAAGCACTCGTCCCTCCGCATCATAGACCGTTTGATGGACCAGGTCGTAGGAAACTGGGCGGCACTCTATTCTGACCCGCAGCGATACGGCGGCGGCGTCGACGCCATTTTCGACAACTTGTCCGGGTGATCTGGGCAGCAGGACCTCGGTCACGATCTGCGAGCCGCCATGAACGCGCGCCCGATGGAGCTCAGCGATGTTCCACGCTCCCCAAACATTGATGAATCGTCCCGTGAATTCGGAGGGCGGAGTGTCCGACGCGGTCGGCGCCGCCGAACAGGCCGACAAAACCGCGGCCAGAGCGAAGAGGTAGAGTTTCCCAGTCATCGGGTCGCCACTCGCCTTCCTCCGTGTGCGCTGCGCCCGGCAAACCTGTACCGGACCGCAGCAAATGAAAAGGGCGCGGCTCCCTTCGGCGCCGCGCCCCTTCCGATCCGGTTGTGGCTGCGCTCTACCCCAGCGCCTTCATCAGCTCGGGCACGGCCGTCTTGTAATCCGCGACCCAGCCGAAGTCGGCGACCTGGAAGATCGGGGCGTCAGCGTCCTTGTTGATGGCGACGATGATCTTCGAGTCCTTCATGCCGGCGAGGTGCTGGATGGCGCCCGAGATGCCGATGGCGATGTAGAGGGCCGGGGCGACGACCTTGCCGGTCTGGCCGACCTGGTAGTCGTTGGGGGCGTAGCCGGCGTCGACCGCGGCGCGCGAGGCTCCGACGGCCGCGCCGAGCCGGTCGGCCAGCGGGTCCATGACGGCGTGGAATTCCTCCGCCGAGCCCATGGCCCTACCGCCGGAGACGACGATCTTCGCCGCGCCGAGCTCGGGGCGGTCGGACTTGACCATCTCCTCGCTGACGAAGGCGGACTTGCCGGCGTCGGCGCCCGCGACGCTCTCGACCTTGGCCGAGCCGCCTTCGGCGGCGGCGGCGAAGCCGGTCGGGCGGACGGTGATGACCTTCTTCGCGTCGGAGGACTGGATCGTCTCCAGCGCGTTGCCGGCGTAGATCGGGCGGACGAAGGTATCGACCGAGACGACCTCGACGATGTCGGAGATCGGGGCGACGTCGAGCTTCGCGGCGATGCGTGGCATGAAATTCTTGCCGTCCATGCTGGCCGGCGAGAGGATGGCGTCGTAGCCGCCGGCGAGGCCGACGACCGTGGCCTCGACCGCCTCGGCCAGCTGGTGGCCGAGGGCGGCGGATTCAGCGAGCAGGACCTTGCGCACGCCGGCGATCTTCGCAGCGCTGTCGGCGGCGGCTTTCGCGCCTTGGCCCACGACGAGGATGTCGACGTCCCCGCCCAGCGCCGTGGCGGCGGTGACGGTCTTGTGAGTGGTCTCGCGGACGGTCTGGCCGTCGTGATCGGCGATGACGAGAACGGCCATTACAGCACCCCCGCGGTCTTGAGTTTGGCGACCAGATCGGCCGCGTCGGTGACCTTGACGCCCGCGCCGCGCTTGGCCGGCTCGGCGACCTTGAGCACCTTGAGGCGACCGCCTTGACGGCGATCTCCTTCTTCTTGGCCTTCATGATGTTCGGCAGGGAGGCGTAGCGCGGCGTGTTGAGGCGCAGGTCGGCGGTGACCACCGCCGGCAGGGTGGCGGCGACGGTCTGCAGGCCGCCGTCGACCTCGCGGGTCACCGTGGCCTTGCCGCCGCCGATGACGACCTTGGAGGCGAAGGTGGCCTGGGGCCAGTCGAGCAGGGCGGCCAGCATCTGGCCGACGGCGTTGTTGTCGCCGTCGATCGACTGCTTGCCCATCAGGACGAGGTCGGGCTTCTCCTCGTCGACCACGGCCTTGAGCAGTTTGGCGACGGCGAGCGGCTCGAGGTCGGTGTCGGACTGGATCAGCAGGCCGCGATCGGCGCCCATGGCCAGGGCGGTGCGGATGGTCTCCTGGGCTTGCGTCACGCCTATGGAGACGACCACGATCTCGTCGGCCGTGCCGGCGGCGTGGTGCTCCTTGCCTTCCTTCATGCGCACGGCTTCCTCGACGGCGATTTCGTCGAACGGATTCATGCTCATCTTGACGTTGGCCAGATCGACGCCGCTCTGGTCCGCCTTGACGCGGGCCTTGACGTTCGAGTCGATCACCCGTTTGACGGGGACGAGTACCTTCATTGCGCTGTCCATGAGATCGCCGGAATGTGCGGGCAGGGAATGGAACGCCTGCCACGGCCTGTCAACGTAACGCCGCGTCAACGGGCCCGCGGCCCGGTGTCCGGATCAAGAGCGGAAATCGACGATGCATCGCCTGCTGACCATGAAGCGACTGAGCGTGTTGTTCCTGGTGACCTTCGCGGTGCTGGTCGGCGGCGTGTTCGCCTATCAGGCCCTGGTGGTCGCACCGGGCGAGCGCTGTGAGGCCGGCGGGCGTTGGTGGGACCCCGGGAGCGGCATCTGCGCCCAGCCGATCTCGATCGCCGAGATCACCAAGCGGCCGATCGGGCAGAGCCGGGCCGAAGCCTCAGACGCCAAGAACCGTGAACTGCTTGAAATCGAGGACCGCCTCGCCGCCGCCAAGGCCGCGCGTAACGCCGAGGTGGAGCGTCAGCGCGAGGCGCTGCTGGGCCAGTAGGTTCAGCGGGTCGCGCCGGGGACCCATTTCACGTCGTCGGCGCCATTGGCGTTGGCCCGGCGGGCGGCGACGAACAGGTGGTCCGACAGGCGGTTCAGATAGCGGATCGCCACCGGCGAAAGCTCGCGCCCCGCCTCGACAGCCCGGATGGCGTCGCGCTCGGCCCGGCGGCAGACGGTGCGGGCCAGATGCAGGTGCGCCGAAAGCGGCGATCCGCCCGGAAGGATGAAGCTGTCGAGGGCCTTCTGGCAGTCGTTCATCCAGTCGATTTCCTGTTCCAGCCGCTCGACCTGGCCGTCGAGGATGCGCAGGGCCTCCCATTTGGGCTCGGGCTCCCGCGGCGTCGCCAGATCAGCCCCGAGGTCGAATAGCTCGTTCTGGATTCGGGCCAGCATGGCGTCGATGCGGTCGTTCTGGCCGGCGTGCAGGCGCGCCACGCCGATAACGGCGTTCAGCTCGTCGACCGCGCCGTAGGCCTCGACGCGGGGGTCGGTCTTGGAGACCGGGGCGCCGGAGGCCAGGCGCGTCTCGCCGCCGTCGCCGGCCTTCGTATAGATGCGGTTGAGGACAACCATGTCAGGCCCCGTGCGTGGACTTCCACCACATGCCGACCACCAGCAGAACGACGGCCAGCGCCTGCAGCGCGACCCGCAGCCGCATCAGCTTGTTGGAGCGCGAGCGCGCCTCGGGCCCGGTCTGGTAGAGCGAGCGGATACCCAGGGCGAGGGTGACGGCCACGGCGAGGATGGCCAGCAGGATAAGGACGTCCAGTACGGTCATGCCGCCACCCTATAGGCCGGGATGGTCAGTAGCGGTAGTGATCCGGCTTGAACGGGCCCTGGACCGGCACGGAGATGTAGTCCGCCTGCTCCGGCTTCAGCGTCGTCAGCTTCGCGCCCAGCTTGCCGAGGTGCAGCATGGCGACCTTCTCGTCGAGGTGTTTGGGCAGGACGTAGACCTGGTTCTGGTAGGACGCCTTGTTGGTCCACAGTTCGATCTGGGCCAGCGTCTGGTTGGTGAAGCTGGCGCTCATCACGAACGACGGGTGGCCGGTGGCGTTGCCCAGGTTCACCAGTCGGCCCTCGGACAGCAGGATGATCTTCTTGCCGTCGGGGAATTCGATGTGGTGGACCTGCGGCTTGATCTCGTCCCACTTGAAGTTCTTCAGCCCGGCGACCTGAATCTCCGAGTCGAAGTGGCCGATGTTGCAGACGATGGCGTTGTTCTTCATCGCCCGCACGTGCTCGACGGTGATGACGTCCTTGTTGCCGGTGGCGGTGACGAAGATATCGGCTTCGCCGGCCGCGTCCTCGAGGGTGACGACTTCATAGCCTTCCATCGCCGCCTGCAGGGCGCAGATCGGGTCGATCTCGGTGACCTTCACCCGGGCGCCGCCCTGGCGCAGCGAAGCGGCCGAACCCTTGCCGACGTCGCCGTAGCCGCAGACCACCGCCACCTTGCCCGACAGCATGACGTCGGTGCCGCGGCGGATGGCGTCGACCAGCGATTCCCGGCAGCCGTACAGGTTGTCGAACTTGCACTTGGTGACGCTGTCGTTGACGTTGATGGCGGGGAACGGCAGCTCGCCGCGCTCGGCCATCTGGTAGAGACGGTGGACGCCGGTGGTGGTCTCTTCCGAGACGCCGCCGATGGCGTCGCGGATGGCCGAGTAGAAGCCGGGCTTCTCCTTCAGGTACCGCTTCATCACGGCGTAGAGGGCCTCCTCCTCCTCGTTCTGCGGGTTGGCCAGCACCGAGATGTCCTTCTCGGCCTTGGGGCCGAGCACGCACAGCAGGGTGGCGTCGCCGCCGTCGTCGAGGATCAGGTTCGGATAGCCGCCGTCGGCCCATTCGAAGATCTTGTGGGCGTAGTCCCAGTACTCGACCAGGGTCTCGCCCTTGGTGGCGAACACCGGGGTGCCGCTGGCGGCGATGGCGGCGGCGGCGTGGTCCTGGGTCGAGAAGATGTTGCAGGAGGCCCAGCGCACCTCGGCGCCCAGCGCTTCCAGCGTCTGGATCAGCACCGCGGTCTGGATGGTCATGTGCAGGCTGCCGGCGATGCGGGCGCCCTTCAGCGGCTTGTCCTTGCCGAACTCCGACCGCAGCGCCATCAGCCCCGGCATCTCGGTTTCGGCGATGGCGATTTCCTTGTTGCCATAGGCGGCAAGCGAGATGTCGCGGACGATGTAGTCGGTCATGAAAGCCTCTGGAGCGTCGCTGGTTTTGCGCCGCCTATAGCCCGCCCCCCGCCGAGGGGCAATGAACATATAAGGATATCCTTATATGAAGCTTCCGACAGAATCCTGCGCCCGGGTCGCGGGAAGCCAGATTCCGTGCAAGCATGCGCGCGGGGAGGAGCGTGATGACGGCAGACGGACTCAGCCGCCGCGTCATGGGCGGCGCGTTGCTGGCGGCGCTCGCGGCGCCGCGCGCGGCCTTGACCCAGGAAGCCCAGGTCGACGAGTTCCGCGCCGACCAGACGACCGACCGGGTACGGCGCTCGACAGTGCCGGTCTTCATCAACGATCAAGGACCGTTTCGCTTCGCGGTCGACACGGCGGCCAGCGCGTCGGTGGTCGCCAGCGATCTGGCCGATCGCCTGAACATCGCCCCGGCCGGCGAACTGGACATGCACACAGTGATCGGCCTCGAGCGCGTCCCCGCCGTGCGCGCGCGCACCCTGTCGAGCGGAGCCCTGTCGGTCGGAGGGGCCCGGATGGCGGTCGGATCGCGCGCCGGCCTGATCGGACTGGACGGCCTGCTCGGGCTCGACCTGCTCGCCGAGCAGCGCCTGGTCATGCGCTTCCGCGGCCAGGGTCGATCATCCATCCATCGCTCCCGGCCCGATCACGACCAGTTTCTCGGTGTGGTGAGGCCGCGGGTCCGCTTCCATCCTCCCGAGGGCGGCGGCGTCGACCTGATGGTCGTGGACGCCCTCGTTCGGGGCCAGGGGGTCCAGGCGATCGTCGACACGGGCGCCCAGGTCACCCTGATCAATCCGGCCCTGGCGCAGGCCGCCGGCGCCCGTCCCTTCCAGAGCCGGACGGCCTCGACCGGGAACATGCTGGTCCAGTCGCCGACAGGGCGGGCCGCGCTGGCGCAGGCGATGGTGGTCTCGGCCGTCCATTTCGACGAACTGGTGCTGGATCAGCTGGCGGTGCTGATGGGCGATTTCCACATCTTCCGCCTGCTCGGATTGCAAGACACGCCGGCCATGCTGATGGGCGTCGACGTGCTGGGCGTCTTCGAGCGGGTGGTCATCGACCTGAAACGCGGCGAGATCATCATGGAGGTCTGAGAGCTTGTTCGTCCGCCCTGCCTGCGTCAGGAAGCGGACCCATGACAGCCGATCTTTCGATTCCCCGCCATGACTGGACCCTGGACGAGGTCGAAGCCCTGTTCGCCCGACCGTTCATGGAGCTGGTGTTCGAGGCGGCGACGGTGCACCGGCGCTGGTTCGATCCGTCCGAAGTGCAGAAGAGCCAATTGCTGTCGATCAAGACCGGCGGCTGCGCCGAGAACTGCGGCTACTGCTCGCAGTCGGCCAGTTTCCAAACGGGGCTGAAGGCCGAGAAACTGATGGATGCGCAGGCGGTTCTGGCCGAGGCCATGGCCGCGAAGGCCGGCGGGGCCAGCCGCTTCTGCATGGGCGCCGCTTGGCGCGAGCTGAAGGACCGCGACACGCCCAAGCTGGCGACGATGATCGCGGGCGTGAAGGCGCTCGGGCTGGAGACCTGCGCCACCCTGGGCATGCTGACCGCCGATCAGGCGCGGCAGTTGAAGGCGGCAGGGCTGGATTACTACAACCATAATCTGGATACGGGACCGGACTATTACGCCGAGGTGGTGACGACGCGGACGTATCAGGACCGGCTGGATACGCTGGCCCACGTGCGGGAGGCGGGGATGAGCACCTGCTGCGGCGGCATCGTCGGCATGGGCGAGGCGCGGCGCGACCGGGCGGGGCTGCTGCATGCGCTAGCGACGCTGCCGGAGCACCCCGACAGCCTGCCCGTGAATGCGCTGGTGCCGGTCACGGGCACGCCGCTGGGCGACCGGGTCAGGCGGGAGGGCGAGATCGATCCGATCGAGTTCGTCCGCACCGTCGCGGTGGCGCGCCTGGTCTGCCCGAAGGCGATGGTGCGGCTGTCGGCCGGACGCGAGACGATGAGCCCGGAGATGCAGGCCCTGTGCTTCCTGGCCGGCGCCAACTCCATCTTCGTCGGCGGCAAACTGCTGACCACGCCGAACCCGGAACAGGACGAGGACGCGGCGTTGTTCGACCTGCTCGACCTCAAGCCGATGGAGCCGAGGGCGGTCGAGACGGCTGCGTAACCGGCCCTTAAGCGCCGCGTGCCAGCATCACGGCATGGATCGTCGCGCCCTTCTCGGCCTCGCCGCCGTCGCCGCCTCAGCCGCCGCGCCCGCACGGGCGTCCAGCGACAAGGCCGCGCCGCAGCCCAGCTACCTTCGCCTGCCGACCATCACAGCCAACGTCCGGCGCCATGGCGGCGGGCGCGGGACGATGACGGTCGAGACCGGTCTCGACACCCCGGACGCCGCCTTGCGCGCCCGCGTCGCCCAGTCGCAGCCGCGCCTGCGGGCCGCCTACGCCGCCGTGGTCCAGCAGGCGGCCAACGCCCTGCTGCCGGGCGCGCCGCCGGATGTGGAGCGTCTCGTCGCCCAACTGCAGGCGGCCACAGACCGGACGGTGGGCCGGCCGGGCGCGCGGTTGCTGATCGGGACGGTGATGGTGTTCTAGAGAGCCGCGGACGTCTGGAGAGGCGGACGCCCGGAACTTTCGCCATGGGTGGAAAGCGGACGTTCCCGCTGCCCCGCCACCTGCAACGATCATTTTTTCTTGAACTCAAACAGTTCAATGAGATTTCCCGATGGATCCTCCAGAAGCCTGGCCCGACCGGCTCCAGCCTCGCTGATTTCCCCTTTGAATTTGGATCCAGCCGCGGTCAGTCGACCAATGAGAGCGTTAATGTCATCAGTAATGAGCATGAACCGATTCCATCCGCCTGGTTCTGGATTACCACCAGCCGTGCCCCCACTTCCTGCGCCCGGGGCACTTAAGTAAAGCGTGAGGTCATCACGAATGAGCGACGCGAATTTGCCCGGGTTGTGCATGTCAACTTTAAACTCGAGTGTATCGCGATAGAACTCAAGAGCGACGTCAACATCGGTCACGATGTACCGGATTGATGCCATTGTAGATTCTCCCTGCAGATGTTTTTGACTTGATCATCGGCGCGGCATCGGCCTTCTCAGCATCGGCGCACCCGGAGGTTTCCACGCTTGGAAATATCCGCAACA
>JACPDR010000003.1 GCA_016183935.1 Caulobacterales bacterium
AGCACGTCCGGCCGGTTGGTGGCGGCGATCAGGATGATGCCCTCGTTGGACTCGAAGCCGTCCATCTCGACCAGAAGCTGGTTGAGGGTCTGCTCGCGCTCGTCATTGCCGCCGCCGAGGCCGGCGCCGCGGTGACGACCGACCGCGTCGATCTCGTCGATGAAGATGATGCACGGCGCATTCTTCTTGGCCTGCTCGAACATGTCGCGGACGCGGCTGGCGCCGACGCCGACGAACATCTCGACGAAGTCGGAGCCCGAGATGGAGAAGAAGGGCACGCCGGCCTCGCCCGCCACGGCGCGGGCCAGCAGCGTCTTGCCGGTGCCCGGAGGGCCGACCAGCAGGGCGCCCTTGGGGATCTTGCCGCCGAGGCGCTGGAATTTGGCCGGGTCCTTGAGGAAGTCGACGACCTCCTGCAGCTCTTCCTTGGCCTCGTCGACGCCGGCGACGTCGTCGAAGGTCTTGCGGCCCTTGTGTTCGGTCAGCAGCTTGGCCTTGGACTTGCCGAAGCCCATGGCCCCGCGCGCGCCGCCCTGCATCTGGCGCATGATCAGGATCCACAGGCCGATGATCAGCACGAAGGGCAGCAGGCCGAGCAGAATGCCCATCCACATCGGCTGGCGGGTGTTCTTGACATCGACCTCGGCGCCGGAGGCGTTCAGGCTTTCAATCAGGTCCCCGTTCGGGAGCGACGTGACGACGGTGAAGCTCTTGTTGTCCTTGGTCTGGATCAGGAGCGTCTCGCTGCGAACCTCGACCGCCGCGATGTTTTTGGCGTCGCGGGCCGCGATCAGTTCCGAGTAGGTCATCTCGGCCGGGCGATCAGCGGTCGCCTTCTGACCGGGCGCGCCGACGGTCCCGGGACGGTCCACTGCCACATAGAAGGCGAGCGCGCCCAGGATGACGGCGCCCCAGATGGCCAGATTGCGAAGGTTCATTCTCGTCTCAATCCCTGGAAGCGCGGCGCGCTCCCTTATTCGATGATGTCAGCGCCGGAAAATAGGTGGTTCCGGGGCGTTGCGCCATGCGCGCGCGGCGCCAGCTCCGTTTCATGCGTCATTCGGTCCAGCGCGAGCGCCAGTCTGTCCTCGGCCAGCGACCGCGTCCCGGCCACGGCTCCTGCAAGAACCGGCGCATCCGCGTCGTTCCGGATCAGGACAGGCTGACCGCCGCGCGCCGCCGGCGGCAGGGCGTGCAACCGGGCCCGGTCGGCCTTTGACAGCGCGGCCATGCGACCAGCGGCGGGCGCAACGCTCCAGCCGGGCTCGGCGACGACGACCGCCCAGCGTCCGTCCCAGACGGTCTCCACGCCCGGCGCCAGCGGCAGGGGCGGGACCGGGCGGCGGGCGAACTCGCCGGCCTCCCGGGTCACGAGGACTTGATGGGCCGCGGCCTCCATCCGGGCGCCGCACAGGGTGGCGGTGAAGACATCGCCGGCCCTCAGCCGCGTCAGCACCCGCTCAAGCCGGTCGCCTCGCGGCGGCCGGTCGCCGCCCCCGGCGCAGACGAGGAGGGCGGCGAGGGTTGGGGCGGAGATCGCGCGTTCGGCTGTGAACGCCCCCTCTCCGATCGGGAGAGGGAGGGGCCCGCCCGCCGATCGGCGCGTGGGAGGGTTCCGACCGGGTTCCGCCCGCCCCCCCGTCGCCGGATCGCGGCGCGATCCGGCTCCACCCAACGGGAGAAGGGAGGTTCGCGCCCGGGCTCGAGCGTATTTCGGATCCTCGTTCGCCGGGTCGTCGATCCAGTCCGCGCCCCGTCCGGCCAGCCAGTCGCGCAGCTCACCCCGGCCCACGTCCAGCATGGGCCGCAGCAGCATCAGGCCCCGGCCTTCGGGCCAGGCCGGCGACGGCGACCAGTCCCGCAGCCGACCCAGGGTCGAGTCGTCGGCGCGCATGAGTTCGCCCTCGGCGACGTCGTCGGCGGTGTGGGCGAACAGGACGACCCGCGCGCCCGCCTCCCGCGCCGCGTCGGCGATCAGCCGATGGCGGGCGGCGCGGGCGGCGGCCGGCAGGCCGGTCGCCGGCTTCGGCCCTCGCCATGTGAGGCCGCGCCAGTCGACCCCTGCCGCGCGCGCGGTCCCGGCGGCGAAGGCTGTCCAGCCGACGCTGTCGGGGTTGAGGCCGTGGTCGACGGTCAGGGCCAGCAGGCGCCGGTCGTGGTCGCGCGCCCAGTCGGCGGCGACGCCCAGCAGGGCGACGGAGTCCCCGCCCCCGGACAGGGCCAGGGCCACGGGCCGCGCCGCGCCGCGCTCAAGCCGCGCAGTCAGCCGTTCGCGGACCCGGTCGAGCCAGGCCGGAACGGTCGGGCTCAGCCCCCTCTCCGGGCCGGACAGGCGAAGCGGGTGCGCAAGCCGGCCGCGCGCGTGCGCACGGCGGCGGCGGCGGCCTCGGCGTAGCGCCGGTCGAACTCGGAGAGAGCAGTGCAGGCCTGGGTCTTGCGGTCGGTCTCGTTCAGGGCCGTGGCGAGTTCGAGCACCGCGGCTCCGGCCCACCGCTCGTCAGGCCAGCCTTCCAGGGCGGCGGCGTAAAAGGCCACGGCCCCGGCATGGTCGCCAGCGGACACCCTCAGGTCGCCGAGCCGCGCGTTGGCTTCGCGGGCCTGGGGCGTATCCGGCCAGGCGAGAGCGACAGTCTGCAAGGCGCGGTCGCCCAGCGCCGGATCGGAGGCGGCCAGTCGCGCGGCGGCGGCCAGGTCACGGCCGGCATCGCCGGTCGGCGAGGTCGAGCTGATCGGCGCATTCAGTTCGGCTTCACGCTCCGCCGCCGCCGTTACGGCCTCGAGTCGGGTCTCGGCGTCGCGCAGCCGCGTGCCGAGGGCTTCGTTGTCCCGCCGGGTTTCGTCGAGTTGGAAGGTCAGCCGCTCCAGGTCTGCGTTGACCCGCTGCAGGGTGGCTTCGAGGTCGCCGAGGCGGCGGTCCATGGTGGAGACGCGGCCCGTCAGGGCCACGACCTCGGGCTCCGGCTCCATGATCACCGGCTGGCCGGCGGCGTTGCGCTGGGTCAGGGCCCGTTCCAGACGCCGCACGTTGCGGTCCAGCCGCTCCAGACTGCGCCGGTCCCACTGGATCGGCTCCATGGGGGCGGTCTGGGCCACGACGGTGGTCGTGCCGGCGATCAGGGCGACGCCCAGCACGGCGACCAGGGCGTTCTTCGAGCGAAGGGCGGAGGGGAGCTTCAGCATGGTTGTTTCGTCCCACCGATTTGAGGCCGCCGCAAGGCGTCAGCCGGTCAGTCCGAGCGTGATGATGGCGAGGATGAACAGGGTGAAGGCGAAGACGCAGAACACCAGCAGGAACAGGGTGCGCCACGCCGCCGAGAACCACGACAGGCCGTAGGCGCCCTTCAGCTGGGCGAACATGTGGGCCGGGACGCCGAAGGTGAAGGCCAGCGCCCCGAGTGCGGCGAACCCGCCCCACAGGGGTCCCAGGATCGAGACGATCATCGCCAGGATCGACATCGCCGTCAGCGAATAGAGCACGAAGACGCCGTGGTCGTAGAGGGTGAAGCCGCGCCGCCACAGAAACAGCAGGGCCACGAACGGAATCGAGATCGGGATCAGCAGGAAGCTGAATTTGTAGGCCGTCTGCTGGAGCTTGTAGAGCGCGAGGTCCGGGTTGAGCAGCTTCTTGGTGACGGTCTTGTTGAGCCCGTCGTGGCCGAGACTGACCTTGAGGTCGCCCGAGGCGACGGCGTCGTGGACATTGGCCTGCCAGCTGCCCGGGGTGAAGCCGTCGGTCCGCTTGCTCGTCGTGGCGGGCAGGCCGAGCCGGCTTTCCAGCACGGCGACGGTGGTCTCGCGCGCCTGCTCGGTCAACCGAAGCGCGCTCGATCCCGGCGTGCCCTGGGCGGTCCGCGAGGCCGCCGCCAGTTCGACGCGGGCGGTCTCCAGATCCTCCAGGAGCTCGATCCGTTCTTCGGGGTCCAGCGTGGTCGTGGCGGTCGGCGCGCCCACGCCGGTGAAGCTGAAGGCGAAGAACATCAGGAAGACGGTGAACAGGAACATCGCCAGCGGCGAGACGTAGCGGGTCCGCCGGCCCTGCACCCATTCGCGCGTCAGACGGCCAGGGTTGATCGCCAGCAGCGGCAGGGTGCGCCAGATGCGGGCGTCGAAGTGCAATACGCCGTGCAGCATCTCTTCGCCGAGGTGCAGCAGCGAGCGATGGACATGGGTCGGCTGGCCGCAGTTGGGACAGAATTTGCCGTCGACCGACTGGCCGCAGTCGGTGCAATGGCCCTCCGCGTCGCCGGCGTGGCCGGTCGGCCGCTCCAGCGCTCCCGCGAGAATCCCGCCTGTGGCCGCGCCGCCCGCCGCGTCGATGTCCATGCCGCCGTCCCCTGCTGCTGTCCGGTGGTTTACCCGCCGCGGCGGGCGGCGGTCAAAAAAGAAAGGGCGGCCGGTGATCGGCCGCCCTTCCTGAAATCACCGACGGCGTCGCCGGATCAGCGCGTGGCGCCGCTGACGATGGCGGTGTGGGCGTTGCGGTTGCGGGCCCAGGCCTCCTCGTTCGAGCCGGCCGCGATCGGACGCTCCTTGCCGTAGCTGATGGTGTCGATACGGGCGGGGGCGATGCCGCGCTGGACCAGATAGGTCCGCACCGACTCGGCGCGGCGCGCGCCGAGCGCGAGGTTGTACTCGCGGGTGCCGCGCTCGTCGGCGTTGCCCTCGATCCGGACGATGACCTGCGGATAACGCTGCAGCCACGCCGCCTGGGCGTCGAGACGCGGGTAGGCGTCGGGGCGAACCTCGTAGCTGTCGAGGTCGAAATAGATCCGGTCGCCGATGTTGACGACGAAGTCCTGCTCGGAGCCCGGCGTGGACGCGCCGAGGTCGCCGCCATCGACGGGACCGGTCGGAGCCGTCGGATACTGCGGGCCGGTGGCCGGGGGCGTGTCGCCGGCGGCGCTGTCCACCGGACGGCGCGGGGTGCAGGCGGCGATGGCCGTGACGGCCACGCCGACGGCGACCAGACGGAGGAGGGTCGAGGTCTTCATAATCAGTCGTCTCCTTGGTGCGAGGCCTCGGCCTCCAGCTTTGCTATAATCGTGGGGTACTGTCGCGCCACTGATTTCACCAGTCGCGATAACGCGGAATTGAGCCGAAAGGCTCCGCTTGAATTCAGCTGGCGCAGCTGTCGGGGCCGCCGCTTCCGAGATTGCTGGGCTGCTCGTCGAGAAGCGGCGACCAGGCCGGATCGGTCCCGCGGCCGTTGTAACCGGCCTGGCTGACCACCCGTCCCGACAGATCCACGGTCCATAGCCGGGTGTCGCCGCCCGGCGACTGGCGCGCGAACATGATGTAGCGGCCGTTGGGGGCCCACGACGGCCCCTCCTCGAAATAGCTCGACGAGAGGATGCGCTCGCCGGTGCCGTCAGGCTTCATCACCCCGGTCGAGAAGCGGCCGCCGCCCTGTTTGGTGAAGGCGATCAGGTCGCCGCGCGGGCTCCAGTTCGGGGCGGTGTAGATGCCGCCGCCGCGCGAGATGGGCCGCTGGCCCGAGCCGTCGGCGCGCATGATGTACAATTTGGCCGACCCCGAGCGGTCGGAGGTGAAGACGATCTGGCTGTTGTCCGGGCTGAACGACGGCGAGGTGTCGATGGCCGGATCGTTGGTCAGGCGGCGCACTTGGCGGCTGGCCAGGTCCATCACATAGACGTCGGTGTTGCCGCCCCGGATGATGGAGAAGGCCATCTTCGAGCCGTCGTTGGAGAAGCGCGGGGCCAGCACCTGGCCGTCGAACTCGCCCAGGCTCTCGCGTCGGCCGGTGGCCAGATTGTACAGGTAGATGCGGCTGTAGTCCTTGCCCAGCGCGACATAGGTGATCTCGTTGGGGTCGTTCAGCGAGAAGCGCGGCGACATGATGATCTCTTCGCCCTGGGTAAGGAAGACCGGGTCGAAACCGTCCTGATCCGAGATGGCGAGGCGCGACAGACGGTTGAGCTGGGTGCCGCTTTCCGACACGAACAGCACGCGGCTGTCGAAGAAGGCGGCCTCGCCGGTCATGCGCTGATAGACCACGTCGGCGATCTTGTGGCCGATGCGGCGCCACTGCTCGGGCGTGGCGGTGAAGCGGTAGGAAGCCAGCTGGCACTGGCGATAGGGGTCGTAGAGGCGGAAGCCGTAATCGTTGCGGTTGTCCGGCCGGCGCGTGACTGAGCCGTACAGCACCGCCTGCGCCCCGATCGAGGTCCACTGCGGGAAGTTGGGAGCGTTGGCGACCGTCAGGCCGGTCTCGACGAAGCTAGCCTGGTCGAGCGGCTCGAAATAGCCGGAGCGGCGCAGGTCGGCGCGGATCACCCCCGACAGGTCGGCCCCGTTCTGCCCGTCGAAATTGACCACGGCGATCTGGAAGGGGCGGAGCACGCCCTGGTCGATCTCGACTTCGACCGGGCCGGTCTGTCCGGGCTGTCCCGGAGGTGTCTGGCCCACGGCGGCGCTCGCGGTCATGGCCAGAATGGCGACGCCGGCCAGAAGTCGGTTCAGACGCATTGTTAGCTCCCGCAAGTCAGACGTACGCCGGTCCTTATCACCGGACCGTTCGCGAGAAGCCAGCATGGCCGCGAATGGGGCGACTTTCGGGCCTGATCAGCTTTGATCAGTCCCGCCGCAGACGCGAGCCAGATTGAACGCAGCCCGAAACTCTCCGCCCGTGTAGCCTTCCGGCACGTCGAAGGGCGCCGAGGTCAGCAGGGCTCTCAGGGCCGCGTCCGCCGCCGCCCGGTAGACGGGCGTGTCCTGCGCCCGCACCGGCGCCGGATGGCCCACGATCTCGCCGTTCGCGTCGATCGTTACGTCGAAGACGATTCTGAGCGCCCGGACGCCGGGCGCTTCGCAGTCGACGCGCCAATGCTCGTAAACCTGGCTCAGAATGGCCGCGCCGGTTTGCGCCTCCGCCGCCCCCGACGACGGGCCCTGGGGCGCCGCCTGCAGGCCGAGAACGAGCGCAATTGCGATGTGCAGGGACGTCACCGGATTCCTCAGCCGCGCCCGCAGGCCCGCTCCATGTTGAACGACGGACGATACTCGCCGCCGCTGAATCCGGAAGGGACGTCGAACGGCGCGGTCCGGACCAGCGCCTGCATGGCCCCGGCGGCGACGGCGCGCCAGACCGGATCGTTTCGCGCCCCGACCAGCGTCGGCCCGTCCGTGATGCGACCACGGGCGTCGAGGGTCACGTCCATCTGGATGCGAAGGTCCGCCGCCCCCGGCGTCTGACAGGGCGGATTCCAGTTCTGGTAGACCTGGTTGAACATGGCGGTGATGACCGGTCCGCTGGTCTGGCCCGCCGTGCCCCCGGACTGCTGGCCAGACGGCGGCCGCGTGTCCCGCCGGGGCGACCGGTTCGGCCGGTCGGCGGCGAGGGCGCCGAGGTCCAGCCGCGGCTCCTCGCGCGGCCGCGGCGTTTCGCGCTTCTTCGCCGGCGGCGGCGTGCTGGGCCGCGGCGGCGGCGTCGTGCGCGGGGTCGGCCGGGGGGCGGGCGCCTTTTCCGGCGGACGCGGGGTCGGCACGGGGGTGGGCGTCGGCGGCGGGGGTTCGGGCGCCTCGACCGGCGGCGCGGCCGCCGTGTCGATCGCCGGGTCCTCGGAGGGCGCGTCGGCGGGGCCGGCCAGCACCATCTCCTCGGACAGGATCGAGACCGGGATGGTGGTGACGATCTGGCGCTGCGGCCGGTCGCCGGTCGCCGTCAGGGCGAGCAGCACCGCGCCGATGATCGCCGCGTGGACGACCACCGATCCGATCAGGGCCGGGCCGGGACGCTCCAAACCGTCAGCCCTCCTCGCCCGGGGAGGCGGCGGTGTCGGTGACCAGGTTCAGCTTGGTGAAGCCGGCGGCCGACAGGCGGGCCATCACCCGCGCCACCGCCTGGTAGGGCGCGCGGCCGTCGCCCCGCACCGAGACCGGATTGTCGCGCGCGTCAGCGCCGCCCGCCTCCGACACGCGCGGGATCAGGTCGTCCCAGGCCACGGCGCTCTCGCCGACGAAAATCTCGCCGTCGCGGCCGATGGTGACCACCACCGGCTCGTTGACCGAATTCATGGCGCTGGCCTCCGTCTTCGGCAGCTCCACCGGCACCGCCACGTTGAGCAGCGGGGCCGAGATCATGAAGATGATCAACAGCACGAGCATCACGTCGACCAGCGGCGTGACGTTGATCTCGCTCAGGGGCCGTTTGCGGGCCCGTCTGCGGCCCCGGACGTGTCCGCCCGCGCCGCCGCCTCCGCCCATGGCCATCTCAGAGCTCCCGGCGGGCGTAGTCGGCCGCGGGTTGCGGCGCGGGGCTGGACGGGCCACCCAGCCGGCGCGCCACGGCGGCCTGCAGGTCGTCGGCGAAGCTCTCGAGCCGCCCGGTGAACTTGCCCGCGTCGATCGAGAACTTGTTGTAGGCGATATAGGCCGGGATGGCCGCCGCGAGGCCGAGGGCCGTGGCGAACAGGGCTTCCGAGATCGCCGGCGCGACCGTGGCCAGGTTGGTGTTGCCGGAACTGGCGATGGCTCCGAAGGCGTTCATGATGCCCCAGACGGTGCCGAACAGGCCGATGAAGGGCGACGAGGTGGCGACCACCGACAGCACGCCCAGACCGTTCTCCACGCGCTGGCCCTCGCGCGCGATCAGGCTGTCCAGCGCCCGGTCGATCCGGGCCATCAACATGTTGCCCTGCCCTTCCGTCAGCGGACCCCGGGTGCGCGCTTCACGCCAGTCCGCCAAGGCGATGACCAGCATGCGCGGCAGGGGATGGACCGGGTGGGGTCCGGCTTGCGCCGCGACGTCCTCGAGCGACCGGCCCGAGCCGACCGCGTTCTCGAAGGCCGTGGCCTGCCGGTTCAGCGAGCTGAAGCGCACCGCCTTGTCGATGATCACCGCCCACGACCACAGCGAGGCGACGGCCAGGCCGACCATGATCGCCTTCACGACCGGATCGGCCTCCATGAACAGGGTCACGGGGTTCATCATCATCGATGCGTCGGCGACGGTCATTCGGTCGTCCTCTTTCGTCCGGTGCGTCCTGTGCACCGGACGCGCGTGGCGGATGTGTGGCGAATTGGGCCCGGGTCTAGCGGGCCGGGGCCGCTTCGTCACCCGACCGCATCTGACAGGTGTGTGAACGGTGAAGCTTCAGGGCGCCAGCCACGGCCGGACCTTCTCCACCAATGCCTTGGTCGGCCGGCGCGGGCGGCCGTCCATATGGATGCAGACCACCTCGACCTCGGCCCGGCACAGCACTTCCTCGTCGCGGGTGATGGTCTGGGAAATCAGCAGTCGTGGGCCTCTCACCGACTCGTAGCGGGTGCGCACCACCAGTTCGTCGTCGATGCGGGCGGGTTTGAGGAAGGCCAGCTCCATCTTCGTCACCACGAAGGCCGTCGGCTGGTCGCCGTCCAGCAGTTCGGCGTGGCCGATTCCCATCAGGCGCAAGCAGTCCGACCGACCCCGCTCGAAAAAACGGACGTAGTTTCCGTGATAGACCAGGCCGGTGAAGTCGGTGTCCTCGTAATAGACGCGGACGGGCAGCCGGTGCTCGCGGCCCTCGAAGCGGCCGGCGGTGGGGCGGTCGCTCATGGGCGAACACCGCCCCTCGCGCCCGGAGCGCGGGTGAGGAAGCCGGGGCAGACGTCGCCCAGCATCTCGTCGAACTCGGCCCTCAGCGGATCGGTCTCCAGCAGGATGCGGTTGGGCCGAGAGATGAAGACGACCAGCTGGTCGCCGGTCGAGACATAGCCGCAGACCGCCCGGCGTCGGCCCGTTTCGGTGTAGCGCACCACGGCGTCCGGTCCGATGTGCTCGCGCAGCTGCGCCCGGGCGCGGTCCGCCGCTGACGGCTCGCCGCCGCCGAGGCCGCCGCTCCGGCTGACCAGCCAGAGGAGCAGCACGCCCAGCACGACGACGGCGGCGCCGAGCACCGCGATCAACCGTTCGACCCTGATCACCCGCCGCGCCATGCCGTCTCCGTTCGGGATGGAGCATGGAGGGGTTCGGCCGCGCCGTGAAGCCTCACTTGCCCCCGAACAGCCCACCCTGCTCGGGCGCGCGGGGCGGCTCGGCGAGGCCGAGGTGGGCGTAGGCCCTCGCACACGCCATACGCCCACGGGGCGTGCGCTGGATGAAGCCCTGCTGGAGGAGGTAGGGCTCGATGACGTCCTCGACGGCGTCGCGGGCCTCGGCGATGGCGGCGGCGAGGGTGTCCATGCCGACCGGACCGCCGCCGTAGTTCTCGATGAGGGCCTTGAGGAAGCGGCGGTCGAGGCTGTCGAGGCCGGCCTCGTCGACCTCGAGCCGGGCCAGGGCCCGCGCCGCCGCCAGCCGGTCGATCAAGGTCGCGCCGTCGGCGGTGGCAAAGTCGCGCACGCGGCGCAGCAGGCGGCCCGCGACGCGGGGGGTGCCGCGCGAGCGGGAGGCGATCTCGCGCGCGCCGTCCTCGGCGATCGGGGCCCCCATCTTGCGGGCCGCGCCCATGATCACCCGGACCAGTTCGTCAGGGGTGTAGAACTCGAGCCGCAGCGGGATGCCGAAGCGGTCGCGCAGGGGCGTGGCCAGCAGGCCGGCGTGGGTGGTGGCGCCGACCAGGGTGAAGGGGGCCAGATCGATTCGCACCGAGCGCGCCGAGGGGCCCTCGCCGATGATCAGGTCGAGGACGTGGTCCTCCATGGCCGGGTAGAGGATCTCCTCGACCGCCGGGGCGAGGCGGTGGATCTCGTCGATGAACAGCACGTCGCGCGGTTCGAGATTGGTCAGGATGGCCGCGAGGTCGCCGGCCTTGGCCAGGATCGGGCCGGAGGTGGCGCGGAAGCCGACGCCGAGCTCGCGCGCCACGATCTGGGCCAGGGTGGTCTTGCCGAGGCCCGGCGGGCCGAACAGCAGGACATGGTCCAGCGCCTCGCCGCGCCCCCGCGCCGCCTCGATGAAGACCTTGAGATTGCCCTTGGCCTGCTCCTGGCCGACGAACTCGGACAGGGTCTGGGGACGCAGGGCGCGATCGTAGGTTTCGCCGGGGGTCGGCTCGGCGGAGATGAGGCGGTCGTCGCTCAACGTCCCAGCTCCTGTAGCGCCGCGCGGATCACAGCCGACAGCTCGGCGTCCTCGCCGAGGCGGATCAGGGCCTGGTCGACGGCGCGGCGGGCGTTGACCTCGGCCACGCCCAGGCCGAGCAGGGCCGAAACGGCCTCGCCGGTAACGCTGGGGACCGGGGCGGATGTCGCGTGGACGCCGGGGGCGCTGGGGGTGAAGGAGACGTCGCCCAGCGGCTTGCCCTTCAGCTCGGTGACGATGCGCAAGGCGAGCTTCGGCCCGACGCCGTTGGCCCGCGCCACCGCGGCCTTGTCCTCGCGCGCCACCGCCGCCGCCAGTTCACCCGGCGGCAGCACGTCCAGCACGGACAGGGCGGCCTTGGGCCCCACGCCCTGGATGCCGGTCAGGGTGGTGAAGGCGCGGCGCTCGTCGCGGGTCAGGAAGCCGTACAGGCGCGGGCCGTTCTCGGCGCTCCAGCTGGATTCGATGTGCAGGGTCGCCTCGTCGCCGGGGGCCGGGAGGCGCTGCAGCGTCCGCGCCCCGCAGGCCACCACATAGCCGACGCCGGCGCAATCGATCAGGCAGTGATCCGCCTCGACCTCGGCCAGCACGCCTCTGAGCCGACCGATCATGCCGCCCCCGCCAGCAGGGCCCGCTTGCGCAACTGGGCGTGGGTGATCGCCACGGCCAGGGCGTCGGCCGCGTCGGCCTTCACGTCGCCGGCGGACGGCAGCAGCCGCTTCACCATGAAGGCGATCTGGCTCTTGTCGGCGTGGCCGGCGCCGACCACCGCCTTCTTGATCAGGTTCGGCGAATACTCCGCCACGCTCAGCCCGTGGCGCGCGGGGGCCAGCATCACCGCCGCGCGGGCGTGGCCCAGCTTCAGCGTCGAGGCCGGGTTCATGTTGACGAAGACCTCCTCGATCGCCGCCTCGTCGCAGGCGTGGGCGGCGCAGACCTCGCCGACCGCGTCGAGCAGGAACAGCAGCCGTTCGCTGAAGGGCGCCCCCTCGGGCGGGGCGACGACGCCGTGGGCGATCCAGCGCAGGCGCGAGCCTTCGGCCGCCACCACGCCCCATCCGGTGCGGCGCAGGCCGGGGTCGAGACCGAGGATTCGAGTCGCTTCGTTCGCCATCCGTTCCGTTATTGCCCGATAGATGGCTAACGGACAATGACCGATCGCCGGCCGTTCAGCGGCCGAGACGCAGAAGTCCCAGCGCCGGTGTGCCGTCATCCGTCGGCATCAGGTTGAGCATATAGACCGGCTCGGTCGCGGCGTGGTCCGCCATCGCCTCCATTCCGCCCAGCATCAGTTCGGTCCGGTCGGTGTAGGGACCGGTCCCCGAGAAGGTCCAGACCGGGAGGATGGCGGCGGCGAGGCCGAGCCGCGCCTCCACCAGGGCGCTGAGAGCGGCCTCGTCGATGGCGGAGGCCGGCGCGGGCTCCACCACGCAGACCCGAACCTTCACGCCGCCCTGCTCCGCCATGGGGGGCGAGGTGGTGAGGATCAGCCGGGCCGGGGCGGCGTCGACGGGTCCGCTCAGGCGGACCTCCGCCTCGGGCGCGTCAGGGTTGACGATCTCGTCGACCATCGCCTGGGGCGCGGGCAGCCAGCCCTCGGCCTCGGCCGCCGCAGTCGCCAGCGCCGGGTCGCCCCCGGTGCTCAAGCAGAAACGGTCGACATGCTGGAAATAGGTTTCCGTACTCATCGGAGTCTGCGCCGCGGCGGGCGTCGCCATGACCATCGCCGCCGTCGCGACGAGCGCCGTCCTTCGTCCAGTCATCGTGTTCCCCCAAAGAGCCCTGCGCCTTGCTAGCACGCAGGTCGGCCATGGGAAGCACCGGCGAACCGATCATTTCTGACGGCCGTGCCCTTTTGCGCGGCCTACTCGTCGCGCGGCAGCACCGAGAACCCGGCCAGGCCGTCGTGGCCGCACAGCTGCGCCACGAGGGCGTCGGCGTCGATCGGCATCGGCCCCTTCACCTTCAGCTGGTGCTCGTGGATCTGGCGATCGGGGCTCATCACATGGCCGATGCGCACCGCCTTCAGGCCCCGGGCCCGCAGCAGGTCGCGCAGCGCGGCCTCGCTCGGCGCCGCCCCGCGTTTCCAGCGCAGCACCACGTCCATGACGCCGACGTGCGGAAGCTTGGCGTCGAGCAGGCGCAGCACGGCGAGCACCGCCAGCGTCGCGCCGGAGCCGATCAACGCCAGCTCCAGCATGCCGACGCCATAGAGGACGCCGATCGCCGAGGTGACCCACAGCGAGGCGGCCGTGGTCAGGCCGTGCACCGAGAAGCCCTCGCGGAAGATCACTCCGGCGCAGAGGAAGCCGATGCCGGTCAGCAGGCCGTGCGACATCCGCGTCGGGTCGATCACCACCCTCTGGCCGGGCAGGTAGGCGAAATCCCAAGTCGACTGCTGCATCGCCGCCAGCATCAGCAGGCAACTGGTCAGGCACACCAGGATATGGGTCCGGAACCCGGCCGGATGTCCGTGATAGGTCCGCTCGACCCCGATCAGACCGCCCGCCGTCATGGCCGCGACGACCGGCCAGACCAGATCCCAATCCACCAAGAAAATCTCTCCGGAAGCTGACGAACCTACAGCGTAGGCCGGCCGCACCGCGGCGATCAAGCGGCCGTCAGTCGTCGCGGGGATCGAGCCTGTAGCCGGTGACCCCCTCGACGGTCCTCAGTCGGGCCGCCAACGCCTTCAGGGGCTCCTCGCCGACCGCCCTGAGCCGGAAGGCCCGCCGCACGGATTCGCCGCCGTCGATCAGTTCATGCCGGTCGCCGCTGGGGGACCAGCCAATCTCTCCCATGGCCGCCTCGACCGCGTCTTCAGCGTCCGGGGCGTCACGCCGCCACACCACCTCTGCGTCCACGACGGTCTGCTGCGGCAAACGCACGCTCACCAGCCTCAGCGCCGCCAGGATGACCACGGTGAGCACCGTTCCGCTGGCCGCCAGCGCGAACAGGCCGGCCCCGAACAGCAGGCCTATCGCGGCGGTGATCCACAGCGACGCCGCCGTGGTCAGGCCGTGGATCGAGAAGCCCGCCCGGAAGATCACCCCCGCGCAGAGGAAACCGATGCCGGTGAGCACGCCGTGGGCCATCCGGGTCGGATCGCTGACGATCTCGGTCCCGGCCAAGGCGTCGAAGCGCCAGGCGCCCTGCGACACGGCCGCCGCCATCAGCAGGGCGGAGGCGAGACAGACGAGAATGTGGGTGCGGAAGCCGGCCGCCCGCCCGCGCCACTCGCGCTCGAAGCCAACCAGTCCGCCGGCCAGCACGGCGGCGAGCAGGGGCAGGGCGAAGTCGGGCAGCGAGGCCAGGTCCATGCTTCGGCAACGGGCGCGGCAGCCTCGCCGTTCCCGCCCTCCGGGGCCACGGCCCCCCATGAGGGTTAACGCCGGAACCGGACGCCGATCCGATGGTTATTCGCCGGTTGACCACAGGCCTTCGCCGCCACGGGGGGCTCATATGGCCCAAATTCCGGACCGCCGCCTCGCCCTCGCAGCCTATGAGAAGGTTCGGGCCGACGTGTTGCACGCCGCCGTCGAGCTGTCGGACGACCAGTTGCTCGAGCTCACCGACGCCCTGCACGATCTCATCCGCCTGCGCCGCCCCGGCCGCCCGGGCCGCCACCCCGACGGCTGGGTCGTCGACGAGTTGCGCCGCTTCGCGGTCTGACCGTCAGCCGGCGTACTTCGCCAGGTCCTCGTCCGAGATGTCCTCGTTCGAATAGACGTTCTGCACATCGTCCTCGGCATCCAGCGCGTCGAGCAGCTTCATCAGCGTGCCGACCGCCTCGCCGGTCACGGCGACCTCGGATTGGGGTTTCCAGACAATGGCCGTCGACTTCGGGTCGCCCAGCACCTTGGACATGGCGTCGGCGACCTCGTTCAGATCCTCGAACTTCGTCCAGATGGTGTGGCCCGGCGCGTCCTCGTAGATGTCCGGCTTGACCAGATCGCTCTCGACGTCCTGGGCGCCCGCCTCGATGGCGGCCTCCATGACCTGGTCCTCGGTGCCCGCCTCGGCCTTGTAGATGATCTGCCCGACCCGATCCCACATGAAGGCGACCGAATTCATTTCGCCCAGCGCACCGCCGTTCTTGGAGAAGGCGGCGCGGATGTTGGAGCCGGCGCGGTTGCGGTTGTCGGTCAGGGCCTCGACGATGATGCCGACGCCGCCCGGCCCGCGGCCCTCGTAGCGGATCTCCTCCATCGTATCGACGTCGCCGGCCGCGGCCTTGTTGATGGCCCGCTGGATGACGTCCTTGGGCAGGCCCTCGGCCTTGGCGTTGTTGACCGCGAGGCGCAGGCGCGGGTTCATGGCCGGGTCGGGCATCCCCGACTTGGCGGCGACGGTGATGTCGCGGGACAGCTTGGAGAACAGCTTGGACCGCTGCGCATCGGCGCGGCCCTTGCGGTGCATGATGTTCTTGAACTTGGAATGGCCGGCCATGAGGATTCGTTCTGGGTCCGTGGAAAAGTGAGGCGCGCCGTCTAGCCGATGCGCGACCGGCTGTCACGGGACAGGAACCGCCAGCTTCGCCGGGCATTTCCCGAGAGACCCCCCGGAGCCCGCCATGACCGCCGATGACGCCATCTACGACACCGACCTCTACGACGAGGGCGACCTCGACGAGGCGGACATCGTCGAGTGGTACGAGGCCCGCCCGGTCACCGTCCCCGCCGCCGTCGCCACCGGCGCCATCATCGGCGCCTTCGCCCTCGGGGTGCTGACCGCGGTCGGCGCGCTCGCCCTCATGGGCCGGTTGGACGACTAGGTCTTCAGGCTTTCCAGGAACCCGCGCATCTTCTCGTCCACCGACACCGGTCGCTTTGTCTCGCGGTCGACGTAGACGTGGACGAAATAGCCGACGGCCGCGGCTTCCTCCTCGGAGTTGCGGAACAGGCCGATCTCGTACCGCACCGACGATGTGCCGACGTGGGCCACCCGCACCCCGGCCTGGATCTCGTCCGGGAAGGCGGTCGGCGAGAAGTAGCGGCAGCCGGTCTCGACCACCAGGCCGATGGTCCGGCCGCCATGGATGTCCAGCACCCCGTTGACGACCAGCAGCCGGTTCACCGCCGTGTCGAACCACGAGTAATAGACCACATTGTTCACGTGGCCGTAGACGTCATTGTCCATCCAGCGCGTGGAGATGGCCTGGAAGCGGCGGTAGTCGCCGCGCTTCGTTCGCTCGATGGTTCCGGTCATCATCCCTCCCTTGGTGCGCTATCGCTCGGCGCGCGGCGCCTCGCTGCTTGAGCGCGTTTCGTGCGGGCTTCGATCGAGTCCGCTTGAGCCGAGCCTTGGGCTTGGCGGACGCGGCGTCAAGCGCCTAGCCTCCGGTCCATGCAGACCACCGCCGCCGTCCTCCGCAGCATGGGCGCCGCCCGCCCCTACGCCGACAGCCGCCCGCTGAGCCTCGAGACCGTGACCCTCGATCCGCCGGGCGCGGACGAGGTTCTCGTCGCCGTCAAAGCCGCCGGCCTGTGCCATTCGGACCTCAGCGTGATCAACGGCGACCGCCCCCGCCCCCTGCCGATGGCCCTGGGCCACGAGGCGGCCGGGGTGGTCGAGGCGCTGGGGCCCGGCGTGGGCGACCTGGCGATCGGGGACCATGTGGTCATGGTCTTCATGCCCAGCTGCGGTCATTGCGACCCCTGCGCCGGCGGCCGGCCGGCCCTGTGCGAGCCGGGGGCGGCGGCCAATGGGCGGGGCGTGCTGCTGGGCGGGGACCGGCGCATCCATGCCGGCGCGGATACGCTGAACCACCATCTCGGCTGCTCCGCCTTCGCGGGCCATGCGGTGGTGTCGCGGCGGTCGCTGGTGAAGATCGACCGCGACCTGCCCTTCGAGCACGCCGCCCTGTTCGGCTGCGCGGTGCTGACCGGGGTCGGCGCGGTGGTGAACACCGCCGGGGTGCGGACGGGCCAGTCGGTGGCGGTCGTCGGGCTCGGCGGAGTCGGCCTGTCATCGGTGCTGGGGGCGCTGGCCAGCGGGGCGTCGCCGGTGGTGGCGGTGGACCTGAGCGACGACAAGCTGGCGCTCGCCCGGTCGCTGGGCCCGGTGCGGACGGTCAACGCCGCCGACGCCGATGCGGTGGAGCAGGTCCGGGCCCTGACCGGCGGCGGGGCCGACGTCGTGTTCGAGATGGCCGGCAGCGTGAAGGCGCTGGAGGCGGCGTGGCGGATGACGCGGCGCGGCGGGACCACGGTCACCGCCGGCCTGCCGCCGCCCGAGGCGGCGCTGGCGGTCAACGTCGTGCAGCTGGTCGCCGAGGAGCGCAGCCTGAAGGGCTCATACATCGGGACCTGCGTGCCCTCGCGGGACATCCCGCGATATGTGGCCCTGTTCCGCGAGGGGCGTCTGCCGGTGGACCGGCTGCTGACCGGGACCATTCCGCTGGAGAACATCAACGCCGCCTTCGACGCCCTGGCCGACGGGGCGGCGGTGCGAACCGTGGTGACCTTCCCGTAAGGCCAAGCTAGAACCCCGTCCGAAACCCGCGAGGAGAGACCGCCATGGCCACCGAACTGTACGATCTGACGGTCCCCGTCTTCACCCGCGCCCTCAAGGCCCTGTCGGGTCTGCTGGACAAGGCCGTCGAGCACGCCGGCGAGACGGGCGCCGACGCCCTGCTGTCGAACCGGCTGGCCGAGGACATGCACCCCCTGGTGAAGCAGGTGCAGATCGCCTGCGACGGCCCCAAGCTGTGCGTCGCCCGCCTGTCCGGCGTCGAGGCGCCGGTCAACGAGGACACCGAGACCACCATCCCCGAGCTGAAGGCCCGCATCGCCGCCACCCTGGACTGGATCGGCTCGGTCCCGCGCGAGGCGATCGACGGGCAGGAAGGCCGGGACGTGGTGCTGAAATTCCCCGGCGGGGAATGGCCGTTCAAGGGTCAGGCCTACGTCATCGGTTTCGCCCTGCCCAACTTCTTCTTCCACGTCACCACCGCCTACGATCTGCTGCGCCAGGCCGGCGTGCCGCTGGGCAAGCGCGACTTCCTCGGCGCCGCGGGGTAGCCGGGCCGGGGGTGGACCCCGCCAAGGCAACGCTGCTACCCCAAGGGCATGGAAACCGGCGCACTCATCACCATCGGCCTCTATTTCGTCCTGATGCTCGGCATCGGCGTCTATGCGTGGAGGAAGTCCACCAGCGACGTCTCGGGCTACATGCTGGGCGGGCGACAGCTGGGCCCGGCGGTCACCGCCCTGTCGGCGGGGGCGTCGGACATGAGCGGCTGGCTGATGATGGGCCTGCCCGGGGCGATGTTCCTGACCGGCCTGTCGGCGGCGTGGATCGGGGTCGGCCTCGTGGTCGGCGCCTGGCTGAACTATCTGATCGTGGCCCCGCGGCTGCGCGTCTACACCGAGGTCGCCAACGACGCGATCACCATCCCCGACTATCTGGCCGAGCGCTTCGCCGACCGGGCCCATCTGCTGCGCATCATCTCGGCCGTGGTCATCGTGGTCTTCTTCACCCTCTACACCGCCAGCGGCATGGTCGCGGGGGGCAAGCTGTTCGACAGCGCCTTCGGCCTCGACTACGCTTGGGGCCTGTGGATCACCGCTGGCGTGGTGCTGGCCTATACGATGTTCGGCGGCTTCCTCGCCGTCAGCCTGACCGACTTCGTGCAGGGCTGCATCATGTTCCTGGCCCTGATCCTCGTGCCGATCGTGGCCATGATGAACGTCGGCGGCCCGGCCGAGACGGCGGAGATCGTCCGCTCGGTCGATCCGGCCCGCTTCGACCTGCTGGCCGGCACCACCGCCGTCGGCATCGTCTCGGCCCTGGCCTGGGGGCTGGGGTATTTCGGCCAGCCGCACATCATCGTCCGCTTCATGGCCATCCGCTCGGTGCGCGACCTCCCGGCCGCGCGCCGCATCGGCATGAGCTGGATGATCGTGTCGCTGGTCGGCGCCCTCGCCACCGGCATCACCGGCCTCGCCTACGCCACCCTGAACAACCTCGACGTCGCCGATCCCGAGACCATCTTCATCCTCCTCTCCGACCTGCTGTTCGATCCGCTGATCACCGGCTTCCTGCTGGCCGCCATCCTCGCGGCGATCATGAGCACCATCTCGTCGCAGCTGCTGGTCTCGTCCAGCTCGCTGACCGAGGACGTGTACCGCACCTTCCTGCGCCGCAGCGCCTCGCAGAAGGAGCTGGTGCTGGTCGGCCGCCTCGCCGTGCTGGCCGTGGCGCTGGCGGGCATCGGACTGGCGTATGACCCGGACAACAATGTGCTGGGCCTCGTGGCCAACGCCTGGGCCGGCTTCGGCGCCGCCTTCGGGCCGCTGATCATCCTGTCGCTGACGTGGAAGCGGATGACCCGCAACGGCGCCCTCGCCGGCATGATCACCGGCGCCGCCGTGGTGCTGTTCTGGATCTTCGCCCCGGTGCTGCCCTCGGGCGCCGCCCTGACCACGGTGCTGTACGAGATGGTCCCCGGCTTCATCCTGAGCGCCCTCGCCATCGTCGCCGTCAGCCTGATGGGCAAGGCCCCGGCCGGCGAGGTCACGGGGACCTTCGACGCCGTCCGGGCGAAGCTGGCCGAGGCGAAGGCGTCCGAAGCGGCGGCGTCGTGAGCGACTCCACGCCGGCCCCGTTGCGCCGCCTCGCCGACCTGCCCGGCGTCGACGACCTCGAGCTCAAGGCGCTGATGAAGCCGCGCCTCGCCGACCCCGACCTGCGCGACGAGCACCCCGAGGTCGACGCCGTCGCCCGCCCCGCCTTCGGCCTGTCGCCGGCCGAGGCCGAGGCGGTCGCCCTGCCCGCCGACTGGCCCGATCATCTGAAAGACCTGCATCGCCGCTCGCCCGCCGAACTGGCCGAGGCCTTCGAGGCCGAGGGCTGGGACGTCACGGACAAGCGCCGCAAGCCGCTGCGGATGCTGCCGATGTTCGCCCTGCCGCTGGCGCTGGCCGCGCGGGGCGTGGCGGGACAGCTGCCGTTCGTCGCCGAGCCGGATCATCCGGTCACCGACTGGGGCGCCAGCCTGAAGGCCGAGGCGGGGCGGTTCAGGAAGCGGTGACATCGGCGGGAGCCGCGCCGGACGGTCGGCCACGTCATGACTTGTCCAGCGGATGGGTCAGGGTCTCGGCCATGAACAGCCGGCCCGGCAGGATGAAGTCCGCGGGGTTGGCGATGCGGCGTCTCTGCAGGGTCCAGAGGAACATGTGCTCGCGCTCGAAATGCGGCTTCATCCGGCCCTCGGCGATCTCCATCAGTCGGGCGTGCTGGACGGCCCACATCTGGCGGTCCTTGCGGCGCAGGCGGTTGGGGCGGCGGGTATTCACGGCGATCCTCTCTTCTTCGGTCGGCATGCGGGAGGCGTGTTTCAGGCACGGGTTCGCGCTTCCCGGAGCGGACTCCGGAAAGGTCGGGGAGGGAGCGGGGCGACCGGGCCTCGCCCGGTGCTTTGATAGGTAACCGTTTCGACGAGACAGGCTGCCCCGCGTGGTCGTTTTCCACACGCCCTCCGGCTGGCGGCCTTGGCATTCGGGCCTTACCGGATCACCGCCGGGGTCATTGCTGAACCCGACGCGGGGCGGACATGACGGCCTCAGGACTTCAGCAGCCCGCTTCCGACAGCGCGCGGCGAGCAAGCGGGCAGGATCCATCCCTGCCCTCGAGGACCCCCGGACTCTCCGTCGCCCGGGCTTCATCGCTCGACCACAGCCCGCCGACATCGAGGAACGTGGATCCGACGCCCTCCCCACCGACGGGATGGGCAGGAGTGTACGAGCGGGTCTTCCTATGGCGGGAAGATCGGGTCGAGAATCTGCGAAGGAGTTGGAAAGGCCGGAGATTATCCGCTGAACCCGACTATAGATCGCCGGATTGTAAGCACAGCGTCACGGCGTCTCGCGACAGCGAGGAGACGGTTGCTCGTTGCCAGTGGAGGCTGGCGCTTCCGTGTCGTTCTCGCCTAACCTCTGATAGGAGGTGCCGTGGGTTATCAATCAGAATTAGGCAACTGGACCGACGCGCAGAACGATCTGATCGTCGCTGAGTATTTCGCCATGATGGAGTTCATCCCCACCGCCGAGCGGGGGATGAAGGCCCGCCGCAAACGGCAACTGAATGAGAAGATCGGACGGGGAATTGGCTCGATCGATTTCAAACTGGGAAACGTTTCGGCGGTCGCGCAAGAACGCGGATTGCCGCCCTTGCCGGGGTTCGTCCCGGCACCGAAATTCCAGAACAGCATAATCGAAGCGTTCGACCGATATCTCGAGCTCCACCCCGAAGCCTGGGGCATCGGCCAAGGAGTGAACCCGCTTCCCATAGCGGGGCCTATGGAGGGCGGCTTCGAACACAGCCCATCGGCGTTACCCTCCGCCGAGACTCCGCCAGGAATCTCCGATCTCGGACGCGCGTTTGCTGGTATCGAACCGCTTCCGACACCATCCCCATTTTGGCCGCTCATTGTCGAGAGCGCGCCGGCGCCCGGCGCGCCGAGGAAGCCTCGCCCCGCCGGGCTCGAGCGCCTCGTCCGGAAATACAATCCAGCCGCGCGGGATCATAGAAACCGCGCCCTGGGGCGCCTTGGCGAAGAATACGCGTTCCGCCACGAGGTCGAGCGCCTGACCGCGGCCGCCCGTCCTGATCTGGCACGCAAGGTGGAGTGGACATCCCAGGAGCGCGGTGACGGCGCCGGGTATGACATCAAGAGCTTTCACCCCTCCGGGGCCGAGCGCCTGATCGAGGTCAAGGCCACGCGCGGGGCGCGCTCCACTCCCTTTTTTCTGACCCGAACCGAGCGCGAGGTCAGCGAGGAACGCCCAGAGGAATGGCGTCTGCATCGCCTCTACGAACTGGCTGGAGAGCCGAAGCTATTCCGGTTGAAGCCACCGCTGGAAACCGTCGTGACGCTGCAGCCCGAAACCTGGCGAGCGTGGGTGGCGTAGGCTCAGTTCTCGGGTTCGACTCGATCTTCGTCGGTCAGCTCTTCGGTGTCGAGCGGTACAATCTCGCCCGCCAAGTGTCCGACCACCCGTCGGGCGATCTCCGCGAGCGGGAGCGGATTAGCTCCCAGGAGGCGGGAGTGCTTCCTCCCGGGATGGAGCGTGTCCCAGTAAGACATCGCCTGGTCTGGCCGGCCCCTGCCGGGGGCTTGGTTGCCGAACCCCGACGCGACCACGTTCCAAACAGGTTGGAACTGCTGAATCAACATGTTCTCCCCCAGCGGAATCCAGACATCATCGACGACTAGGCTTCGCGCCGAGAAATCCGAAAGCTCAAGATTTTCGGCCTCGTCGATCGATCGCGCATGGATCGACAATCGACCACCCAGAGGCCGACCTTTCATGGCGTCGCGTGTGAGACCGCCGACACGCCCTCCCTTGGGAATGGCTTTGCCGACGTAGATCGGCTTCTCAACCGCTGAATCGAGGGAACTGGCGAGCGGCGCATAAAGCGGATGCGAACCGCCATAGTAGATCGCGTAAACACCCGCGCCCTTCGCCTGTCGAAGATCGGACAACGGTTGTCTCGGTTGCCGGAGCATTTCCTGTTCAATACTTCTGGCGAGATTAAGCGTGGCCAACGGATTGTACGGCTCGTTCACGCGGCGAACCTCAGCATCCGCGCCACGTCCTTCCCGACGATTTCCGCCAACCTGACCGGCACCGCGTTCCCCAGCTGACGCATCGTTTCGCTCCACGACCCGTGGAATACATAGTCATCGGGGAAGGTTTGCAACCGGGCGCTCTCCCGGACGGTGAAATAGCGGACCTCTCCCGTCGGCTTCAGCAGCATGTTCTCGCCGCCCGGCACCCCATGCACGCCGGCCTTCAACGTCTTGGCCGGTTCATCCAGCGGACTGCCGGTGTGGCCGGCGTAGCTCCGGGCACCCGCCTGGAAGCGATGGTTCGACACCTTCCGCGCCCTCGCCGGATCATGCTCTGGATCGGGAAGGTCCGAAATCGCGTCCCGAACCGTTTTCCACGCGACGGTCGAGGGCTTGGCGTCCATCCGGCCCGCCCGGGCTGTCAGGACGGGATTCTCCGGTCGTTCCTTCCGCGCCACCCGATGCCGGTCCCAGTAGGATCCGTCCCGATACTGCTCCCAGACCAGGGCCTCCGCCGAATGGGTTTCGATCGGGAAACTCCACTCGAGATCGAGGTCCTCCCGGAAGCCGACGAACAGCACGCGTTCGCGCCGCTGCGGCACGCCGTGATTGGCCGCGTTCAGCAATCGTGTCACGACCCGGTAGTTCAGTCCGTCCCGAGTCCCATGGGTGTGGTGCCGCTCGAGCCGCGCCAGATGATCAGCCCAGTCCTCACCCGGCCGGACCGTCACCTCGGGGTGATGCATCTGCAGGCGGATGTACTCGAAATAGTTTCGGAAGCTGGCCCGCGTCAGCCCCTTGACGTTCTCGAACACGAACGCTTTGGGCCGCGCCTCGCGCACCGCGCGGATCGCTTGCGGGAACATGTCGCGCGCGTCGTCGTAGGCTCCGTGCTTGCCGCCGAGCGAGAATGGCTGGCAAGGCGGACCGCCCGAGATCAAATCCAGCTTGCCGTCCAGCCCGCTGAAATCGACCGCCCGCACATCGCCCTGCTCCAAGGCCCAATCCGCCACCACCGGATGGCCGAAAGCCTGGTTCTCGCGAATCGTGTCGCAGCAATAGGCGTCGCGCTCGACCACCTTCAACGGATAGAAGCCCGCCTTGTGCAGGCCAATTCCCAGCCCGCCCGCGCCCGCGAAAAGTTCGACGGAGTTCATGATCTTCCCATGCCTACCGAGTTCATTCGCCCAAGAATGTTCTAACTTTGTTCTCAAGGGAAGGCATGTCGCGCAATTCGCATTCCCATACGGTCATCACGTCCCATCCCGAGTCCTTCAGCATCTCCTCGTTCCGCAGGTCGCGAGCACGATTCCCCTCCAGCTTCGGCCTCCAGAATTCCTGACGCGATTTGGGCATCCGCGCCAGCTTGCACTCTGGGTCGGGATGCCGATGCCAGAAACAGCCGTGGACGAAGATCACCTTGCGCCGGCCAGCGAAAGTCAGGTCGGGCGCGCCGGGCAGGTCGCGACGATGCAAGCGGAAGCGGTACCCGAGGGCGTGGACGAGGCTGCGGACGATCAGTTCGGGCTTGGTGTCCTTGCCCCTGACCCGCGACATGCGTTCGCTACGCTCGCTTCGGCTCAAGGTGTCCATGGCGGAGCGCTCTTCTCCAATGCCCCCTAAGCCCGATCCCGCACCCGCATCGCCCCACCCGCGCTGGTCTCCACCTCGAACCGCCCTGTCCCGCGGATCAGGTCTGACAGCTTCGCATAGCCATAAGACCGCTGGTCGAAGTCCGGGTAGGCGTTCCTCAGACGGTTGGCGATGCCGCCGGCGTTGACCCAGCCGTCGCCGTCCTCGTCCATGTCGGCGATGACCGTGGCGATCAGGCGGGCGGCCTCGGACGGGGGGCGCTTGCCGGGGGCCGGGGTCGCGCCGGTCGGGGCGGCCGCCGAAGCCGTCTTGCGGCCGCGGCCGGGGCCGGACGGGGCGGCGGCGTCCTCGTCATCGGCGGCGCCGGGCGCGACGGGGGCGCTGAGGTTCTCGGTGTAGATGAAGCGGGTGCAGGCCTGGCGGAAGCTCTCGGGCGTCTTGCGCTCGCCGAAGCCGTAGACGTCGACCCCCTCCTCCCGGATGCGCGAGGCCAGACGGGTGAAGTCGGCGTCGGAGGAGACGAGGCAGAAGCCGTCGAAGCGGCCCGAATGCAGCAGGTCCATGCCGTCGATGACGAGGGCGATGTCGCCGGAGTTCTTGCCCTTGGTGTTGGCGAAATTCTGCTGGGGCTGGATGGCGAGGCGCGCCAGGACGCGGGTCCAGCCGGCGATCTGGGGGCTGGAGAAGTCGCCGTAGATGCGCCGGGCCGAGGCCTCGCCGAGAGTGGCGATCTCGGTGAACAGGGCCTCGGCGATCTTCGGCGAGGCGTTCTCGGCGTCGATCAGCACGGCCAGGCGCGGGGCGCGGTCGGACGGGCGGTAGGGGTCGGCAGCCATGTAATCAGGCCTCCTCGGCCGGGTTGATCGGGCCCGATTGCGGTCGGCGGGTCAATCCCTGACGGGCACGATCTCAAGCCCCGCCCCGGGAGTCGCGTCGGGCGAGCCGACCACCACGTCGAGGCGGGTGTCCAGCGTCACTCCGGCCAGCGCCCGGTTCATCAGCACGGGGACCGGGGCCTCGCCCGCCGCGCGGATGTCGAGCAGGAAGCCCTCCTCGCCGTCGTTCCAGCGGGCCAGCGCCAGCCACGCGGCCTTGACCGCCGGCTCGGCGCCCAGTTCGCGGGTCAGGGCGTCGACGAGGCCGGGCGGGGTGTCGGCGGGGCGGGCCACCTGGGTCGGATAGCGGTCGGCCGGGGCCGGGTTGGGGCGGCCGATCAGGGCGGCCATGGCGTCGGGCGACCAGCGCGCGCCATAGCCGTGGCCGGGATTCAGCAGCGCCGGGTTCTCGCGGATGGTCTCGAGCAGGGCGCGGCCGGGGAAGGCCGCCGGTTCGGCGTCGGGGCCGATGGACTGGAGGGCCCGTTCGCGGGCGGTGAAGACGGCGGTGGCCGGGCGGCCGTCCCGGGCCACGGTGCGCAGGCGCAGTTCGTCGGCGGCGGTCTGGCCGGGGGCGGGAACGACCCACAGTTCGGCGTCGGGCACGGCGGCCTCGAAGGCGGCGCGCTCGCCGGGCCCGCCCGAGGCGGCGGCCATCAGCAGCCGCTCCAGATCGTTGAGGGGTTCGAAGGCGGAGGGGGCGGTCATGGGGTCAATCCTCGTCCATCTTCAGCGCGGCGATGAAGGCTTCCTGCGGGATCTCCACCTTGCCGAACTGGCGCATCCGCTTCTTGCCGGCCTTCTGCTTCTCGAGCAGCTTTTTCTTGCGGGTGGCGTCGCCGCCGTAGCATTTCGAGGTCACGTCCTTGCGCAGCGCGCGCACCGTCTCGCGGGCGATGATCTTGCCGCCGATGGCCGCCTGGATCGGGATGACGAACAGGTGGGGCGGGATCAGCTCCTTCATCTTCTCGACCATCGAGCGGCCGCGCATCTCGGCCCGCCCGCGGTGGACCAGCATGGAGAGGGCGTCGACCGGCTCGGAATTGACGAGGATGTTCATCTTGACCAGGTCGCCCTCGCGGTAGTCGCTGAGCTCGTAGTCGAAGGAGGCGTAGCCCTTGGAGATGGATTTGAGCCGGTCGTAGAAGTCGAAGACCACCTCGTTGAGCGGCAGTTCGTAGACCACCAGGGCGCGGCTGCCGACGTAGGACAGCTCGACCTGCTGGCCGCGGCGGTCCTGGCACAGCTTGATGACGCCGCCAAGGTATTCGTCGGGGGTCAGGATGGTGGCCTTGATCCACGGCTCGGAGATGCTGAGGATCTGCATCACGTCGGGCAGGTCGGCGGGATTGTGCAGTTCCATCTCGGAGCCGTCGCGCAGGCCGATCTTGTAGACCACCGACGGGGCGGTCGCGATCAGGTCGAGGTTGAACTCGCGGCTGAGCCGCTCCTGGATGATCTCGAGGTGCAGCAGGCCGAGGAAGCCGCAGCGGAAGCCGAAGCCGAGGGCGGCGCTGGACTCCATCTCATAGGTGAAGGAGGCGTCGTTCAGGCGCAGGCGGCCGATGGCGGCGCGCAGGTCCTCGAAGTCGGCGGCGTCGACCGGGAAGAGGCCGCAGAAGACCACCGACTGGACCTCCTTGAAGCCCTTGAGCGGCTCGGCGGTGGGCTTCTTCTCGTCGGTGATGGTGTCGCCGACGGCGGCGTGGGCGACCTCCTTGATCTGGGCGGTGATGAAACCGACCTCGCCGGGGCCGAGTGACTCGACCGGGGTGTTCTTGGGCAGGAAGACGCCGACGCGGTCGATCAGGTGGGTCGAGCCGTTCTGCATCATCTTGACGCGCTGGCCGGCGCGCAGCGTGCCGTCGAAGACGCGGACCAGCACGACGACGCCGAGGTAGGGGTCGTACCAGGCGTCGACCAGCAGGGCCTTGAGCGGGGCGTTGGGGTCGCCCTTGGGGGCCGGCAGGCGGGTGACGATGGCCTCGAGCACGTCCTCGATGCCGATGCCGGACTTGGCGCTGCACAGCACGGCGTCGGAAGCGTCGATGCCGATGACGTCCTCGATCTGCTGGCGGACCCGCTCGGGCTCGGCGGCGGGCAGGTCGATCTTGTTGAGGACCGGGACGATCTCGTGGTCGTTGTCGATGGCCTGATAGACGTTGGCCAGGGTCTGGGCCTCGACCCCCTGGGAGGCGTCGACGACCAGCAGGGAGCCCTCGCAGGCCGCCAGCGAGCGGCTGACCTCATAGGCGAAGTCGACGTGGCCGGGGGTGTCCATCAGGTTGAGGACGTAGTCGAGCCCGTCCTTCGCCTTGTAGTTCAGGCGCACGGTCTGCGCCTTGATGGTGATCCCCCGCTCCTTCTCGATATCCATGTTGTCGAGCACCTGCGCCGACATTTCGCGCGCGGTCAGCCCGCCGGTGAACTGAATCAGGCGGTCGGACAGCGTCGATTTGCCGTGGTCGATGTGCGCGACCACGCTGAAATTCCGGATGCGTTCGATGGGAGGGGTCGTCATGGCCGCGCCGGTAGCACGGCGGGGCCGGATCGCCAACGCGGACGGCGTTCAGACGCGGTCCGCTACTGTTTTTGTGGCGGATTACATCGCCGTAAGGCGCCGCATTGGCGTTTGAGAAGCGGTCGCGAAACGGCTATTCAACGGTCGATGACAAGGTTCGCCGCGACCGGCGGCCAACGACAGGCGCGCGGCTCCCCCTCCGCGCTGCATGGGGATCGGACGTGGCGAACATGATGCGGAACAGCTGGGCCGGCGCGGCCGTCCTGACTCTGGCCCTGATGCTCGGTGCCTGCGGCGCGGGCGACGACGCGGCCAAGAAGGCCGAGACCAAGGCGGGCGCCACCGGCGGCAGCAGCCTGACGGTCACCGTCGCCACGGCCTCGCTCCAGAACCTGCCGCGCACCGTCACGGCCTCCGGCACCATTTCCGCCTGGGAAGAGGTGCCGGTCGGGGCCGAGACCGGCGGCCTGACCGCCACCGCCGTCTATATCGATGAGGGCCGCTATGTCCGCCAGGGCCAGCCGCTGGTCCAGCTCAACGACGCCCTGCTGCGCGCCCAGCTGCGCCAGCAACAGGCGGCCGTGCAGACCGCCCAGGCCAACGCCGCCCGCGACCAGGCCGCGCTCGACCGGGCCCAGGAACTGAAGGAGCGCGGCTTCCTCAGCCAGGCGTCGCTGGATACGGCCCTGGCCAACAAGCGCGCCTCGGACGCCAACCTCGCCGCCGCCCAGGCCTCGCTGTCGGAGACCCGCACCCGCCTGGCCCAGGCGACCATCCGCGCGCCGGTGTCCGGGCTGGTGATCAGCCGCAGCGTCACCCGCGGCCAGATCGTCTCCGCCGGGACGGAGCTGTTCCGCATCGTGCGCGACGGCCGCCTCGAGCTCGACGCCCAGGTGCCGGAGACCGAGCTGCATCTGGTCCGCGCCGGCCAGTCCGCCGTGATCTCGTCCGACCAGGTCGGCGAGGCCGCCGGAACGGTCCGCATCGTCACCCCCGAGGTGAACGCCGAGACCCGGCTGGGCGTGGCCCGCATCGCCGTGTCCGGCAGCGGCTTCCGGCCCGGCATGTTCGCCCGGGCCCGCATCCAGGTCGGCGACCAGCCCGCCGTCACCGTGCCGACCGCGGCCGTGCTCTATCGCGAGAACCGCCCCGGCGTCTTCGTCATGGGAACCGACGGCCGGGCCCGCTTCCAGCCGGTCACCGTCCTCTCGCGGACCACCGACCGCACCGCCGTCACCGGCGTCGAGGCCGGCGTGCGTGTCGTGGTCGAGGGGGCCGGTTTCCTCGGAGAGGGCGACCGGGTCACCGTCGCGCCCGCCAGGACCGCCGCCGCGCCGCCCGCCGCCCGCGCCCCCGCCGCGGCCAAGAAGTAGGCCCCGGCCATGAAGAACATCTCGTCCTGGTCGATCAAGAATCCGATCCCGATCATCCTCATGTTTGTGCTGCTGACGCTGGCGGGCGTCAACGGCTTCATGGGGATGCGGATCAACAACAATCCCGACATCGACTTCCCGCTGGTGCTGGTCGCCGCGGGTCGTCCGGGCGCGGCCCCCAGCGAGATGGAAGTCCAGGTCACCCGGTTGATCGAGGACTCCCTCGCCGGCCTGTCGGGCGTCCGCCATATCAACTCGCAGATCACCGACGGCTCGTCCGTGACCACGATCGAGTTCGAGCTGGGCACCGATACGGAGCGGGCCACCAACGACGTCCGCAACGCCATGAGCGGCCTGCGCGCCGACCTGCCGCAGGACATGCAGGAGCCCAGCGTCCAGCGCATCGACATCACCGGCGACGCCCTGATCACCTGGGTGGTCCGTTCGGCGACGATGACGCCGGAGGAGCTCAGCTGGTTCATCGACAACGAGGTCAGCCGGTCGCTGCTGTCGATCAGCGGCGTCGGCGAGGTCAACCGCTCGGGCGGGGTGGACCGCGAGATCCGCGTCGAACTGGATCCGGACCGGCTCGCCTCCTACGGCCTGACCGCCGCCTCGGTCAGCCAGGCCCTGACATCGGTGAACAGCGATCTGCCCGGGGGACGGGTGACGATTTCGGGCGCCGAACGGTCGATCCGCACCCTCGGCGCGGCCGGCTCGATCGAGGAACTGCGCGAGACCCTGGTGCCGCTGGCCGGCGGCCGATCGGTGCGGCTCGGTGACCTCGGCACGGTCGAGGACCACTGGAGCGAACCGCGCCGCCTGGCCCGCTACAACGGCCAGGAGGCCGTGACCTTCAACTTCCTGCGCTCGCGCACGGCCAGCGAGGTCAAGGTGGCCGACCGGGTCCGCGAGCGCGTCGCCGAGATCGACGAGGCCCACCCCGAACTGACCATCGAACAGGTCACCGCCAGCGTCGAATACATCGAGGAGAGCTATATCGCCTCCCTCGAAGCCCTGCTGCTGGGCGCGGCGCTCGCCGTCGTCGTGGTGTTCATCTTCCTGCGCGACTGGCGGGCCACCTTCATCACCGCCATGGCCATGCCGTTGTCGCTGATACCGGCCTTCGCCATCCTCGGGCCCCTGGACCAGTCGCTCAACGTGGTCACCCTGCTGGCGTTGTCCTTGACGGTCGGCATCCTCGTCGATGACGCCATCGTCGAGATCGAGAACATCGTCCGGCACATGCGGGACGGGAAGTCGCCCTACAACGCCTCGATGGAGGCGGCCGACGAGATCGGCCTGGCCGTCGTGGCCACCACCGCCACCATCATTGCGGTGTTCGCGCCGGTCGGCTTCATGCCCGGCATCATCGGCCAGTTCTTCAAGGCCTTCGCCCTGGCCGCCTGCGTCGCCGTGGCCTTCTCGCTGATCGTGGCGCGGACGCTGACGCCGCTGATGGCCGCCTACCTGCTCAAGCACACCAAGCACGAAGACGCCGATCCGTTCTGGATGAGCGGTTACCTGAAGGCGCTGCGCTGGTCGGTGGGCAACCGGTGGAAGGTGTTCGGCATGGGCACCGCGCTATTCTTCGGCTGCGGCTTCCTGGCCACCCAGGTGCCGTTTGAATTCTCGCCTTCGGGCGACGAGTCGCGGGCCGCCTTCTCGGTCGAGCTGCCGCCCGGCGCGACGCTGCGCCAGACCGACGCCATCGTCCAGCGCCTCACCCGCGATCTGCAGCAACGCCCCGAGGTGACCTCCGTCTTCGCGCAGATCGGCGGGCAGGAGGTCAACCAGGCCAACATCTACGCCGACATGGTCGACAAGGGCGAGCGGACGCTCAGCCAGCAGGAATTCGCCCGCGAAATGGTCGACGGATGGAAATCCATTCCGGGCGCCCGCATCGGGGCCGGAACCGGCAACCAGGGCGGCGGACCGTCGGACGGGACGTCCTATACATTCGCCGTTCTGGGCGACAATCCGGAGGCGCTGCAGGCCGCGGCCCGCAGGATCGAGGCCGAGATGCGGACCGTTCCGGGCCTGGCCAACGTCGTCAACACCGCCTCGATCGCGCGGCCCGAAATCCTCGTCAAGCCGAGGCCGGACCAGGCCGCCCTGATGGGGGTCTCGACCCGCGACATCTCGCAGACCATCCGCGTCGCCACGATCGGCGACATCGCCCAGAACCTGCCCAAATACAATCTGGGCGACCGCCAGGTGCCGATCCGGCTGCAGCTGACCTCCGACGCCCGCGAGGACCTGTCGGTGCTCGAGAACCTGCGCGTGCCGACCAATACGGGCGGGGCCGTTCCGCTCAGCGCCGTGGCCGATATCCAGTTCGGAGCCGGCCCTTCGCAGGTGCTGCGCCAGGACCGCGCCCGGATCGCCTCGATCACGGCCGAACTCGACGGCATCCGCACCGGCGAGGCCGCGGCGGCCGTCCAGCAACTGCCGTCCGTGAAGAACCTGCCCGCCGGGGTGCGCCAGGTGCCGGCCGGCGACGCCGAGTTCATCCAGGAGATGATCACCGGCTTCGCCATCGCCTTCGCAACCGGCATCCTGCTGATGTACGCCGTGCTGGTGCTGCTGTTCCGCAGCTTCGCCTATCCGGTCACCATCATGGCCTCGCTGCCGCTGGCCATCGGCGGGGCGTTCGTGGCGCTGATGATCGCGGGCTCCAGCTTCTCGATCTCGTCCCTGATCGGGGTGCTGATGCTGATGGGCATCGCGGCCAAGAACTCGATCCTGCTGGTCGACTACATCGTCATGGCCGAGAAGGGCGGGATGAAGCGCTTCGACGCCATCATGGACGCCGCCCACAAGCGGGCGCGGCCCATCCTTATGACCACCTTCGCCATGGGCGCCGGCATGCTGCCCGTGGCGCTGGGTTGGGGCGCCGATGTGGAGTTCCGTTCGCCGATGGCCATCGCGGTGGTCGGGGGCCTGATCTCGTCGACCTTCCTGTCGCTGCTGTTCATCCCGCCGATATTCACGATCGTGGACGACATCTCGGGCTTCTTCGCCCGGCGCCTGGGCAAGATCTTCGCCAGCCAGCGTCATGAGCCGAACCGCACGGCGCCGGAGCCGGAGCCGGCGGAGTAGCGACACCGCACGGGGACCGGGGCGGCCCGCACAGCGCGGGCCGACCCCGGGAGGGACCGTATTCCGAAGGCAGGGTGAACGCGGCTTAAGGTCGTTTGTTTGGACTTACTTCAGGCTCCCGACCGCAAACGTGGCGGCATGTGCGGGTTAGCTTTCGTCCGTAGGTTTCTGCGCCGCCGGGACGGCAACGTGGCGATTATCGCCGCCTTGGCCATGCCCCTGGTCGTCGGGGGCGCCGCCTATGGGGTCGACACCCTCTACTGGTATTTCCGCGATCTGGAGCTGCAGGCCGCCGCCGACGCGGCCGCCTACGCCGCCGCCATCGAGATGCGCGCCGGCCGAGCCGAGACCACGGTGACCGCCGCCGCCGGCCGCGAGGCGGGCGACAACGGCTTCGATCTCGCCGTAGGGACGATGACCGTCAACACCCCGCCAACCACCGGCGCCTTCCAGCAGCCGCAGGCGGTCGAGGTGGTGCTGACCGAGCAGCAGGACCGGTTCTTCAGCGGCCTGTTCGACGGTTCGCTCGTCTGGGCCGGGGCCCGCTCCGTCGCCATCTACGAAACCACCTCGAACGCCTGCGTCATCGCGCTCGATCCGGGCGCCGCCTCGGCGGTGTCCATGCGCGGCTCGGCGAGCCTGAGGCTGCAGGGATGCAGCGTCGTGGCCAACTCGATCGCCGACACCGCCATCGACCTCGGCGGCGCCTCGCGCCTCGAGACGCCCTGCCTGATCTCCGGCGGCGGGGTTTCGGCGACCTCGTCGCTGGTGCTGACGGAATGCGCCGAGCCGGTGACCCGCGCCCCCCCGGTCGCCGACCCCTACCGTCTGGTGCCGGAGCCGACGCCGTCCGGCGGCTGCCTCAACGGCAATGGCGCGGTGCTGCTGCCCGGCCGCTACTGCAACGGCCTCAACCTGCGCGGCGACGTGCATCTGGAGCCGGGGGTCTACTACGTCGAGGGTGGCGACTTCCGCACCAACGCCCTCGCCAACATCACCGGCGAAGGGGTGACGATCTTTCTCGGCGACGGCGTCGGCACGCGCTTCAACGGCACGGCGACGATCACGCTCTCGGCTCCGACCGCGGGACCTTACGCCGGCCTGCTGTTCTTCGCCGACCGCGAGGGCCAGCGGCAGTCCCACCTGTTCAACGGCGGCGCCGGCTCCAGCCTCACCGGAGCCCTCTACCTGGCCAGCCAGGACGTCGAATACGCGGGCAATTTCGCCGGCGACGGCGGCTGTATGCAGATCGTCGCCCGCACCGTCGCCTGGAGCGGAACCGCCGACATCGCCGTCGACTGCACCGCCCGCGGCATGACCGCCCTGCCCGGCCAGCAGCTGATCAGGATCGTCGAATGAGCGCGCAGACGCTTCATCGGCTGGCCCGCGACGAGCGCGGCGGATCGGCGGTCGAGTTCGCCCTGGTGGCTCCGGTTCTGGCCGCGGTCCTGGCCGTCCTGACCCTGGTGTGGAGTGACATCACGGCGGTGGCGCGCATGCGCTCCGCGGTTCATGCCGGCGCCGATTACCTGCGCGCCGGCGGCGCCGACACGGCCCTGGTCCGGACCGTGGTCGAGCGGTCCTGGGAGGCGATGCCGGAGACCTACGAAATCACGGTCGCTGAATCCTGCGCCTGCGGAGACGCCGTCGGCGGCTGTGCGGTGCTGTGCCCCTCGGGCGAGCCGCCTTCGGTCTATGTCGAGATCCGCGCCGCGACCGGCGACCCCGACCAGATGATCGGCCGCACGGCCACCGAGCTGGTCCGTGTCCGCTAATCCCCGCAGCCCCCGCGCCCTGGCCGGCGACACCTCGGGAGCCTCCGCGGTCGAATTCGGCATGATCGCGCCGCTGCTGATCGTCCTCCTGTTCGGCCTCTTCCAGGTGGGCTGGGCCCTGCACTGCGCTTCTTCCGTCCGCTATGCGCTGGACGAGTCGGCCCGGGCCCTGTCGATCGACCCGGACCTGACCGCCTCCCAGGTGGAGGCCGCCATGCGCGCGCGGCTGGACGAGTTCGCCGATCCGGAGATCAGCGTCTCGATCAGCGAGGATTCGGCCACGCCCGGCCTGCGTATCACCAACCTCCACGCCACCTATGTCCACTCCCTGGCGGTGCCGATGCTGCCGGTCTGGGAGTTGCGCTTCCAGTCGGCCGCCTCCGTCGCCCGCCCGGTGATCTGACGCCCCCAGGCCGAAGGCGCCCGACAAAGCAAAGCCGGCCGGGGTTTCCCCCGGCCGGCTCTTTCGTTCCGCCTGCCGGCGAACCGGTCAGTACTTGAAGCGCAGGGTGGCGCCGTAGGTCCGCGGAGCGCCCAGGAAGGCGTCGTAGGTCTGGGAGTCCAGCGCCGGGTTGTAGTAGGTGCCGTTCGGCTGGATCGTGCTCTGGAACGCCGAGCCCTGGAGCGGGGCGTTGTAGGCGACCTGGATGTACTCCTCGTCGGTCAGGTTCTGGACCCAGAACTCCGCCGTCCAGCGCTCATCCGCGCTGCCGAGCATGACGCGCCCGTTGAGGGTGGCGAAGGCGTCCTGCTGCTTGAACGGGATCAGGTCCGAGCCGGTGTTGTACTCGGTCATGTACTTGCCGGCGAGGCTGAAGCCCGCGCGCAGGTTGTTGCCGACGTCGCGGTCGAAGTTGATCGACAGGGTCGAGGACCATTCCGGCGCGAAGGATGCCGTGGAGCCCGGCAGCAGCGACAGCTGCGGGAAGTTGCCGGGGCTGGCCAGGTCGGCGGCGGTGAACTCGCCGTATTCGGCCTCGGTCCAGGTGACGCCGCCCTGGAAGCTCAGGCCCTCGACGGGCGAGAACCACACGAAGTCGGCGTCGACCCCGCGCGAGGTCAGCTCGGGGATCGACTCCACCACGAAGGCGGTGCCGAGGAAGGTGTTGAGCTGGAAGTCCTCGAACGTCTGGTCGAAGTAGGTGGCGTTGAGCAGCAGGGTGCGATCCAGCAGCGTCATCTTCACGCCGGCTTCGTAGCTGTCCACGACTTCCGACGGGAACAGGGTCGAGGCCACCGGGGTGATGCCGGCCTGAACGCGATCGAGGTTGTAGCCGAAGCTCTTGTAGCCGCGGGCGTAGGACACATAGGTCAGGACCGACGGGTTCAGGCGGTAGGAGGCCTTGATCGTGCCGCTGAGCTCGGTGTCGTCGAATTCCTCGGCGACGGCGCGGTTGTTGAAGAAGACGTTGGCCCACGGCAGGCAGAAGTTGCCGATGACGGTGGCGGCGTTGCCCGCCCCCAGCACCGCGCCGATGGCACCGGCGTTGCCCAGGGCGGCGGCGCAGGTGCCGCCGTTGCCGTTGGTGTTGGTCTGCTGACCGGTCAGCGACTTGTCGTCCATCGTGTAGCGCAGGCCGAGGGTCAGATCGAACGCCTCGGTGACGTGCCAGGTGTTGTTGGTGAACACCGCGAAGGAGGTCGATTCCTGCTCGTAGGTGTCCTCGAAGCCCTGGCCGACGATGAAGCCCGGGCCGCCGCCGCCGATGGCGCCGCCGGTGCCCAGGCAGGTCCCGAATCCGACCGGCGTCTGGGCCGGCCGCGTGTAGCAGCCGATGGTGTTCGGGCTGATCGGCAGGGCCGGATTGGCCGCGTTCAGGCGGGCGCTGAGCAGGAACGACAGGAAGGGCGTGTAGTCGTCGCCGAAATACCAGCTGTCGGTGCGGCCGATGTCTTCCTTGGTGGCGAAGACGCCGACCAGCCAGTCGAGGCTGTCCGTGGACCCGGCGAGGCGGAACTCCTGGGTCAGGTTCTCGACCGAGAAGCCGAAGTCGCCGTCCTGTTCGCGATAGGCGATGTCGGCGCCGGTGTAGTCGATCTCGTGGCCGAGGCTGGACGTCCACTTACGCCACGAGGAGACGGAGGTCAGGGTGGCCCCGCCGAACATCGACGGCATGTCGAAGTTGGCTTCGACCGAGACGCCCTTGTCCTCGACTTCCTGGCCGCTCGCGCGGTTGGCGTAGCCGGTGCGGTCGAAAGGCAGCACGCCGAAGCCGGCGGCCGGCGGACGCTGGCCCGGACCGTCCGACAGCAGGTTGACGAACGGATAGGTCGGACCGGTGCGGATCTGCGTGCCGATGCAGCAGTATTCGTCACGCGACGAATAGTCGGCGATGACCCGGACCGAGGTGTTGTCGTTGGGCAGCCACAGCAGCTGGCCGCGGACGGTGCCGAAGTCCTGGTTGTTGTCGTCCGTTTCCTGGCGGGGGCCGTCGCCGGTGTCGATATTCATGAAGCCGTCGCGGAGACGGCGTCCGGCGTAGAGGCGGAAGGCCAGGGTGTCGCTGATCGGGCCGGTGACCGAACCGGAGACGGCCATGGCGCCGTAGTTGCCGACGGTGGCCTCGGCGTTGAAGCCGGGCGTGAAGGACGGAGCCTCGGTGATGATGTTGATGACGCCGGCCGAGGTGTTCTTGCCGAACAGCGTGCCCTGCGGTCCCTTCAGCACCTCGATGCGCTGCAGTTCGCCCAGATCGCCGAAGCCGACCGAGTTGCGCGAACGGTAGACGCCGTCGATGACCACGCCGACCGAGCTTTCGAGGCCCGGGTTGTCGCCGACCGTGCCGACGCCGCGGATACGGGCCGTGGTCGAGGCTTCCGACGAGGTCGAGGTGACCGTCAGGCCCGGGGTCAGGATCTGCAGGTCCTTGATGTCGCGGACACCGGCGTCCTGCAGGGTCTCCTGCGACAGGCTGGTGACCACGATCGGCACGTCCTGAAGGTTCTGCTCGCGCTTCTGGGCGGTGACGATGATGTCGTCGACGGTCGTGGCGGCCTGGCCATCCTGGGCCTGGGCGACGCCGGCGAAGCCGAAGGCGACGGCGCCGACGACGGCGGCCGACGCGGTGGTGCGAAGAAGGTTGGTAAGGCGCATGCACGGCTCCCCGACATTGGCCGGGTCCCGCATGGAACGGGTTGCCGCGGCGTTTCCTGATCCCTGGCCCGCGCTCTTCTTGCGGAGCGCGGAAACTCCAGCATTCGGGGTAATCCAAGCCGGACTCCGCCACAAGCGCCGGGGCGCCGAGGGGCCTCATTTCCGCCGTGCCGCTTGCCCCACTGTGACGCAAAAGCGACAGAAACGGATGACCCTACGTCAATATTCGCCCGCTATTCGCCAGTATCCGTGAGCTTCCCGGCCAAATTCTTGCGCCGGCGCCCTGCAACCGCCAGCACCAGGGCGCCCGCGACAGCCGACAGGAAGGATCCGCCCAGCACGCCCAACTTCACCTCGACTTGCTCGGGCGAGTCGATGGCCCCGGGAAAGGCCAGGATGCCGATGAACAGGCTCATGGTGAAGCCGACGCCGCACAGCAGGCTGACGCCGTACAGCTCCAGCCAGGTCGAGCCGGTCGGACGGCGTCCGATCTTCAGCGCCGAGGCCAGCCAGGCCGCTCCGAAGACGCCGATCTGCTTGCCCACGAACAGGCCCAGCGCCACGCCGATGACCAGCGGGGCGAACGCCTGCTCCAGCGACAGGCCGCCGAAGCTGACGCCGGCCTTGGCGAAGGCGAACAGCGGCAGGACCAGGTAGGCGACATAGGGGTGCAGGTCGTGCATCGCCTCGCGCAGGGGGCTCTGGCCGTCGCCGCGCCGGTCGTTGACGGGGACGATGGCGGCGAAGGCCACCGCGGTCAGCGAGGTCGACAAGCCGGACAGCACGGTCAGATACCAGACCAGGGCGAACCCCAGCACCCAGAACGGCGCCGGAATCTTGCCGGCGCGGGCCATGACGCCGCCGGCGAGCAGCAGGCCGACGATCCAGACCAACGGCTGCCAGACCACGCCGCTCGAGAACAGGGCGGCGATCAGGGCGATGGCGCCGAGGTCGTCGACGATGGCCAGGGTCAGCAGGAAGACCCGCAGCGACGACGGCAGGCTGCGTGCGGCCACGGCGAACACGGCCAGGGCGAAGGCGATGTCGGTGGCCAGCGGAATGGGCCAGCCGCCGCTCGGGCCGTCCATCATGCCGGAGACAGCCAGATAGACGAGCGCCGGCGCGACCATGCCGCCCAGGGCCGCCAGCACCGGCGTGGCCAGCTTCTTCGGATCGCTGAGTTCGCCCCTGAGAATCTCGTATTTGATCTCCAGCCCGACGACGAGGAAGAAGACCGCCATCAGGCCTTCCTTGATCCATTCGGTGACCGACAGCTCCAGCAGCAGCGGTCCGACCTGGAGCACATGCTCGCTCTTCAGCCAGGCGAAATAGGTCCCGGACAGGGGCGAGTTGGCGATGATCAGGGCGGTCAGGGCGGCGAGGCCCAGCACCGCGCCGGACGCGGCTTCGGTCTTGAGGAAATCGAGGGTGATCTTGCGCGCCACGGAGGCCTCCGAACTGGAAAGGTCTGTCGTGGCGCCCGGTTATCGACGGGCGCCGGACCGGGTTCGCGCCGCGGATGCGGGCGCCGGCCTGGCCCAGCGGCGCCGCGAACGACGGACGGGCCTGATCTCTGCCGGCACACTACCGGGCGCGGCCCCGCCGGTTCAACCCGTGGCGCGATCTGAACCGCCGCGGTTGCCCCGCGCGCCCAAAGACCGCATCTGCCGTCGATGCCCGAGTCCCCCGCCTACCGTCCCGAACCGCGCTTCTTCGATCTCGGGGAGGACTATGGCGACGCCGTGCGGGCGGCGGACTTTCCGGAGACCCGCCTGCGTTTTCGCAACGACCGGGCCGCCGCCACCGTCGGGCTGGAGACGCTGACCGACGCGGAATGGATCGCCCATTTCGGCCGGTTCGAGCCCCTGCCCGGCCAGCCGGGGCCGGTCGCGATGGGCTATCACGGCCACCAGTTCCGCACTTACAACGCCGACCTCGGCGACGGGCGGGGCTTCCTGGCGGCGCAACTGCGGGCCGATGACGGTCGGCTGCTGGACCTCGGCACCAAAGGCTCGGGACAGACGCCATGGTCGCGGGGCGGCGACGGGCGGCTGACCCTCAAGGGCGGGGTGCGTGAGGTGCTGGCGGCCGGGATGCTGGAAACGCTGGGCGTGCCGACCAGCCGCGCGTTCAGCCTGATCGAGACCGGCGAGGCGCTGGAGCGGGGCGACGAGCCGTCGCCGACGCGGTCGGCCGTGCTGGTCCGGCTGTCGCACAGCCACGTCCGCTTCGGGACCTTCCAGCGCGCCGCCTACATCGGCCGGCCGGACATGATCGAGGCGCTCGTCGAGCACGCCCGGGCGCTCTATCACCCGGACGTCGCGGCCGGGGACACCCCCGGCTTCCTGCGCAAGGTGGTCGAGGCCTCGGCCCGGCTGACCGCCCGCTGGATCGCGGCCGGGTTCGCGCACGGGGTGCTCAACACCGACAATCTGAACGTCACCGGCGAGAGTTTCGACTACGGCCCGTGGCGCTTCCTGCCGTATTACGAGCCCGGCTTCACGGCGGCCTATTTCGACCAGTTCGGCCTCTACGCCTTCGCCCGCCAGCCCGAGGCTGTGTTCTGGGCCCTGACCCAGCTGGGCGGGGCGCTGAAGCTGGTGGCCGAGGTCGAGCCGCTGACCGACGCGCTGAACGGCTTCGGCCCGGCCTATATCCGCGAACTGCGGGCGGCCTTCCTGGCCCGGCTCGGGGTCGCCAGTTTGGGCGAGGCGGCGGACCAGCGGCTGCTGGACACGACGCTGGCGCTGCTACGCGAAGGCGGCGAGGCGCTGCGCTGGGAGCCGTTGTTCTTCGACTGGTTCGGCGGCTTCGCCTCGTCGGCGCGGGCGCTCGGCGGCCCGCGGGCGAAGCTCTGGCAGGGCGAGGCCTTCGACGCCTTCCGCTTCGCCCTGTTCGAACACGAACCGGACCGGCCCGAGCGGCTGGAGCATCCGATGTTCGCGGCGCCCGAACCCGAGGAAATGCTGATCGACGAGGTCGAGGCGATCTGGGCGGCGATCGACGCCGACGACGACTGGGCGCCGTTCCGCGCCAAGCTGGAGCGGCTGGCCAGCGCTCGCGAAGCCTGGGGTCTGACCGGCTGCTGACAGCAGGCTGTCAGCAGGGTGGCGGTAGTCAGGGAGAAACCGGCGCAGACCGGACGCTCCTCAGAGGACAGCCGTCATGCCACCCCCGACATGCGTGGGGCGCTCCGCTCTTAAGGCCCCCGAAACGGACGCCGCATTACAGAGATTTATGAATACGGCCACGCTTTGGCCGTTGGGCTCATGCAGAAGGCGTTCACGGATGGTTACGGCCTCGCTTCGCGCCCTTGCGAACCTGACCCCGCGATCCGACATCGCAACTGTTGCCAATAGAACGAGCGCCCCTTCTCCGGCGTCACAGAAAATGACTTCTCAGGTCCTCACCCCCGCCCGCTCGCGCCTCGCCGCCAGCTATCGCAATCTGACGCTCTGGACGCTGCAGGGCTGGCTGGCGATGTTCTTCATCGCCGCCGGCTACGCCAAACTGTCCGAGCCGATGACCAATCTGGTCGAGCTGATGAAATGGCCGGCGCTGGTGGCGGAGAATATGGTGCGCGGTCTCGGCGTGGCCGAGATCGTCCTCGCCGTCCTGATCCTCGCGCCGCTGGTGTCGTGGAAGCACGGCCGTCCGCTGCTGGTGATGGCCGCCGGCGGCCTGCTGGCGCTGGAGGTGGTCATGCTGGGCCTGCACGCCGCCGGCCTCGAAGGTGGGCTGGCGCTGACCAACCTGGTGCTGATCGCCATGACCGCGCCGGTGCTGTGGCACCGCGCGCGGGAAGTCCGCTAGCCCACGGGCCACCGCCCCCACCTTTCACCCACCGTCGTCATCCTCGGGCTTGACCCGAGGATCAGGCGTTGGGCCGCGCTGCGTGTCGGGGTGGGCCTCGAGATCGCGCCGCTTTCCCTGGACACGGAGCACCGGACGGTCTGATCCTCGGGTCAAGCCCGAGGATGACGATCGGGATGGGCTTCGCGACCGCCCGCAAACCTTCCCTTTACGTGCACGTAAAGATCGGCTTATCTGGCGGGCATGGCGACCGCCGACGATCATCGCACCTATTCGATCCGCCAGCTCTGCCGCGAGTTCGGGGCGACGGCGCGCGCGCTGCGCTTCTATGAGGACAAGGGGCTGCTAACCCCGGCGCGGAAGGGCCAGACGCGGGTCTATGACGCCCGCGACCGGGCCCGGCTGAAGCTGATCCTGCGGGGACGCCGCATCGGCTTCTCGCTGCAGGAGATCCAGGAGATGCTGGATCTCTACGACCACGACAATCACAACGCCCACCAGATGGCCGTCGCCCTGCGCCGCCACCGGGCCCAGATCGCCGCGCTGAAGCAGCAGCGCGAGGACCTCGACGCCGCCATCGAGACGGCCGAGGAAGCCTGCGCCGTGATGGAGCGGAAGCTGGGCGAACATCGCCCCGATCTGCTGCCGGGCGCCGAGGAATACGCCAACCTGCTCAAGGCGCGCCTCAACCCGGACAACAACCTCCAGCCCTTCAAAGCGAGAGCGTAACTCCATGGCCTACAAGGCGCCTGTCCGCGACCTGACGTTCATCCTGAACGAGGTGCTGGAAATCGACCGCTACGCCAACCAGCCCGGCTTCGCCGACGTCTCGTCGGAGCTGGTCGGCCAGATCCTCGAGGAAGGCGCCAAATTCGCCGAGGAGGTCATCGCCCCGCTGAACCGGGTCGGAGATCAGGAAGGCTGCAAATGGGATAACGGCAAGGTCACCGGCCCGACCGGCTGGAAGGAAGCCTACAAGGCCATGGTCGAGGCCGGCTGGCCCGCCCTGTCGGCCCTGCCCGAGCATGGCGGACAGGGCATGCCCTCGGTCGTGGCCATGGCCTTCGGCCAGTTCACCGCCGCCGCCAGCGCCGCCTTCTCGATGTATCCGGGCCTGACGGCCGGCGCCTACTGGGGGCTGAACGCCAACGGCAGTCCCGAGCAGAAGGCCATGTACCTGCCGAAGATGGCGACCGGCGAATGGGGCGGCACCATGAACCTGACCGAGCCGCAGTGCGGCACGGATCTGGGCCTGATCCGCACGAAAGCCGTGCCGAACGGCGACGGTAGCTATTCCATCACCGGCCAGAAGATCTGGATCTCGTCGGGCGAGCACGACTTCCATCATCCACCTGGTGCTGGCCCGGATCGAGGGCGCGCCGGCCGGGATCAAGGGCATCAGCCTGTTCGTGGTGCCCAAGGTCTTCGTCAACGAGGACGGTTCGCTGGGCGAGCGCAACGCGGGCGCGGGCTGCGCCGGGCTCGAGCACAAGATGGGCATCCACGGCAACGCCACCTGCGTCATGGCCTATGAGAACGCCAAGGGCTGGCTGGTCGGGACCGAAAACAAGGGCATGGCGGCCATGTTCGTGATGATGAACGAGGCGCGTCTGGGCACCGGCCTGCAGGGCCTGTCGATCGGTTCGGCCGCCTACCAGGCCGCGGTGGAGTTCGCCAGGGAGCGTCTGCAGGGCCGCAGCCTGACCGGACCGAAGAACCCCGACGGTCCGGCGGACTCCATCATGGTCCACCCCGACGTGCGCCGCATGCTGCTCGAGGCCAAGGCCTTCGTCGAGGGCGGCCAGGCCTTCACCCTGTGGACCGCCCTGCAGGCCGACCTGCAGCATTCGAACGACGAGGCCGAGGCCCAGAAGGCCAATGACTACATGGGTCTGATCACGCCGGTGCTGAAAGCCTATCTGACCGACAAGGGCTTCCACGTCGCCTCGCTGGCCATGCAGGTGCACGGCGGCAGCGGCTACACCGAGCATTTCCCGGCGTCGCAGTATCTGCGCGATGCGCGGATCACCATGATCTACGAGGGGGCCAACGGCATCCAGGCGCTGGACCTCGTGGGCCGCAAGCTGCCGGCCAACGGCGGCCGGGCGATCATGACCTGGTTCGCCGAGATCGACGCCTTCACCGCCGAGCACGGCGGCGACGAGACGGTGAAGCCGTTCATCGACGGCCTGGCCGACGCCAAGAAGAAGCTGCAGGAGGCCACCATGTGGCTGATGCAGAACGGGATGCAGAACCCCGACAACGCCGGGGCGGCGAGCACCGACTATCTGCACATCTTCGGCCTGACGGCGCTGGCCTATATGTGGTCGCAGATGGCGCTGGCGGCGCAGAAGCAGATCGACGCCGGTTCGACCGACCCGTTCTACGCCAACAAGATCGCCACCGGGCGGTATTTCGTGGAGCGGATCCTGCCCGACGCGGGCGCCCATCTGGCCAAGCTCAAGACCGGCGCGGATGTGCTGATGGCGATGCCGGCGGAGGCGTTCTGAGCGTGAACGTCCTCAACGTCCCCGAACCCGCCTTCATGCAGGAAGAGGAGATCACCCTCTTCTCGGACAGCGTCGGCAAATGGATCGACGAGCATGCCTCGCCCGAGGCGGTGCAGTCGTGGATCGCCAATTCGTCGGTGCCGCGCGAGCTGTGGAGCCAGGCCGGCGAGGCGGGGCTGCTGGGCCTGTCGATGCCCGAGGCGGACGGCGGCATGGGCGGCGACTACCGGCACGAGGTCGCGCTGATGCGCCAGTTGGGCTGGAAGGGCGCGGACCACTTCGGCATCTCGCTGCACAATGCGATCGTCATGCCCTACATCTGGCACTACGGCACCGAGGAGCAGAAGGCGCGCTGGCTGCCGCGGCTCCAGTCGGGCGAGCTGGTCGGCGCCATCGCCATGACCGAGCCGGGCGCGGGCAGCGACCTGCAGGGCGTCAAGACCACCGCCATCAAACAGGGCAACGGCTATGTGGTGAACGGGTCCAAGACCTTCATCACCAACGGCCAGCTGGCCAACTTCATCATCGTGGTGGCCAAGACCGATCCGTCGGAGGGGGCCAAGGGCACGTCGCTGATCGTGGTCGAGACCGACGGGGCCGAGGGCTTCGAGCGCGGCCGGAATCTGCACAAGATCGGCATGGAGGGGAACGACACCTCCGAGCTGTTCTTCAACGAGGTGAAGGTCCCGGGCGAGAACATCATCGGCGGCGGCGAGGGCCAGGGCTTCATCCAGCTGATGCAGCAGCTGCCGCAGGAGCGGCTGAACATCGCGGTGCAGGGCGTGGCGGCGGCCGAGCGGGGCCTTCAGGAAACCCTCGCCTACGTCAAGGAGCGCAAGGCCTTCGGCAAGCGGGTGATCGACTTCCAGAACACCCAGTTCAAACTGGCCGAGGTGAAGACCAAGCTGACGGTGGCGAAGGTGTTCGTCGACCACTGCCTGGGGCTGCACCTGCAGGGCAGGCTGGACGCCGCGACGGCCTCGATGGCCAAATACTGGGTCACCGACATCCAGGGCGAGGTCATAGGACGCGCGGGTGCAGCGGATCTACGGCGGGACGAACGAGATCATGAAGCTGCTGATCGCGCGGACGCTTTAGGTCTCATCCGGGAGCGAAACGTTCTCCAAACCCACCTGACCGCGAGGACCAGGACTGTCGCCCAGACAATTGCCAACGGAACCCCGATCACCGGCGCGATCGGAATGAAGAAGGTCACCGGCCAGAACCACCCCCAAGTCAGATACCAGCTCCACGTCAGGACCGGCTCGGCGAATCCGGGAATGCTTTCGCCACAACTGATGAAGACGATCAGCGCGTCCCCGAAGTAGCACCCATCGGGCCAAGGCCCACGTCTGGGATAAGGCAGGGCGAACTGGGCGAAGGTCCCGAGAGCAACAATCAGCCCTGCCAGAGCCGCCGCAAGGGGACCTGCGTATCGCTCAAGCTTGCGAAACATGCACCCCTCCCATTGACCCGTCCAACAGTGGCGGAGTCTGGTGCGTTCATCAAATGCCCGCGTGAGCCTTCCATGATCCGCCTCCACGTCCCCCAGCCCCTGTCCGCCGGCGCGGCGGTCCTGCCGACGCTGGATCAGTCGCGCTACCTGACGCAGGTGATGCGGCTGAAGGCGGGGGATGACCTGCTGGCGTTCAACGGCGTCGACGGCGAGTGGCGCTGCGTCGTGGCCGAGGTGCTCAAGAAGGGCGTGGTGCTGCGAGCGGAGGAACAGACAAGGCCGCAGACGACCGTGCCCGACGTCCACCTGCTGATCGCGGTGGTGAAGAAGGCGGCGCTGGAGTTCGCGGTCGAGAAGGCCACCGAGCTGGGCGCGGCGCGGATCGGGCTGGTGACGACGCGGCGGACGCAGGGCGACCGGGTGCGGATCGACCGGCTGGAGGCCATCGCGGTCGAGAGCGCCGAACAGACGGGGCGGCTGGACGTGCCGGCGATCGACCTGCCGGTGAGGCTGGAGGCGGTGCTGGACGGCTGGGACGCCGGGCGGAGGCTGATGTTCTGCGACGAGACGGGCGGGGCGCCGGCGATGCAGGCGCTGACGGCCGCCGGAGCCGGACCGTGGGCCATCCTGATCGGCCCGGAGGGCGGATTCGCGCCGGAAGAGCGGGAGCGGCTGCGGGCCCTGCCCTTCACCACCGCCGTGTCGCTGGGGCCGCGCGTGCTGCGGGCGGATACGGCGGCGACGGCCGGCCTGACGCTGTGGCAGGCGGCGGTGGGGGACTGGGAAAGATAGCCGCCCCCTTGAGCGGCGCCGTCCGGTCGCCCATCTAGCCGCGACAAGAGGGGCTTAGAGATACAGATGGCTGACGCCGCGCCGCTTACCCGCGAAGACCTGATCGCCGCCATGTCGAAGGGGTCCAAGCCGAAGGACCAGTGGCGCATCGGCGCCGAGCACGAGAAATTCGGCTTCGACAAATCGACCCTGCGCCGCCCGGCCTACGAGGGACCCAACGGCATCAAGGCCATGCTGGAGGGGCTGACCCGGTTCGGCTGGAGCCAGGTCTACGAAGGCGATCACGTCATCGCCCTGGAGCGCAAGAACGCCGAGGGCTACGCCGCCTCGATCTCGCTGGAGCCGGGCGGCCAGTTCGAGCTGTCGGGCGCGCCGCTGATGGACGTGCACGAGATCTGCAACGAGACCGGCCAGCACCTGATGGAGGTCAAGCAGGTCGCCGACCAGCTCAACCTCGGCTTCCTCGGAGCCGGCTTCGATCCGCTGTGGCGGCGCGAGGACGTGCCGGTGATGCCCAAGGGCCGTTACGACATCATGCGCGCCTACATGCCCAAGCGGGGCTCTCTGGGCCTCGACATGATGCTGCGCACCTGCACCATCCAGGCCAACCTCGACTTCGACGGCGAGGCCGACATGGTGGCCAAGTTCCGCACCTCACTGGCGCTGCAACCGATCGCCACCGCCCTGTTCGCCTGTTCGCCCTTCACCGAGGGCAAGCCGAACGGCTTCCTGTCGGCGCGGGCCAACGTCTGGACCGACACCGATCCGGACCGCACCGGCATGCTCGATTTCGTGTTCCGCGACGGCTTCGGCTTCGAGGCCTACGCCGACTATGCGCTGGACGTGCCGATGTATTTCGCCAAGCGCGGCGACCGCTACGTCGACCTGTCGGGCCAGTCGTTCCGGGCCTTCATGGACGGCAAGCTGGACGCCCTGCCCGGCGACCGGGCCACGGCCAAGGACTGGGGCGACCACCTGACCACCCTGTTTCCCGAGGTGCGGCTGAAGTCCTATCTGGAGATGCGCGGCGCCGACGGCGGGCCGTGGAGCCGCATCTGCGGCCTGCCGGCGCTGTGGGCCGGAATCCTCTATGACGCGCCGTCGCTGGCCGCGGCCTGGGACCTGGTCAAGGACTGGGACATCGCCGACCACGAGCGGCTGCGCCGCGACGTCACCCGGCTGGGCCTGACGGCCCAAGTGGCGGGCCGGTCGGTGCGCGAGGTGGCCGTCGACATGGTCGCCATCGCCAAGCAGGGGCTGAAGAACCGCGCCCGCTTCTCAGGCGGCATGGTCGACGAGCGCGGCTATCTGTCGGAGCTGGAAGACATCGCCGACAGCGGGATCACCCCCGCTGACCGGCTGCTGTCGCTGTATCACGGCGATTGGCAGGGCGACGTCAGCCGCATCTATCGCGACTTCGCCTACTAGGTTCGCGCCGCCGCGTTGCACTGGGCCAGTTCGGCCTCGGTCAGGGCGATTCCGTCCCGCTCGTAGCGGGTCACCATGCCGAAGCGGGCGACGAAGCGGCGGCACTCGCGCAGGACGGGCTGCGAGGCGCCGGGACCGCGGGCCACGCACGCGCCCTCGGGGCCGCAGGACCATGAGCGGCCGTCCAGCACGAGGCGGCGCGCCTCGCCGGGAGCCGAGAGCGTGGCGGCGGCTTCGGGAGCCGGGGCGGGTTGGGCGACGGCGAGGGTCGCCGAGATCAGGGTCATGAGAAGCATCTGAGCCTCCTGGGCTGGTTTGGGGGGGCTGGTCATGGCGGCCGGTTCGTGCAAAAGTGACCGACCGTGCACATATGAGTGACCGCTCGGTCACTTCGAGTCAACAAGAAAGTGGCCGTTCGGACACTTTTGTTATGGGAGAGCCCCGGATGCCGCCCAAAGGCGCCGCCACCCACGCCCGGCTGATCGACGAGGCGATGACGCAGGTGACCGTTCGCGGCCTCGCCGCCGTCAGCCTGCAGGACGTCGCGGGCGCGGCGGGCGTGTCCAAGAGCGCGGTGCTGAAGCATTTTCAGTCCAAGGAGGCGCTGCAGACCGAGGTGGTCGACGCCATGATCGAGCGCTTCAAGGCGGCGGTCTGGGACCCGGCCGAGCCGCTGCCCGCCGGCCGCCAACGGCTGGACCGCATCTTCCAGGGCGAACTGGACTGGATCGACGGCGAGGACCGTCCCGGCGGCTGTCCGCTGAAGGCGGCGGCGATCGAACTCGACGACCAGCCCGGCCCGCTGCGCGACACGTTGAAGGCCAGTCAGGTGCGCTGGGCCAAGGTGTTGAAGCGCGAGTTCCGGACGCTGAATCCGAACGCCGACGATGCGGCGCTGGAGGTGCTGGTGTTCCAGTTCAAGGGGATCGTGCTGGCCTATGGCCATTCTCGCCGTCTGCTGGACGACGAGACGGCGCGGGCGCAGGCGACGGCGGCCTACCGGATGCTTGTGGCGACGGCGTCGCAGTCCTAGGTCTCGCCCCAGCAGGGAGAGGACCATGACCGGAACCATCAGAGTCGGCATCGGCGGCTGGACCTATGAGCCGTGGCGGGGCGTCTTCTATCCGGAGAAGCTGAGCCAGAAGAAGGAGCTGGAATACGCCTCCGGCAAGCTGACCTCGATCGAGATCAACGGCACCTACTATTCCGGCTTCAAGCCCGAGACGTGGATGAAGTGGCGCGACGAGACGCCCGACGACTTCGTCTTCGCGGTCAAGGCCAGCCGTTTCTGCACCAACCGCAGGGTGCTGTCCGAGGGCAATGAGAGTCTCGAGCGGTTCCTCGATCAGGGGCTGACGGTGCTGGGCGACAAGCTGGGGCCGATCAACTGGCAGTTCATGGCCACCAAGAAGTTCGACCCGGTCGACTTCGAGGGCTTCCTGAAGCTGTTGCCGAAGGAGAAGGACGGGGTGCGGCTGCGTCACGCGCTTGAAGTCCGCAGCGGCACCTTCGACAACGAGCAGTTCTACGATCTCGCCCGCAAATACGGGGCGGCCATCGTCTACGGCCATGACGACGAGGCGCCGGAGTGGCCTCGGATCGATCAGGACACGGCCGACTTCAAATACGCCCGGCTGATGTCCAGCCGCGAGGACGAGCCGACGGGCATGTCCCCGGCCGAGCTGGACGGCATCGTGAAACAGACCCGGGAGTGGGCGAAGAAGGGCGAGGTGTTCGCCTACTTCATCGCGGGCGCCAAGGTGCGCAATCCGGCGGCGGCGCAGGCGCTGATCGCGAAGCTGGGCGAATGACCGCGCTGGTGCAGGGAAGCTGTCATTGCGGGGCGCAACGGTTCACCGCCCCGGCGCCCGACAGCGTCACGCAATGCACCTGCTCGACCTGCACCAAGCGCGGGACGGTCGCCGCCTACTATGCGCCGGGCGAGGTCGAGTTCAGCCTCACGCCCGACCGGCTGGCGGCCTATCAGTGGGGCGACCGGATGATGACCTTCCACCATTGCATCACGTGCGGCTGCGGCGTCTTCGCCGAGTCGGACGCGTGGACGACGGAGGACGGCGAGGCGAGGCCCGCGCGGATCACCCTGAACGCCCGGCTGTTCGACGATTTCGACCTCGACGCCGTACCGGTCCGCCACGTCGACGGGCGCAACGCCTGGTGACCCCGCGGGTTCAACCCCATCTGCGCCCCTGCCCCTGACCCCGGTCAAAGGACTCTTCATGCCCATCGCCACCCGCGCCTTCGCCGCCACCGCCGCGGACGCCCCGCTGTCGCCCTACAGCTTCGACCGGCGCGATCCCGGCCCGGACGATGTGGCCATCGAGATCAAATTCTGCGGCGTCTGCCACTCGGACCTGCATGTGGTGAAGAACGACCTCGGCGGGACGCGCTATCCCATCGTGCCAGGCCACGAGATCGCCGGCGTGGTCACGGCGGTGGGCGCGAACGTGACGCGGTTCAAGGCCGGCGACCGGGTCGGCGTCGGCTGCATGGTCGACAGCTGCCGCACCTGCGCCGCCTGCCTCGAGGGCGAGGAGCAGTACTGCGCGCCCGGCATGACCCAGACCTACGGCTCGGCCGATCCGAAGGGCGCGGAGGTCGGTCAGACCATCACCCAGGGCGGCTATTCCGACCGCATCACGGTCGACCAGAACTATGTGCTGCGCATTCCCGACGCGCTGCCGCTGGACGCCGCCGCGCCGCTGCTGTGCGCCGGCATCACCACCTACAGCCCGCTGAAGGAGTGGGGCGTCGGGCCCGGCTCGAAGGTCGCGGTGATCGGCCTGGGCGGCCTCGGCCACATGGCGGTCAAGCTGGCCAACGCCATGGGGGCCGAGGTGACGGTGCTGTCGACCTCGGACCGCAAGAAGGTCGACGCCGAGCGGATGGGGGCGAAGCATTTCCTGATCAACTCGGACAAGGCGGCGATGAAGGCGGCGGGCGAAAAGTTCGATCTGATCATCAACACCGTATCGGCCACGCACGAGATCGCCAGCCACGTGAACCTGCTGGCCCGCGACGGGACCATGGTCATGCTGGGCCTGACCACCGAGGGCCTGCCGGTCTACGCCATGCCGCTGCTGTGGCGCCGCCGGCGGATCGCCGGATCGCTGATCGGCGGCATCCGCGAGACCCAGGAGATGCTGGATTTCTGCGCCGAGCACGGCCTGGCCTGCGACATCGAGGTGATCGCGCCGCACCAGATCAACGAGGCCTACGCCCGTATGGAGAAGTCCGACGTCCGCTACCGCTTCGTCATCGACATGGGCCGCCTCGACAGGGCCGCCTAAGCCGATCCTTTCCGCGCAACGGCTCAGGGGCTAAAGCGTATCCATAAGCAGGCGGCCCGGGTGAGAGGCCGCCGCTCGCAGGACAGGAAACGGACATGGCACGAGTGGCTCTGGTCACGGGCGGCACCCGCGGCATCGGCAAGGCGATCGCCCAGCGCCTCAAGGAGGACGGCATGCTGGTCGCGGCCGGCTACTCCGGCAATGTCGAGGCCGCCGAGGCCACGGCGCGCGAACTGGGCGTCATGGTGGTCAAGGGCAATGTCGGCTCGTTCGAGGACTGCCAGCGGGCGGTCGCCGAGGTCGAGGCGCAGCTGGGCCCGATCGACACCCTGATCAACAACGCCGGCATCACCCGCGACGGCTTCTTCCACAAGATGAGCGCCGACCAGTGGTCGGACGTGATCAGGGTCAACATGGACAGCGTCTTCAACATGACGCGCCAGGTGATCAACGGCATGCGCGACCGCGGCTTCGGCCGCATCGTCAACATCAGCTCGATCAACGGCCAGAAGGGCCAGATCGGCCAGACCAACTATTCCGCCGCCAAGGCCGGGATGATCGGCTTCACCAAAGCCCTGGCGCTGGAGAACGCCCGCAAGGGGGTCACGGTGAATTGCATCGCGCCCGGCTACATCGATACCGAGATGGTCGGGGCCATGGACGAAAAGGTCCTGGCCGGAATCATCGCCCAGATCCCGGTGGGAAGACTCGGAAAAGGCGAGGAAATCGCCGATATGGTGTCGTGGCTGGCCGGCGAACGTGCCGGATATGTCACAGGCTGCACCCTGTCGCTGAACGGTGGTCAGTATCTGGTCGGCTAGCTCCACTCCGCCCAAAATCCGCCGCGCGGCGATTCCACGACAGAGGCCATGCAGTTGACGGCGAGGGTCAGAACGGCGCGACGGCCGCTTCCGACCGCGATGGCGATCGCCCTCGCGGCGGCGGTGCTGTCGCTGCTGTCCGTCGCCTCCGACGTTTCGGCCCAGGTTCGCGGCAACGCGCAGGCCGAGCAGAGCCGAACCCTGCGCAACCGCCCTTCCGAACCCGCCCTGCCGCCGGTGGGGCGTTATGCGGCCGATTCCGGCGAGGGCTTCATCCTTGACCGGTCCGGACGGCATCCGCTGCTGCGCTTCGACCGCCGCGACGAGACCTGGGTGCTGCGGCCCAGCGCGGCGCCGCGCGGCGACGTCATCTACCGCAACGACGCCGGCCAGCAGGTGCTGCGGGTCACCCCCAGCGGCGGCATGACCGTCTATACGCCGCGCTCGCCGGGCGGTTCGCCGGCCTCCTACGCCGGCCCGGGCGAAAGCCTGTCGCCACCCCGGCTCGGGCCGGCCCAGATGCTGAATCTGATGCTGCGGCGCAGCGCCATGGTCAGCCAGGCCGTGGGGCGGACGGTGGAGATCAACGCCGACACCGGCGTCGAGTCGGAGTCGCTGACCGTCGAGGCGCTCATCCTGTCGACCGACGTGGTGCTGCGCATCGCCCGCTCGCCCAACGGGCGCGCCGCGCTCAACCAGCTGCGCCGCATCGTCATCGTCGAAGGATCCAGGGCCTCGGTCACCTACAACCGAGGCGAGCTGCACATTGTCGTGGCGCCGTCGCAGGGCGCGGCAGGCCGGCCGTCGTCGGCCCGTGTCATTCGCGCCTTCCTGCCGCCGGCGCGCTAGACCGGCTCCACCCTAGCCCGTGAAACTGTCCTTCGCGGCCCGGCGGCTCGCGAAGCCGGCGGCGTCGCCGGCGCGCAGGAAGGGATTGAACGCCTTCTCCGCCCCGATGGTGGTCGGGACGGTCGGCTGCCCCCGCTCCCGCGCCGCGAACACCGCCGCGGCCTGCGCCGCCATCTGCGGCCGGTCGTCGAGGCTCAGGGCGAAGCGGGCGTTGGCGGCGGTGTATTCATGGGCGCACCAGACGGTGGTTTCGTCCGGCCAGGCGGCGAGCTTCTGAAGGCTGTCCCACATCTGCTCCGGCGCGCCCTCGAACAGGCGGCCGCAACCGAGGGCGAACAGGGTGTCGCCGACGAAGGCCTGGCCGCCGGCGGCGTCGCGATAAACGATGTGGCCGAGGGTGTGGCCGGGCGTATCGGTCACATCCAGCCGCGTCTCGCCCAGCATGACGACATCGCCGCCGCGCACGACCCGGTCCAGCGGCGCGGCCTTGCGCACCTCCTCCGGGCCGACGATCTCGCAGCCCGTCGCCGCTTTCAGCGCGGCGTTGCCCTGGGTGTGGTCGGGGTGCCAGTGGGTGTTGAGGATCAGGTCCAGCCGACCCCAGCCGGACTGCTCCAGCGCCGCCAGGATGGCGTCGGCGTCGGGCGTGTCGATCGTGGCCACCATGCCGGTCGCGGCGTCGCGCGCCAGGAAGCCGTAGTTGTCGGACAAGCAGGGAAACAGGCGAACTTCGAGGGACATGCCGCATTCTAGCAGCGGACCCTTCCGCGGCCTATGGTGACCGGATGCGGCGCAGCATCGAGGAACTTCGGACCTTCTATGGCGAGCCGGCGGGCGCGCTGGCCCGCCGTCTGCTGGCGCGCCGGCTCGACGACGCCTGGGGCGAGGCGGGCGGGTGCGACGTGCTGGGCCTCGGCTACGCCACCCCGTGGCTGGACGCCTTCGTCGGGGCCCGGCGGGTGGTCGCGGCCATGCCGGGTGGACAGGGCGTCGAGTTATGGCCGTCGGTCGGCCGCAACCGCACTGTTCTCGTCGACGACCGCCGCCTGCCGTTCGCGGCCGGGACCTTCGATCGCATCCTTCTGGTCCACGCGCTGGAAGAGGCCGACGACGCCTCCGCCCTGCTGCTGGAAGCCGTGCGGACGCTGTCTCCGGCCGGCCGCATCATCCTGATCGCCGCCGCCCGCGGCGGACTGTGGTCGCGGGTCGAGGCCACGCCCTTCGGCTATGGCCGGCCGTTCACCCGGCGCCAGCTCGAACGGCTGGTGCGCGGGGCGGGGCTCGAGCCCACGGCCTGGAGCCAGACCCTGTACGTGCCGCCGTGGGGCCCGCTGCTGCCGCTGGCCGACGGCTTCGAACAGATTGGGCGGCGGGTCATGCCGGGGGCCGCGGGCGTCATCCTGCTGGAGGCCACCCGTCAGGCCTACGCCCGGGTGCATCCGGGCAACGCCCTGGCCGTCGCCCCGGCCCTGGCCGCCGCCCTTCGGCCGCAGCCGATCCCGGGCAGCCGCCGCGAAAGCCGCTGACCGTTCCCCGGCTTTGCAGGCGGGGCGGCAGGCCCTAAAGGGCGGGCATGCAGAGACTGATCCTGATGCGGCACGCCGAGGCCGAGCGGGCGGCGGGTTCCGGACGCGACCGCGATCGCGCCCTGTCGAACCGCGGCCGGACCGACGCCGCCGCCATGGGCCGGGCCCTGGCCGCGCGCGGCCTGCGGCCGGACCTGGCGCTGGTCTCGCCCGCGGCGCGCACCCGTCAGACCTGGGAGCTGCTGCACGACGCCTTCGGCGATGTGCAGATCCGCGACGACGAGGCGCTCTACAACGGCGGCGCCGAGACCCTGCGCCGGCTGGTCGAGGCGGTGGAGGACGACGCCGGCTGCCTGATGGTCGTGGCCCACAATCCCGGCGTCCATCTGCTGGCGGTGGAATATCTGGTCGAAGGGGCCGCCTCGCCGTCGATCCTCGACCGCATGAGCGGCGGCTTCCCGCCCGGCGCGGCGGCGATCTTCGGCGTCGACGCCGCTGGCCGGCGCATGCTCGAAGGCTATCTGCAGCCGCGCGATCTCGTCACCGAATGACCGATGTCGCCTACAAGCTGGTCGACCGCGCCGAATGGGCGCAGGCGCGGGCGGCGGGCGTCTACGACGGCTCGGCCGTCGATCGCGCCGACGGCTACATCCATATGTCGACGGCGACGCAGCTGGCCGAAACGGCGCGTCGCCATTACGCGGGGCGGGGTGGTCTGGTGCTTGTCACGGTCGACCTGGCCTCGCTCGGCGAGACCCTCCGCTGGGAGGCGTCACGCGGCGGCGCGCTGTTTCCGCACCTCCACGGCCCCTTGCCCGTGTCGTCGGCCACGGCCGGGCGGCCGCTGTCGGTGAGTGAGGACGGGGTGATGATCTTCGAGGATGGAGCGACCGGATGGCCCTGACCGACTTCGGCGCCGCCGCCCTGCGCCTTCTCGATCCTGAAATCGCCCACCGCCTGGCCATTCTCGCGCTGAGGATCGCGCCCCTGCCCGCCCCGCGGGCCGACGACCCGGTCCTGGCGACGACGGTGGCCGGCCTGCGTCTGTCCAATCCGGTCGGACTGGCGGCGGGCCTGGACAAGAACGGCGAGGCGCTGAGGGGGCTGTCGCGGCTGGGCTTCGGCTTTGTCGAGTGCGGCTCGGTCACGCCGCGCCCGCAGCCCGGCAATCCGCGGCCGCGCCTGTTCCGCCTGTCCGAAGACCGGGCGGTCATCAACCGCATGGGCTTTAACAACGCGGGGCTCGAGGCCTTCGCCGCCCGGCTGGCCCGCCGTCCCGCCGGGGCGGTGATCGGCGCCAATCTCGGGGCCAACAAGGAGACGGAGGACAAGGCGGCCGATTACGTCGCCGGTCTGGAGCGGCTGAAGGGCCTTGCCGACTATGTCACCGTCAATGTCTCGTCGCCGAACACGCCGGGCCTGCGCGACCTGCAGGGCCGCGCCGCGCTGGACGACCTGCTCGGGCGGCTGGCGGAGGCCCGCGCCGGCGACCGCACGCCGGTTTTCCTCAAGATCGCGCCCGACCTGACGGCGGCGGAGATCCAGCTGATCGTCGAGGCGGCGCTGGATCACGGCATCGACGCCCTGATCGTAGCCAACACCACCCTGGACCGGCCTGAAAGCTTGAGATCGCCTCAGCGGGACGAGGCCGGGGGCCTGTCCGGCGCGCCGCTGAAGGCCCGCGCCACGGCGGCCCTGCGCGCGGCGGCGGAGGCGTCGTCCGGGCGCCTGCCGCTGATCGCCGTCGGCGGGATCGGTTCCGGCGCGGAGGCCTATGAGCGCATCCGGGCCGGCGCCTCGGCCGTGCAGGTCTACAGCGCCCTCGTCTACGAGGGTCCCGGCCTCGTCGGGCGCATCAAGCGCGATCTGGCGGCCCGCCTGCGCGCCGACGGCTTCTCCACAGCAAATGAGGCCGTGGCGACAGGTCGTTGACGGAGCGTTAGGGGCCCGCGGGGTATGATTTAGACGGGCGAACACGTCCGATCCGGGGGAGCCGCATGGCGATCGCCAAAGCCGACATGCCTGCCGCCGCCCTGGACACCACCTGGGCCGGCGCCATCCGCCAGCGGCGCAAGGCGCTGTTGCAGCGGCTGGGCATGGCCGCGGCCTGCGCCCTGGTGTTCAGCCCGCTGCTCGGCTGGTCGCTCAGCGTCGGCTGGGTGCTGGGCTATTTCCTCGTCCAGTTGCTGGATTTGCTGGTCTTCGGCCCGGTCAACGACGGCCGCACCGAGCGGCTGCGCGGCCTGCGGCGGCTGGCCGGCGACACCCTGCTGGTGATCAACGCCAGTTATTTCGGCAGCCTGGCCATTCCGCTGTGGCTGGTGGGCGGCCCGATGGGCGGCATCTGCGCCTCCATGCTGCTGTCGGCCGGCGCCATCTATTCGATGATCAATGCGCCCCGCTCGATCTCGGTGCTCCTGCTGACGGTGACGCCGCAGTTTCTCTACCTCGCCTCGACGCCGTTCTTCATGGCCATGTTCGGCGCGTCGCCGGCCTTCATCACGGCGGCGTCGATCGCCGTCGGCGTCTTCATCACCTACTGCCTGTCGACGTGGCAGCGCATGAACGAGGCCCGGGTCTCCGAGACCGCCGCCCGGATCGAGGCCGAAGAGAAGCGCGCCGACGCGGAACGCATTATGGAAGGCCGCAGCGCCTTCCTGGCCGCCGTGGGCCATGACCTCCGCACCCCGATCAGCGCGATCCTGACCGGATCCGCCGAACTGGAACGCGGCGCATCCGACAACACCGCCCGGGCCCAGGCCCGGCTGATCAGCGACGCCGGCTTCATGATGAAGGCCCTGCTGGACGACCTGCTGGACCACGCCAAGCTCGAGGCCGGGCACATGACCGTGGACGCGGTCGACTTCAATCTGCGCGACCTGCTGAACCAGTCAGCCCGGCTGTGGCGCGGCCCGGCCCGCGCCAAGGGCCTGAAGCTGCGCATCGAGGGCGCCTCGACGGTGCCGGCTTCGGTGCGCGGCGACCCGATGCGACTGCGGCAGGTGCTCAACAATCTGATCTCCAACGCCATGAAATTCACGGCCGAGGGGTCCATCACCCTGCGCTTCCACGGCTGGGCCGAGGACACCGGCGGCCACGCCGTGCTCATCGAGGTCTCGGATACGGGGCCGGGCATGTCGCGGGATCAGATGGCCCGGCTGTTCACCCCCTTCGACCAGACCGTCGACGGCGTCAGCGCCCGGCACGGCGGCAGCGGCCTGGGGCTCGCCATCAGCCGCCAGCTGGCCGAACTGATGGGCGGCCGCCTGACCGCGCGCAGCAGCGTCGGACACGGGGCCAGCTTCACGCTCGCCCTGCGGCTCGAGCCCGGGAAGGCGAGCACGGCGGTCGCGCCGGCCCTGGACCAGGAAAGCCGCGACGCCGTCGCCCGCGCCCTGTCCGCCGGCGGCTCAGGCCGGCCGTCGAGCCCGGCCTCGCCGGCGCCGGCCGCCCGGTCGCCTGCGGAGGCGTCCACCGGCGCCATCCCGATCGAGGCCGTCGCACCGACGGCCAACGAACCGCCCGACGAGGACGACGGCCGCCCGATGCGGGTGCTGGTCGTCGACGACCACGACATCAACCGCCGCGCCATCCAGCTGATCCTGCAGCCGCTCGGCTGCGACATCGCCACGGCCGCCGACGGCATGGCGGCGCTCAGGATCTGCGAAACCTCCGGCTTCGACCTGATCTTTATGGACGTGCGCATGCCCGAGCTCGACGGGCGCGAGACCACCCGCCGCATCCGCGCCGGCGCCGGTCCCAATGCCCTGGTCCCGATCATCGCGGTGACGGCGGACACCTCGCCGGACGACATCGCCGCCTGCACCGACGCCGGCATGACCTATTTCGTGCCCAAGCCGATCACCCCGCCGATGCTGCTGGGGGCCATCAACCACGTCATGACCCTGGCTCAGGCCGCCGAAGACGCCGTGGCCGAGCCCGCCGTCGCCTGACCCCGCACCTCGGCGACCAGCCGGGCGGGGAAGTCGGCGGCCTTCATCCCGCATTCCCAGACCGTGATCACCCGCCAGCCCGCGACTTCCAGCGCCGCCCGGGCCGCGGCGTCGCGGGCCCGGTTGCGCTCGATCTTGGCGGTCCAGTAGGCGGCGTTGGCCTTAGGCTTGCGGGCCCCGCGGGCGCAATCGTGGCCGTGCCAGAAGCAGCCGTGCACGAACACCGCCACGCGCCGGCCCTTCATGACCAGGTCGGGCCGCCCCGGCAGGCCGGCGCCGCCCAGACGATAGCCGATCCCCGCCGTCCGCAGGATGCGCCGTACGGCCAGTTCGGGCGCGGTGTCGCGGCCCTTGACCCGCCGCATCACCGCGCTGCGCTGTTCGGGAGTGAAGACGTCCGTGGAAATTTCTCTCACCCGCTCATCCCGGCGAATGCCGGGACCCAGATGGGTGTCAAAGCTGCGTCAGCAGGTGCTCCGCCGACGACACCTTGAACTCGCCCGGCTGCTCGACGTTGAGCTGCTCGACCACGCCGTCCTTGACGATCATCGAATAGCGCTGCGAGCGCTCGCCCATGCCGAAGCCCTTGGCGTCCATCGACAGACCGAGGGCGCGGGTGAAGTCGCCGTTGCCGTCGCCCAGCATGACGATCTCGTCCTTGCCGACGCCCTGGCTGTCGGCCCAGGCCCCCATGACGAAGGCGTCGTTGACCGACAGGCAGGCGACCGTGTCGACGCCCTTGCCGGCCAGGTCCTCGCGGTGCTCCTTGAAGCCCGGCAGGTGTTTGGCCGAACAGGTCGGGGTGAAGGCGCCGGGCACGGCGAACAGGGCCACGGTCTTGCCGGCGAAGACCTCGTCGGTGGACACCGGCTTGGGGCCGTCGTCGGTGGCGCGGGTCAGGGTGGCCGAGGGGATGCGGTCGCCGATCTGGACGGTCATGGCAGGCTCCGGAGCAGGGGGATGATGATCGAAACTCCCGATCCAGATAGGCGTTGCCAGGCGCAGCGCCAACCTTTCCGTCGCGCCCCGGCCTTGCGCCCGCCGCGCCCGGTCCCGATGATAGGGGCATGGACGATTTCCACTCCCTCGCGGGCCGACTGCTGGTGGCCATGCCGGGCATCAGCGATCCTCGCTTCGAGCACGCCGTCATCCTCGTCTGCGCCCACCGTCCCGACCACGCCATGGGCCTGCGCCTCGACCACCCCGCGCCGGGCATCGACCTGAAGGCGGTGCTGACCAAGCTGGAGACGCCGGCGCCGGAGTCGGCTTCGGACCGGGCGGTGCTGGTCGGCGGTCCGGTCGAGCGCGAGCGCGGCTTCGTGCTGCACACCGACGACTGGCTGATCGACGACGCCTCGCTGGCCTTCGGCGAGGGCCTGGCCATGACCGGCACGCGCGAGGCGCTGGCGGCCATGGTCGATCCGGCCATGGGGCCGCGCCGCTCGGTGCTGCTGCTCGGCTACGCCGGCTGGGGCGAGGGCCAGCTCGAGGACGAGCTGGGCGAGAACGTCTGGCTCACCGCCGACGCCGATACGGACCTGATCTTCGACCCGGACTACGAGGGCAAGTGGGGCAAGGCGCTGGCGGGGCTGGGCGTCGATCCGGCCCAGCTGTCGGGGCAGAGCGGGCGGGCGTAGGCAGCGGAGATCGCTTTCGACCCGTTGCCGTCCTTCTGTTCGTCCGCTTTCGCATTGGCCGCCGCTCCATAGCCGGGCAGCGGCTGGTTTGACCCGCCTTCATCGGCCCGGTCATTCCGCAGGCCCGCCTCCATACAGCGACTTTGCGACATCCAACGGCTCGGTCAGTTCGTCTCCATCCGCTACGATCACTTCCGGATATCGCTCCGAAGCCGCTCGGCACCGGTCGAGAATCAACCGTGCCAGTTGCATGTATCGTAAAGCCCCGTCGTGCATCGTTTCGTTGGGCGCCGGCGTCAGGAGGGCGGTCATCCGCTGCTCCTCGGCGCGCCTCAGGTCCATAGCGAATGCGATGGCCAGCTCCGGCGGATCGCCTTCAAGTTCGGCTTGGCGCACATAGGCCTCGGCCCTCGCTCGCATGGCTTGGGGGAAGACCACATAGCCAGCGTGGCTACAGACTTGCACAGCGGCGTTCAGCACCGCTAGCTGCTCGGCCTCCTGCACGTAGGCGGGCGCGGGCCGCGGCGGGTCCGGCGGAGAAGGGGAAATGGCGATCTGAAACACGTCGGCCACCGTGGAGAAGGGTATTGTCGAAACCGAGCATGGCTCCGCTCGGCGCGGTGAGCAACGTCCGCTTCCCACCCATAGCGGACCTCGGGCGTTCCGGATCTACGCCGACCGCGCCTTGATCGGCGCCGTGCCGTCGGCGAGGGACTCGTTGAGATAGACCTCGGCCTCCTGCGCGGGCAGGGCCGGGGCGTAGCCGAAGCCCTGACCGTAGTGGCACTGGGCCTCGAGCAGCAGTTTGGCGAGGCCGGCGTTCTCGACGCCCTCGGCGACCACTTCCAGCGACAGGTCGCGGCCCAGGTTGACCACCGACTTGACGATCTTGGCCGAGCCCTCGTCCTTGTCCATGGTCAGCACGAAATAGCGGTCGATCTTCAGCGTATCGAACGGCAGCTTGGCCAGCCAGGTCAGGGACGAGAAACCGGTGCCGAAGTCGTCGAGGGCCAGCGACGCGCCGGCCTCGCGCAGCCGGGTCAGGGTGTCGGCCGCGCGCGAGGTGTCGCGCATGATGTCGCCCTCGGTGACCTCCAGCTTCAGCGCCCCCTTGGGCAGGCCGGCGTCGGCGATGATCCGCGCCACGTCCTCGACCAGGTTGGCCCGCTCGATCTCGCCGACCGACAGGTTGACGCTGCAGAACAGCTTGCCGGCCGACGGGTGCCGGGCCAGCCATTCGGCCAGCTGGCGCGCCGCCTGACTCATCATCAGCAGGCCGAGCTCGTTCATCAGCCCCATCTCGTCGGCGAGGCCGAGGAACTCGTCCGGCGGCACCAGGCCGCGCTGCGGGTGGCGCCAGCGGGCCAGGGCCTCGAATCCGGCCACCGCCCCCGTCACCAGGTTGACGATGGGCTGGTAGAAGGGCTCGATCTCGCCGCGCACGAAGGCGTTGCGCAGGTCCGCCTCGAGCGCCAGCCGCGACAGGCTGTCGGACTCCAGCGCCCGGCCGTAGGCGGCGGCCCCGCCACGCCCGGCGGTCTTGGCCTGTTCGACGGCCAGCTCGGCCCGGCGCAGCAGTTCGGCCGGGTCGGAGGCGTCCGGACCGCCCTCGGCCGCCACCGCCCCGATCGAGACGGTCGGATAGATGTCGAAGCCGGCCACCCTCAGCGGCTGCTCCAGCGCCTCGCGCAGACGTTCCGAGGCGGCCCCTGAGCCGCGCGGCACGATCACCGCGAACTCGTCCTCGCCGACGCGGGCGGGATTGGCCTCCTGGGCGAAGGCCCCGTTCAGGCGCGAACCCAGCGCCGCCAGCACCAGGTCGGCGCGTTCGTGGCCCAGGGCCTCGTTGAGGCGCCGCAGGCGGTCGACGTCGGCGACCACCAGCTCGTAGTCGCCGGGCTGGGTCAGCGTCTCGCCCGCCCGGGTCAGGAAGGTGCGGCGGTCCAGCAGGCCGGTCAGGTGATCCCTGTGGGAGGCCGCGAACTTGGTCTCCAGCGCCACCACCCCGGCGGCGCGCAACCCGTCCTCGAGCCAGACGCCGCGCCACAGGCAGGTCTCGGCCTCGCGCATGCGCAGGCGCACGGCGACCTCGGTTCCCTCCGCCTGCGGCTTGAGGAGGCGTTCGGCCAGCGAGCGGTCCGACGGCACGGCGACGGCGGTGAAGGCGGCGCCCGAACACTCCGGGGCCAGCGGTCCCAGGCCGAGCGCCCGGGTGGCCCCCGTGAAGCGCATCTGATCGTCGGACGGGGTCCAGATCCACAGGGCCGTATCGGCCGCGGCCAGCGCCTCGATGGCGGTCGTCGCGTCCCAGGCCAGACTTCTGGAGCGAGTGTTCAAAACGCGTGACCGGTCCCGAGAAGGCGGCCCCAAGGATCACCCGAGGTCAGCCGCCGCGTCCAGCCCCGTCGTCGACGATCCCGAACAAGAGATGATCTGCCCAAGCGCCGTTAATTTTGAGATAAGCCCGGGCCTGCCCCTCTAGCGCGAACCCGGCCTTCTCCAGCACCCGGCGCGAGGCCAGGTTGGTCGGCACGCAGGCCGCCTCGACCCGATGCAGTTTCAGCTCGTCGAAGGCGTGCGCGACCATGCCCCTGACCGCCGCCGTGGCGTGTCCCCGTCCGGCGAACGGGCGGCCGATCCAGTAGCCGAGCGTGCCCGCCTCGGCGACGCCGCGCCGGATGTTGGACAGGGTGATGGCCCCGACCAGCGCCTGGTCCGCGTCGGCGAAGATGAAGAAGGGCCAGGCGTTCCCGGCGTCCATCTCGCGGGCGTAGATCGACAGGCGCCGCTTGAAGGCGGGGCGGGTCAGGTCGTCCTCGGGCCAGGTCGGCTCCCACGGCTGCAGATAGGCGTGCGACAGCTGGCGCAGGGCGGACCAGGCCTCGTAGTCCGAGGCGCGGGGCGGGCGCAGGGTCACGCCTTCGCCCTTCACGACCGGACCGGTCGCCTCGTTGATCCAGTCCAGAAGGGCCATGGTCCGGAGGATACCTCCCCGACGATCAGCCGAAAAGGGCGTCGCGGAAGGCCGGGCCGGCCGGGGCCGCCGCGCTCGGACCCAGCACCGCCGTGGCCGCGCGGCCCGCCGACAGCGCCGCCGCCGCCGCCGCCCGGACGTCGTCGGCGGTCTGGGCCAGCGTCCGCCCGGCCATGGTCTCCGAGGTGATCGGGGCGCCGAAGATCAGCACCTGCGCCGCCGCCCGGCCCGCGCGCGCCGCCGGGCTCTCGTCCGACATCCACAGGCCGGCGTTCATCACCGCCTTGGCCCGCGACAGTTCGGCGGCCGTCGGGCCGCTCTCCGCGAGGGCTTTCAGTTCGGCCGCGCACACCTGGGCCAGCTCCACGGCCCGGTCGGCCGCGGCTCCGGCGTAGATGCCGAGGACGCCCGCGTCCTCGTAGGGCTCGTGATACGCATCGATGGCGTAGGCCAGGCCGCGCTCCTCGCGGGCGCTCTGGAACAGGCGCGAAGCCATGCCGCCGCCGAGGATTTCGGTCATCAGCCGGGTGGCCGCATAGGACGGGTCCGTGGCCGCGGCGGCCGGCAGCTGGAAGACGATGTTGGCCTGTTCGATCCGGCGCGACAGGGCGGCGTGGCCGCCGGTGAAGCGCGGAGCGGCCGGAGCCTCGGCCGAGGTTGGCGTTTCGTCGCCGAACCAGCGCTCGGCCAGCGCCAGCAGCTCGGTCTCATCGACCGCGCCGGAGGCCGCGACCACCATCCGGTCGGGGGAATACAGCCGGGCCCGCCAGTCGCCGATGGCGGCGCGGGTGATCGGCTTCAGGCTGATGACCGAGCCGAGGATCGGCCGCCCCAGCGGCTGGCCCTCGAAGGCCCGGGTCTGGGCCATTTCGAAGACGTGGTCGTCGGGGGTGTCGAAGGCCTCGGCGATCTCCTGCGCCACCACGTCCTTCTCGCGCTCGATCTCGTCCGGGTCGAGGGTCGGGCGGAACACCAGGTCGGACAGCACCTGCATGGCCAGCGGCAGGGAGCCGTGCAGGGCCCGGACCTCGAAACTGGTGCGCTCATAGCCGGTCGAGGCGTTCAGCGAGCCGCCCTCGGCCTCGATCCGCTCGACGATGTCGCGCGCGCCCATGTCGCCGGCCCCCTTGAAGACCAGGTGTTCGAGGCAGTGCGACCAGCCGGACTGCGCCTCCGATTCCCATTTGGCGCCGCCGCGGACGGCCACCGTCAGCGCCAGGGTGCGCAGGCCCGGCATCGGGTCGCAGACGACGCGCACGCCGTTGGGCAGGGTGTGGAGGGTCGTAGTCAGGAGAGTCTCTCTTCCCGGCGGGACAGTTTGCGGCGGAGCAGGGCGGCGTAGACGCCGACCAGCGCGAGCGCCAGCCCGAACCAGGTGATCGCATAGCCGAGGTGGTTGTTCGAGAAGACGGGCGGCGGGGCGGAGGGCTGCAACGCCTGCCATTCGGGATTGGACGAGGTCAGGGCGAAGAAGGTCCATGGCGAGACGGGGCCGTCGACGCCGAGCACGCGGGCCATGGCGGCGTTGTCGCGGGCGTAGAAGCGGCGGCCATCGGCCGCTAGGGCCATCGGTCCCGGGGCGGGCGTGGCGCGGACCTGGGCCGCCAGCTGAACCGGCGCCCCCGACGCCGCGACCGGCGGGCGGGCGGAGATCGTGTCGGCGACGAAGCCGCGGTCGACCAGCAAGGTCCGATCGTAGCCGGGATGGCGGCAGGCCGAGATCAGGCGGACACCAGCCTGGCCCTCGTGAATGCTCTGCAGTTCCACATAGGGCGCTGTAGCCAGCCCCGGGCACGTCAGAGCGGCCTTGCCGAACTCGGGATTGTCCGCAGCAAGGATGGCGCTGGGGGCGGCAGGCGGGGCCGCGGCCGCTGCCTCGGCCTGTGCGATAAGGCCCTGCTTCCACTGCAGCCGTTGCACCTGCCAGACACCGAGCGCGACAAGCAGGACGAACACCAGCGCCGAGGCGAGGGTCAGCCCCCAGGGAAAGCGGCCTCTCGTTTCACTCGCCATGGCGCGCCTGTCCCGCCCGGTTCCTCATCTGCAGGGCGATCATGACGCCCTTGCCCGGCCGCATCAGGCCCAGCGACAGCCCCGCCACCAGCGGCAGGGCCACCAGCAGCATGGCCCAGATAGGCGGCTCATAGGCGATCTGGACGAACAGGGCCCCGAACACCACGGGGGCGCCGGCGATCTGCATCACGAAGACGGCCGCGCCGTCGCCGGTGTTCAACCGGGTGAAGTCGAAGCCGCAGGCCTCGCAGCGCTCCACCACCTTCAGAAAACCGGCATAGAGCGGACCCTGGCCGCAGTTGGGGCAGCGGCAAAGCAGACCGGCGCGGATCGGGTCGATCCGCGCCGGTTGATGGTTCGGACCTGTGGGTCCCGCCGTCACCCGAAGGTGACGTAGACGAAGGCGAACAGGAACAGCCAGACCACGTCCACGAAGTGCCAGTACCAGGCGGCGGCCTCGAAGCCGAAATGCTTCTCGGGGGTCATCTGGCCGGCCAGCAGGCGCAGCAGGCAGACGGTCAGGAAGATGGTCCCGACCAGCACGTGGAAGCCGTGGAAGCCGGTGGCCATGAAGAAGATCGAACCGTACAGGCCCGAGTTCAGGGCCTCTTCGTTGAAGAACAGGTTCTCGTGGAGGATGTGGTTGTACTCGTAGGCCTGCACCGCGGTGAACAGCACGCCGAGCGCGATGGTGATGGCCAGGCCGATCTTGGTCGCGTTGCGGTCGCCGACCTGAAGCGCGTGGTGCGCCCAGGTCACCGTGGTGCCGGACAGCAGCAGGATGACCGTGTTCAGCAGCGGCAGCTGCCACGCATCCAGCACCTCGACGCCCTTCGGCGGCCAGGTCGACCAGGCGGCGGCCGTTTCGGCCCAGTTGCCGATCTCGGGGATGTGGGCGCGGGCCTCGTTGAAGACCGCCATCTCGAAGAAGATCCAGAAGAAGGCGGCGAAGAACATCACTTCCGAGGCGATGAACAGGATCATGCCGTAGCGCAGGCCGATCGAGACGACCGGCGTGTGGTCGCCGGCGCGGCTTTCCTTGATCACGTCCGACCACCAGCCGGCCATCGACACCAGCACGCCCGCCAGACCGGCGAAGAACAGCGGCTGCTTGCCTTCGGACAGCAGGGCCGAGGCCAGCGGCCCCGAATCGGCCGGAACCAGGCCCTTCATCCACACCACGGCGCCGACGAACAGGATGACGGCGGCGATCGATGACACCAGCGGCCAGGGGCTGGGGTTCACCAGGTGGTAGTCGTGATGGGGAGTGGCGTGGGCGTCGGCCATCTGGGTCTCTTGCAACGTCGAGAGTCGGATTGGGGCAGGCTATAGCGTCCGCTACCCGGCCGCGCCAGTGGCTGCGGCGGGGTTTGAGGCCAGTTCGGCGCCCTTGGTCGGATAGAAGGTGTAGCTGAGGGTGATCTCGCGCACGCCGCGGCTCTCGCGGTCCGTGGCGATCTCGGGTGCGACGAAATACTGCACCGGGAATTTCATCGTCTGACCGGGCTCGATGGTCTGACTGTCGAAGCAGAAGCATTGCAGCTTTTGGAAATACGGACCGGCCCGTTCCGGCACGACGTTGTACGCCGCCGTCGCCTGGATCGGCTGATCCGAGGTGTTGGTCACGTCGAAAAAGGCCATGCCGGTCTCGCCGATGCGCACCCGCTGGCTGACCTGTTCGGCCCGGAAGATCATCGGCAGATCACGGACATTGGTGTCGAAGCGGATCAGCACCGTTTCGTCCAGCACCGTGTCGGGGGCGTCGTCGGCGCGGGACACCGTGCCGTTAAAGCCGGTGACCTGGCAGAACATCCGGTACAGCGGCACGGCGGCGAAGGCCGCGCCGGTCATCGCCATGACCGCGAAGACGCAGGCGATAGCGATGAGGTTCTTGCGGTTCACGGCGTCGGCCTCACGTCCTGCCCGATCGTCTGCCCCTCGACGATGGCGGCGGCTTCATCCCGGTTGCCCTGCAGCTTCAGGATGGTCGTCGCGAACACCAGCACGATGAAGACCACCAGCGCGACGGCGAGCGCGACGTTGCGCTTCTTGCGGGCGGAGAGCTGTTCGGGGGTCAGGCGCATGGCGGGCTACAGGCTCATCATCGGGGCCGCGCTCTCGACCAGCAAGGCCGCGAACAGGGCCATCAGATACAGGATCGAGAAGGCGAACAGGTTGCGGGCTGGTTTGGCCTCGGCGCGCACATCATACAATGCGGCCTCTCGCCCCACGGCCTCGGCCTTGTCGGGCTGGTCGCCGGCCCGGGAGCGCCACAGCCGCACCGCCAGCCACAGGAAGCCGACGCCGCCGGCCACCGACACCGCCAGATAGACCGGGCCGCCCAGCCCCGTCAGCCCCGGCGCGATGGCGACGGGCACGAAGACGAGGCTGTAGAGCAGGATCTGCAGCCGCGTCGATTTCGCCCCGCGCGCCACCGGCATCATCGGAATCCCGGCCTTGGCGTAGTCGCCGGCCGAATACAGCGCCAGCGCCCAGCTGTGCGGCGGGGTCCACAGGAAGATGATCAGGAACAGCAGCCACGCGTGCCACGGCGCCGTCCCGGTCGCGGCCGCCCAGCCGATCACCGGCGGAAACGCCCCGGCGGCGCCGCCGATGACGATGTTCTGGGGCGTCCGCCGCTTGAGCAGCAGTGTGTAGAAGCCAGCGTAATAGACGATGGTCAGGCCCAGCAGCCCGCCGGCCAGCCAGTTGGTCGCCATGCCCAGCAGCATGACCGAGAACACCGACAGCACGACCCCGAAGGTCAACGCGTCGTTGCGGCTGACCCGCCCGGCCGCCACCGGTCGCCCGCGCGTGCGCCGCATCAGGGCGTCGGTCTCGCCTTCCAGGGCCATGTTCAGGGCCCCCGCCGCGCCCGCGCCGACGGCGATGCACAGGATGGCGATGGCCGCCGACAACCAGCCGATATCGCCGCGCGCGACCACCAGGCCCGTCACCGCGGTGAAGATCACCAGCGACATCACACGCGGCTTCAGCAACTGGAAAAAGTCTTCCGGCTGGGCCGTGGAGATCGAGGGCGTTGCGGCGGGTTGGGTCATGGTGCTTTCAAAAACCCAGAGGCCGCCCCTTCGTCTGAAAGAGCGGCCCCCGTGTGTCAGTTCCGGCTGGACCGGTCCTAGTGCTCGTCGCTCTTGACCACCGGCAGTTCGTTGAACTGGTGGTGCGGCGGCGGCGAGGACAGGGTCCACTCCAGGGTCGTGGCGCCCTCGCCCCACGGATTGTCGACGGCCGGACGGCGGCGGATCGCCGCCTCGATCAGCATGATCAGGAAGACCGCGACGCCCACGATGGTGATGACGTAACCCACCGACGAGACGTAGTTCCAGAAGGCGTAGCCGTCGGCGTAGTCGACGTAGCGGCGCGGCATGCCCTGCAGGCCGAGGAAATGCTGCGGGAAGAACACGATGTTCACGCCCACGAACATGATCCAGAAGTGCGCGGCGCCGAGGAACTCGTTGTACTTCACGCCGAACATCTTCTCGAACCAGTAGTAGAAGCCGGCGAAGATGGCGAAGACGGCGCCCAGCGACAGCACATAGTGGAAGTGGGCCACCACATAGTAGGTGTCGTGCAGGGTGTAGTCGATGCCGGCGTTGGCCAGCACCACGCCGGTGACGCCGCCGACGGTGAACAGGAAGATGAAGCCGATGGCCCACAGCATGGGCGTCTTGAAGCTGATCGAACCGCCCCACATGGTGGCGATCCAGCTGAAGATCTTCACCCCGGTCGGCACCGCGATGATCATGGTCGCGGCCACGAAATAGGCGCGCAGGTTCACGCTCATGCCGACCGTGAACATGTGGTGGGCCCACACGATGAAGCCGACGAAGCCGATGGCGACCATGGCGTAGGCCATGGCGAGGTAGCCGAAGATCGGCTTCTTCGAGAAGGTCGAGACGATGTGCGAGATCATGCCGAAGCCGGGCAGGATCAGGATGTAGACCTCGGGGTGGCCGAAGAACCAGAACAGGTGCTGGTACATCACCGGGTCGCCGCCGCCGGCCGGATCGAAGAAGCTGGTGCCGAAGTTGCGGTCGGCCAGCAGCATGGTGATGGCGCCGGCCAGAACCGGCAGCGACAGCAGCAGCAGGAAGGCGGTGATCAGCACCGACCAGGCGAACAGCGGCATCCGGTGCAGGGTCATGCCCGGCGCGCGCATGTTGAAGATGGTGGTGATGAAGTTGATCGCGCCGAGGATCGAGCTGGCCCCCGCCACGTGCAGCGAGAAGATCGCCAGATCGAAGGCCGGGCCGGTGTGGCCCATGGTCGACAGGGGCGGATAGGCCGTCCAGCCGCCGCCGAAGCCCTTGCCCGGCCCGCCGTCGACGAACATCGACAGGCACAGCAGGACCCAGGCCGCCACCAGCAGCCAGAACGACACGTTGTTCATGCGCGGGA
>JACPDR010000008.1 GCA_016183935.1 Caulobacterales bacterium
ACGAGACCGAGGCAGACGCCAAGGAGATCGAGGCCTCGGAATGGGACCTCGCCTACGTCGCGCTGGACGGCAACATCGGCTGCATGGTCAACGGCACCGGCCTGGCCATGGCGACGATGGACATCATCAAGCTGTACGGAAAAGAGCCGGCCAACTTCTGCGACGTCGGCGGCGGCGCCTCCAAGGAGAAGGTCGCGGCGGCGTTCAAGATCATCACCGCCGACCCGGCCGTGCAGGGCATCCTGGTCAACATCTTCGGCGGCATCATGCGCTGCGACGTGATCGCCGAGGGCGTGGTCGCGGCGGTGAAGGAAGTGGGCCTGAAGGTGCCGCTGGTCGTCCGTCTGGAAGGCACCAACGTCAAGGAAGGCAAGGCCATCCTCAACCAGTCGGGCCTGGCCATCACCGCCGCCGACGACCTCGACGACGCCGCCCAGAAGATCGTCGCGGCGGTCGGCTGATGATGTCGCTCGTTGCGCTGGCGGTCGGCCTGCTGGCGACGCAGGCCGCTGCGGATCCCAGGGTCGCGGCTTTTGGCGATGCTTGCCTGGCCACCACGCCGGCGAGCCGCCAGGGGCTGGTTGATCTGGCCGCGCAGCGCCAGTGGCCGACCGGGCGGGCGCCCACGCCGGAAAATCTGGAGTGGCGGGACATTTACCGCGCGGGCGAGGCCATCGTGCGTCTCGATCAGCATCGCGCTTCCGACGAGAACCCCGGTGAACGCATCTGTGTCGTCCTGATCGGACCCGCGCCCGCCGACTGGCGCGATCAAGTCTCGGCGCTGGTTTCGGGCGGATCGGCCGTGGGCGCTCCCGATCCCTACGATACCAGCCGCTATCAACTTCCTCCGGAACTCGAACTGACCGTATGGGACCTGCCTGACGGCAGCCGCATCCATGCGCTTCGGGAATCGGACAACACGCTCGAACTCTCCGTCAATTATCCGACCGGCCGCTAAATCATGTCCATACTCGTCGACAAGAACACCAAGGTCATCGTCCAGGGCCTGACCGGCAAGACCGGGACCTTCCACACCGAACAGGCGCTGCGCTACTACGGCACCAAGATGGTTGGCGGCGTCCACCCGAAGAAGGGCGGCGAGATCTGGCACGGGTCGGAGGGCGAGAGCCTGCCGATCTACGCCTCGGTCGCCGAAGCGAAGGAAGCCACGGGCGCCGACGCCTCGGTGATCTATGTCCCGCCGGCGGGCGCCGCGGACGCCATCATCGAGGCCATCGACGCCGAGGTGCCGTTCATCACCTGCATCACCGAGGGCATCCCGGTGCTGGACATGGTCCGGGTCAAGGCGCGGCTGGACCGCTCGAAGTCGCGGCTGCTGGGCCCCAACTGCCCGGGCGTCCTGACCCCGGAGGAGTGCAAGATCGGCATCATGCCGGGCTCGATCTTCAAGAAGGGCAATGTCGGCATCGTGTCGCGCTCGGGCACCCTGACCTATGAGGCGGTGTTCCAGACGACCAACGAGGGCCTCGGCCAGACCACGGCGGTCGGCATCGGCGGCGACCCGGTCAAGGGCACTGAATTCATAGACGTGCTGGAGCTGTTCCTCGCCGACGACGAGACGAAGTCGATCGTCATGATCGGCGAGATCGGCGGCGCGGCGGAAGAGGACGCCGCCCAGTTCCTGATCGACGAGGCGAAGAAGGGCCGCAAGAAGCCGATGGTCGGCTTCATCGCCGGCCGCACCGCGCCCAAGGGTCGCACCATGGGCCACGCCGGCGCCGTCGTCTCGGGCGGCAAGGGCGACGCGGAGTCCAAGATCGCGGCCATGGAAGCCGCCGGCATCCGGGTTTCGCCGTCGCCGGCGCGGCTGGGCGCGACCCTGGTCGAGGTTCTCAAGGGCTGAGACTATGTCCCGGTAGTGGGGCAGGCTGGGGGCGAAATTCCCGGAATTAGGGACAAATTCACCCCTCTTGCCTCCATTCGGTCATGACCGAACAGGAAACAGCGCCTATATCAGCGGCGCCGGTTCGCGCAGGCGTGCGCGCACCGTTCAAGGGACGTGACGAGAACAATGGCGGACGATGCCGGTCGGCTGAACCAGGTCTTTGCCGAGACCAGCTTCCTGTATGGGTCGAACGCCGCCTTCATTGAGGATCTCCACGCCCGCTGGGCGGCCGACCCGGCGTCGGTCTCGGGCGAATGGCGCGCCTTCTTCGACCAGCTGCGGGACAATGCCGAAACGGTGAAGGCCGCCAGCGGCGCCGGGGCCTGGGGTCGCTCGCCGGTGTCGGAGCCGACCGAGGACGCCGCCGTGTTCGACGGCCGCTGGCCCGCGCCGAAGCCGGACCCGAAGAAGGCCGCGCCCGGGCCGGCGAAGGCTGTCGAGGCCGTGTCGCCCGCGGGCGTCTCGAGCGAAGCCATCCGCGCCGCCGCCCACGACTCGATCCGCGCCCTGATGCTGATCCGCACCTATCGCGTGCGCGGCCACCTGCAGGCGACGCTGGATCCGCTGGGCATTGAGCAGCCGACCGAAAACCCGGAGCTGACCCCGGAATTCTACGGCTTCAGCGAGGCCGACCTCGACCGGCCGATCTATCTGGACGGGGTGCTGGGGCTGCAGACGGGCACCATCCGCGAGGTGCTGGCGATCCTGAGGCGCACCTACTGCGGCCACATCGGCATCCAGTTCATGCATATCGCCGAGCCGGAGGAGAAGGCCTGGCTGCAGGAACGCTTCGAGGGGCCGGACAAGTTCGAGCAGAACGCCTTCACCCCCCAGGGCAAGCTGGCCATCCTCAACAAGCTGATCGAGGCCGAGGGCTTCGAGCGCTTCCTGCACAAGCGTTTCCCGGGCACCAAGCGGTTCGGGCTGGACGGCGGCGAGGCCATGGTCCCGGCGCTGGAGCAGATCATCAAGCGCGGCGGCGCCCTGGGCGTCGACGAGATCGTGCTGGGCATGGCCCACCGCGGGCGGCTGAACACCCTGGCGGCGGTGATGGGCAAGCCCTACCGCGCCATCTTCCACGAGTTCCAGGGCGGCTCGACCGTGCCGTCGGACATCGAGGGTTCGGGCGACGTCAAATACCACATGGGCGCCTCGTCGGACCGCGAGTTCGACGGCAACACCGTCCACCTGTCGCTGACCGCCAACCCGTCGCACCTCGAAATCGTCAATCCGGTGGTGCTGGGCAAGGCGCGGGCCAAGCAGGCCTTCGACATCCGCGAGGCCAACACCGGCAAGCCGTCCGAGCAATGGGCCCTGGACCGCTCCAAGGTCGTGCCGCTGCTGATCCACGGCGACGCCGCCTTCGCCGGCCAGGGCGTGGTGGCCGAATGCTTCGCCCTGATGGGACTGAAGGGCTACCGCACCGGCGGGACGCTGCATTTCGTCATCAACAACCAGATCGGCTTCACCACCAGCCCGCGCAACAGCCGGTCGTCCCCCTATCCGTCGGACGTGGCGCTGATGGTCCAGGCGCCGATCTTCCACGTCAACGGCGACGATCCGGAAGCGGTGGTCTTCGCCGCCAAGGTGGCCACCGAATACCGCCAGAAATTCCACAAGGACGTGGTGGTGGACATGTTCTGTTACCGCCGCTTCGGCCACAACGAAGGCGACGATCCGACCTTCACCCAGCCCCTGATGTATTCGAAGATCCGGGCGTTGCAGTCGACGCGCGAAATCTACGCCGCCCGCCTGATCGCCGAGGGCGTGGTCGACCAGGCCGCGGTCGACGCCGAGGTGGCGCGGTTCGAGGCCTTCCTCGACGCCGAGTTCGAAGCGGGCAAGACCTTCGAGGCCAAAAAGGCCGACTGGCTGGACGGCCAGTGGCAGGGCATCGGCCAACCCGACGGCGAGGAGCGCCGCGGCGCGACATCGGTGTCGGCGGCCAGGCTGACCGACCTCGGCCACCGGCTGACGACCATTCCGAACCAGGTCGACATGCACAAGACGCTGAAGCGCGTCATGGACGGCCGGCGCGAGATGATCGCCTCGGGCCAGAACATCGACTGGGCCACGGCCGAGAGCCTGGCCTTCGGCTCGCTGCTGGACGAGGGCTTCCCGGTCCGCCTGTCGGGCCAGGATTCGGTGCGCGGCACCTTCAGCCAGCGCCACTCGGGCATCGTCGACCAGACCACCGAAGCCCGCTACGTGCCGCTCAACAACCTGCGCGAGGGCCAGGCCGAGTTCGAGGTGATCGACTCGGCGCTGTCGGAAGAGGCGGTGCTGGGCTTCGAATACGGCTACGCCCTGACCGATCCGAACACCCTGGTGATGTGGGAGGCCCAGTTCGGCGACTTCGTGAACGGGGCGCAGGTGGTGATCGACCAGTTCATCACCTCGGGCGAGCGGAAATGGTTGCGCATGTGCGGCCTGACCATGCTGCTGCCGCACGGCTACGAAGGGCAGGGTCCGGAGCACTCGTCGGCCCGTCTGGAGCGCTTCCTGCAGCAGTGCGCCGAGGACAATATCCAGGTCGCCAACTGCACCACCCCGGCCAACTATTTCCACATCCTGCGCCGCCAGATGCACCGGCCGTTCCGCAAGCCGCTGATCATCATGACGCCCAAGTCGCTGCTGCGTCACAAGAAGGCGGTCTCGACCCTCGCCGACATGGCCGAGGGCAGCTCCTTCCACCGCGTGCTGCACGACGACGCCCAGACGCGGCCCGAGGCGGCCGGGGTCAAGCTCAAGGGCGACAAGGCCATCCGTCGCGTCGTGCTGTGCTCGGGCAAGGTCTATTACGACCTGCTGGAGCGGCGTGAGCGGGATGGCGTCGACGACGTCTATCTGATGCGGCTGGAGCAGTTCTATCCGTGGCCGATGAAGTCGCTGATGACCGAACTGGCCCGCTTCCCCAACGCCGAACTGGTCTGGTGCCAGGAAGAGCCGAAGAACATGGGCGGCTGGACCTTCGTCGATCCGTGGATCGAACTGACGCTCGAGAAGCTGAACGTGAAGTCGAAGCGGGCCCGCTATGTCGGCCGCCCGGCCTCGGCCTCGACCGCCGCCGGGCTGATGAGCCGGCACCTGAAAGAACTCGACGCCTTCCTGACCGACGCCTTTGCCTGATAGCGTCCCGGATGACGGCGTCGCCGTTTCCGGAATGACGACCAAGTTGCTGTAACGACCGACACGAAAGCCTGATCGACATGGCCGATATCCTGACCCCCGCCCTCGGCGAATCCGTCACCGAAGCCACCATCGGCAAGTGGACGAAGAAGGCCGGCGATCCGGTGAAGAAGGACGAGGTCCTGGTCGAACTGGAGACCGACAAGGTCTCGCTGGAGGTGGTGTCGCCCGCCGACGGCGTGCTGTCCGAGATCAAGGCGCCTGACGGCGAGACCGTGACGCCGGGGGCCGTGCTGGGCGTGGTCAGCGAGGGCGCCAGCGCCGCGCCGGCGGCGCCGCAAGCCGAGGCTCCGAAAGCCGAAGCGCCGAAGGCCGAACCGGCCGCGGCCGCGCCCGCCGCTTCGGGCGGTTCGGTCGCGATCTCCACCCCGACCATGGGCGAGAGCGTTGCCGATGGTACGATGGGGACGGGGCTGAAGA
>JACPDR010000011.1 GCA_016183935.1 Caulobacterales bacterium
GCCCCCCGCCGCCGTGGCGCCGCCGCCGGCGACCGCGGCTCCAGCCAGGGCGCCGGCCCCGCCGACGGCGAGGGCGCCGGTCAGGGCCGCGCCGGCGCCGAGGGCCGGCCCGCCCGTCACCAGGGCCGAGGCCAGATTGGGGATGAACAGGGCCAGCATGGCCAGCAGGATGGCCGCGACCAGGATGGTCAGGGCCTCGTAGATGTCCGGATTGGCCGAGGGCTGAAGCTGGTCGAAGATCGTCCGCGCGCCCGAGACCACGATGGCCAGGGCCAGGACCTTGAGCCCGGACGAGACGACGTAGCCCAGGGGCCGCTCGGCCAGGAAGGCGGACTTGTTCCAGATCCCGAACGGCAGGAGCACGAAGCCGCCCAGGGTGACGATCTTGAACTCCAGCAGGGAGACGATGATCTGCAGCGCCAGAACGGCGAAGGCCAGCATGATGCCGATCATCGCCAGGCCGAGGATGAGGGCGTCGGCCAGGTTGCCGACGATGTCGAGCGGGTTGTCGACCGGCGCGGGCGTCTCGCCGAGCGCCTTCACAATTTCCCAGCCCTGGGCCAGGATGGCTCCGGGATTGAGGAATTCCTCCCGGCTCAGCGATCCGCCGCCCGCCGTCAATCCAAGCTCCAGGAAGCCGGCGTAGATGGTCTCGGACAGGCGCTGCCAGTCATTGATCAGCCAGGCGAAGGCGCCGATCAGCAGCACCTTGCCGAAGCCCGAGGCCAGCACCTCCCGGTTCGGGGACAGCGCCCACTGGATGCCGGTCAGGGCGACGACGAGGACGATCAGGAGGCCGAAGACGCCGTTGACCGAGCCCTGCAGCGCGTCGAACCCCGCCGAGACCGTGTTGGAGAACACGACCATCAGCTCATTGGGGGTTTCCACTCCGACCGTCATCGCCGCCCTCCCTCAATCCCGGGCATGCGAGAGCGGATCGAACCGGGGCGGCGTCGGGGACGCCGCCTGACCGCTCCAACGCCGGCGGCGCGCGGCCTCGCCCGACGCGCGCTCCGCCGCCTCGCGGGCCGTGGCCTCGGCCAGCAGGCGGGACTGCGCCAGCATGAGGGTCCGCAGCGCCGCCAGCTCCTCGGCCAGCACGGCCAGCAGCTGGTTCGACGACTGCACCGCCGCCGTCTGGCCGACCGCCGCCTGGCTGGCCGCGAGCGCTCCGGCGAGCCTTTGCTCCCGGCCCCGCCCCAGCCGTTCCAGCTCGGCGGCGGTCCGCGCCACGTCCTCGGCCGTGCGCCGGGCGTTGGCCGTGCGCGCCTGACCCTGCTCCAGCAGGCTGATCAGGTCGGACCCGGAGAGGTCGTCGGGGTACAGGCTGCGGAACTGCCGCTCCAGGCCGCTGACTGAACTGGCGAGGCCCCGCGCGGTCCGCGCCAGCTCGGCCATGTCCCGCAGCGACTGGCTGGATTGCGTCAGATGGCTGTACGGCGAGGCCGCCAGAGTGCGCGCCTCATTGGCCAGGCTCTCCAGCTGGCGGGCCGCCTGCAGCGCGTTCTCGATGTGATTGCGCGGGTCGAACACGACCTGCTGGGCCGGCGCCGGCGAGGCGGTCAGCAGGCTGACGGCGACCAGACCGACGGCGACGAGCGAGGCGGGTCTATTCGGCCGCCAGCGGACGGGCGAAGGCGTCGAAAACGGAATCCACATGCTGCACTCCCTTGGCTTTGAGGAACTCGCGGGCGAAGCCGCCCTGACCGGAGGGGTCCGGGCCGGATCGCTCCAGGATGGCGTCGATCAGGGTCTGGTCTTCCGGCGCGCTCGAGCCGCACAGGGCCAGGGCCACGCCGGTCAGGCGCAGGTCGAACAACCGTCGGCCCCCGGGTTGGCGCCAGTAGTAGGCCCGCTTCGGCGGGGCGAAGGCGATGAGCTCGAGCTGGCGCCGGTTGAGGCCGAAGCCCCGGTAGAGCTCGGCCGAGGCCGGTTCCAGCGCCCTCGGATTGGGCAGGAAGACCTGGGTCGGGCAGCTCTCGATCAGGCTGGCCGCGATCGGGGAAGCCGCCACGTCGTCGAGGCTCTGGGTGGCGAAGACCACGCAGACCCGCTTCTTGCGCAGGGTCTTGAGCCACTCCCGAATACGGGCCGCGAAGGCGGTCTCGCCGAGGAACAGCCAGGCCTCGTCCAGCACCAGCAGCGTCGGTCGGCCGTCGAAGCTCTGCTCGAGAAAATGGAACAGGGCCGAGAGCACCGGCGCCACCGCCGACGGGGCGCCCATCAGGGTCTCCAGTTCGAAGGTGTCGAACCGGGTGGGGTCCGGCGCCTCCCCCTCCCCGTCCAGCAGCGCGCCGTGCGGCCCTTTCAGGGTCAGGGGCTCCAGGGCGGCCGCCACCGCCTTGTCCTGGACCAGGGCGCAGAACACCGTCAGCGTCCGCTGCGAGAGCGGCGCCTCGGACAGGGCCGACAGCGCGGCCCAGATTTCTTCCCGCACCCGGGGCGCGGGCTCCAGCCCGGCCAGGCGCACCGTCTCGGCGATCCATTCCGAGGCCCAGGCGCGCTCGTCCTCCCGGTCGATGCGGGCCAGCGGCTGAAGCGAGAACCGGGCGCCGGGCTCCAGCGCGCGCCAGCGGCCGCCGGCGGCCAGGGTCGCCGCCCGCGCCGACCGGCCCTTGTCGAAGAACACGACCCGGGCCCGCGGATAGCGGAACCACTGCAGCGCCAGGAAGGACAGCAGGGCGCTCTTGCCCGACCCCGTCGGCCCCACGACCATCGCGTGGCCGACATCCCCGACATGGAGCACCAGCCGGAACGGCGTCGCGCCCGTCGTGCGCGCCGTCGCCAGGGGCGGCCCCCGCAGATGGGCGTCCTCCGCCGGCCCCGCCCAGACGGCGGAGACCGGCAGCAGATCCGCCAGGTTCAGGGTCGAGACCAGGGGCCGGCGCACGTCGGCATAGGGCTCGCCCGGCAGCGACCCGAGCCAGGCCTCGACCGCATTGAGGTCCTCGATCCGGGCGACCAGCCCCTGGGCGTTCAGCGCCGCCTCGATGGCGCGGGCCCTGGCCGCGGCGCCGTCCTCGGTCGCGTCCAGCACGGTGACGGTGAGGGTCAGATAGCCGAAGGCGCAGGCCTCGGCCCCGAGGGCGGCCAGGGCGCCGTCGCACTCCTCGGTCTTGGAGGCGGCGTCCGTGTCGAGGAGCGGGACCTCCTCCCTGGTGATGGCTTCCCGCAGGAGGACGCCGACGCCCTTGCGCTTGGCGAACCAGCGCTTTCTGAGCTTGACGATTTCCCGCTCGGCCTCGGGCTTGTCGAGGCCGATCCAGCGCGCGGTCCAGCGGTACCCGAACGGCAGGGCGCCGAGCGCGTCGAGCAGTCCCGGCCGTGTCGCCGACGGCAGACCGCGCACCGAGACCACCTTGAGCCAGCGATCGCCCAGCCGGGGCGCGACCCCGCCCGTCAGACCGGCGTCCGCCAGCCAGGCGTCGAGGAACATCGGCGTCTCTGGCGGCCGGACCGCGAACGGCCGGGGCGAAACACTGTCGTGCAGCCAGGTCAGAAGGTCGGCGTCGTCGAGGCGTTCGATCTCCGGCAGGGCGTCCGAAAGCAGGTCCAGGGTCGCATCGGCCTCCCGGCCGAAGGTCGCCAGCGACAGCCGCCAGTCCTGGCCGGCCTTCGACAGGCCGTCGAACAGCCACCGCTCCATACGGCGGGTCTCGTCGGCGGGCGGCAGCCAGGTCAGGGCCAGCCGGAAATCCGTCTCGAAGGCGGGATCGGCCGTCTCGAACCGGCTCCGACGCTCGGCGTCCAGCAGCCAGGCGACGTCCAGATCGAAGGCGCTTTCCGGATAGGAGGCGGCGGGCCGACGGCGGGCCTCCATATGCAGGCACCAGCCTGAGCCGAGGCGCTTCAGGGCGTTGTTGAGCCGGGCGCGCACGGCCATCAGTTCGTCCTCGGTCGAGGACTCCAGGTCCGGCCCCCGAAACCGGAAGGCCGCCATGAACGAGCCGTCCTTGTTCAGGACCACGCCGGGCGCGACCAGGGCGGCCCAGGGCAGGTGGTCGGCCAGGGCGGCCGGACGCCGGCGATGTTCGTCGAGGAACCGCATCGCGCCCTCACCCGTCCAGGTGTCCGGGCAGCGCCAGATGACGACGCAGCACATCGAAGAAGCGCCGGTCGGACCGGGCGGCCCACAGGCCGATCGCGTGGGCGGCCGCCCACCACAGCAGGCCCAGCCACCAGATGCGCAGCGCCAGGCCCAGCACCAGGGCGATCGTGCCCATGGCGATGGCGTAGTCGCGCGGCATGCCGGCCATCAGGACGGGCTCGGCCAGGGCCTGGGCGACCGGCAGCTCCCAGCCGTCGGGACGCCGCTCCATCATCCGATCTCCGCGCCGCCGGCGAAGCCGAAGAAGTCCAGAAAAAACGTCGAGGCGGCGAAGGCGATCGACAGGCCGAACATGATGCCGAGGCCGCGCCGCATCGAGGAGCCGTTCTCGCTCATGGCGATGCCGGCGCCGAAGACGACCACGGCCACGACGGCGGCGGCCTGGACCACCGGTCCGGTGATCGACTGCACCACCTGCTGCAGCGGCCCTTCCCACGGCATGCCGGAGCCGCCCGCCAGGGCCGGTCCGGCCAGCATCAGGCCGCATGTCATCGCCGCGCCGAACAGGCGGCGTCCAGGTCTCGGTTGCATGATCTGCTTCCCTTCGTTTCAGCCCGCGTCAGCGCGCCTCGACTCATTGCAAGCAAATATGATCGCCCCCTGTCAACCGACTTTCAGATAATAATTACAATGACTTGCATGCGACTTATTGATGAGTTGCATCAAGTCTGAGAACGACTTGGACCGTGTCCCCGGACGACTTTTGCGGACCCGCCCGACGACTTGCGACGACGTCCCGCCAAAGTCCCGCAGGACCGGGATATGGCGGGGAAGTCCGGCTTTCGCCCCGGAGACCAGTCGGCGCGCAGCCGGCGCGATGAAAGATCGACCGTCCCCGGACCTTCGTGACGAGGGCTGCGGGACCGCCGCCGTCCGCCCGCGTGGAAGGAGGGGATCGTCCGCCTTGCGAACGCCGATCCGGAGTCCGGCCACGGATCGAGGTCGTTCACGGGAGTCCGGCCGCCTCCCCGCGCGCAAAGCAACAGCCCGCCCGGCGCTTCATAAAGCGCGCCTTGAAGACGATACGGCACGGTTTATGGTGCATAGAGAGCAGACAGGATTGACATAAGCCAGATATGCACCATAAATGGTGCTCAAAGCGGTTTTCCGCACGTTTTCTGGTGCATCCATGAAGGACTCAAGATCGAAGGCGGCCCTTCCTCTCGCCGTTCGGCGGGACCTCGCCAAGCTCGGCCATGACATCTCGGTCGCGCGGCGGCGGCGCAACCTGCCTGTCGCCGTCGTCGCCGAACGGGCCTTCGTGGGCCGCAACACCATCACGCGCGTCGAGCGCGGCGATCCCGGCGTGGCGCTGGGCACCTACGCCAGCGTGCTGTTCGCCCTGGGGCTGGCCGATCGCCTGGGCGACATCGCGGATCCAAAAGGCGACGAGGTCGGCACGGCGCTGGAAGCCGAACGCCTCCCGCTCAGGGCGCGCTAGCGGTGGAGCGCGAACTCGACGTCCTCATCGACTGGCAGGGCGAGACCGTCCCGGTCGGCCGCCTCTGGGCGCGCGCGAAGGGGGGCCGGCAGACCGCGTCGTTCGAATACGCCGGGGATTGGCTCGCCCGGCCCGGCGCTTTCTCGCTCGATCCGGACCTGCCGTTGACCCGGGCTCCCTTCCACAAGGCGGGGGGCCTGTTCAACGCCTTCACCGACCCCGCGCCCGACCGCTGGGGCCGCAATCTGCTGTCGCGGCGCGAACTGCGCCGGGCGCGGGCCGGAAATCACCCGCCGCGCACACTGATGGACGTGGACTTCCTCACCCTGGTCGAGGACGAGACCCGCCTTGGCGGCTTGCGCTTCGCTGACCCCGCGGCGGCCGACGACCGGGTCTTTCTGGCCACCTCGGAGCGGCCTATTCCGCCCCTCGTCCAGCTGGGGCGGCTGCTGGCGGCGGCCAACCGCGTCATCACCGACACGGACAGCGACGACGACCTGCGCCTTCTGCTCGCGCCCGGCGCGTCCCTCGGCGGAGCCCGGCCCAAGGCCTCGGTGCGCGACGCCGGCGGACGGATGATGATCGCCAAATTCCCCAGTCCCACCGACGACTGGCCGGTCCCGCGTTGGGAAGCGGCGACCATGACCCTGGCCGCGATGGCCGGGATCGACACCCCGGCGGCGCGCCTGGAGACCGTGGCGCGGCGCCCGGTGTTCATCATGGACCGGTTCGACCGCGGCGCCGACGGCCGCCGCCTGCCCTTCCGGTCCGCCCTGACCGCGTTGGGGGCGGCCGACGGCGAAGTCCGCAGCTACATGGAGCTGGCCGATCCCCTGCGCCAGGACGGCGCCCGGCCCGCGGAGGATGCGGTCCAGATCTGGCGGCGCATGGTCTTCAACGTCCTCGTCTCCAACACCGACGATCATCTGCGCAACCACGGCTACCTGCGCGAGCCCGGCGGCTGGCGGCTGGCGCCCGCCTACGACCTCAATCCGATGCCGGTCGACGTCAGGCCCCGCAACCACGCCCTGACGCTCGACGAAGCCGACGACGAGGCGTCGCTGGACACCTGCCTGGCCGTCGCCGGGGCTTTCGGCCTCAGACCGCCGCAGGCCAGGGCGATCGCGGGCGCGGTTGGCGAGGCGGTCGGCCACTGGCGCGAAATCGCCGCTGCGAAGGGCCTCACCGGCGCCCAGATCGACCGGATGGCGAGCGCCTTCGACCATGCCGATCTCGCCGGCGCCCTGGCCCTGCGCTAGACCCGGCTCGCCGGCGCCGGCGGCGTCTCACGCCACGCGCGTGATGCGATACGCATCGCCGTCCAGGCCGTCGACCGCCAGAACCGCCTCCACCCGCCGACCGTCCGGGGTGCGCCGGATGTGGACGATCCGGTCGACGGCCTGGGCGATCGCCCGGCGCGGCGCCCGGACGACCACTTCCGTCATCAGATCCTCGAGCCGGCGCAGCACGTCATCGGCCGAGTTGGCGTGGATCGTCGACAAACCGCCGGGGTGCCCGGTGTTCCAGCTCTTGAGGGTTTCGAGCGCGGCCGCGCCGTCGCGCATCTCCCCGACCACGATCCGGTCGGGACGCATCCGCAGTGCGTCCCGCACCAGATCGACCACGCCGATGGCCGCGGGCGCCCGCCGGGTCAGAACCGCGACGACGTCCCAGGCGGAGCATTGCAGTTCCGGCGTATCCTCGATCAGGAAGACCCGGTCCCCGGCGAAGGCGGGCTCGGCCAGGACGGCGTTGGCCAGGGTCGTCTTGCCGGACCCGGTCCCGCCGGAAATGAGGATGTTGCGCCGCTCGGCCGCCGCCTGCCCGAGCGCGTCGGCCTGGGCCCGCGTCATCACCTGGTCGCGCACATAGTCGGACAGGCTCCAGATGACGGCCGGTCGTTTGCGGATCGAGAAGGCCGGCGCGGCCACGACCGGCGGCAGCAGACCCTGGAACCGCTCGCCCGTCTCCGGCAGGACGCCCGACAGGCGCGGGTCCTCCCGCGTCACGCGCTCGCCGACGTAGTCGGCGATCAGCTTGATGGCGCGCTCGCGGGCCTCGGGCGACAGGGTCTCGCCCGTATCCCGGCGTCCCTCCCCGCTCCGGTCGAGCACCAGGCGGCCGTCCGGGTTGGCGAGGATCTCCACCACGGCCGGCTCCTCGAGGGCGGCGAGCACCGTCGCGCCCAGGGCGTGGCGCAGCGCCTCCAGCTTGCGCTCGGCGACGATCGGATGGACCGCCATCAGGCGGGGGGATCGAAGGAGCGGGGTTCGCCGGCGACGGGCCCGGGGGCGGCGCGTCCGGCGACGATCCGCGCCGCCGTGGCGTCGAGCAGCCGCTCGATCCGTCGGTCCACGGCCGCCTGCACGGTCGGGTCCTGATCGACCACGGCGTCCGGAAGGCGCAGGAAGAAGGCCCGGGCCACCTCGATCAGCAGCTCCTGGACGATCTGCATGTCGCGCGCCGTCGAGCGCATATGGTCGCGCAACGATCGCTCCAGCTGCAGCAGCCGGTCCTCGGGATCGGCCTGGGGGCTCTTGAGCAGGCCGCGCGCGATCGCCCGCCCGGCCGCCTGGCTCAGCGGCATCCGGCCCGCGCGGGCCTCCCGATTGAGTCCGGAGACGACCTTCGGATCGTTGAGATAGACCTGCACCCGGCTGGTCCGGGGATTACTCCTGGCCATCGCCCAATCCTTGCAACTGATCGAGGGCGGCCTGCTGGGCCGCCATCTCCTGCGCCACCCGCCCGTAGATGTCCGCCGCCCGCGCGGCCGCCTTCTTGTCGTCCATGGCGGCGGCCACCTCCTTGAACAGGGGCAGACTCGCCTGCGGGTCCTCGCCGAGGGCGCGACGGCCGGCCCAGGGATGCGGACGCCGGCCCGGCGTGTCCATGTGGCCGGCCTGATCCGGGGCGGGCGCCGCCGCCCTCCCGCGGAACGGCGCGCGCCGGTCGTACTGGAGCTTGTGCGCGCGCAGCGGACGATGACCGGCCACGAACACCAGTTGCCGGTCGTCCGGCAGGGCCCGGATCTCGCCGGGCTCCAGGAGCGGCCGCTCGACCTCGGTCCGCGAGACGGACGAACGCCCGCCCGCCAGGCCGGCGGGCGAGCTGCGGCTGGTGCGCCGCTCCGCCACCGAGCCGGTCAACTTCGACACCTTGTCCTGCGTCAGCGGGTCCAGCGCCGAAAAGGCGGTGTAGACGGCGCAGTTGTCGAGGATGGTGTTGTGGGTCCCGTAGGTCTTCACGATGTCGTTCAGCGACTGGGCGACGAACATCGCCTTGACCCCGTAGCCGCTCATCAGCCGCAGCGACTTCTCGAAGAAGGCGAGCCGTCCCAGAAGCGGGAACTCGTCCATCACCATCAGGAGCTTGTGCCGTTTGGCCCGCCCCGTCGCGTCCCGCGTCTCTTCGGCGGTGAGGGCCTGGGCGGCGGCGTAGAACAGCATCCGCACCAGCGGCCGGAGCGCGGCCGCATCGGCGGGCGCGACCTGGACATAGAGGGACACCGGCGCCTCGGCGCACATCAGGTCGCCCATGGCGAAGTCCGCCGCGCAGAGCACCCGCTCGACATCCGCCCCGGCCAGCCACTTCAGATAGGACCGCGCCGTGCCCTGGACCGAGGTGCGGAACCGGTCGTGCATGGCCGCATAGCCCTTGACCGCCGTGCGGATGAACGGATGGGTCCGTGGCGCGCCGTCCGGCCCCCGATCATGCAGCGTCCGGATCATGACGTCGGCCGCCTCGTCGAGATCGGCGAGCAGCTCACGCACCTTGAGCAGGGTCTTGTCGCCGTCGTCGGCGACATACAGGACATGCAGGATCACCGCCTCGAGAATCTCCGACGCCGCCTTGTCCCAGATCGCCTCGTCGTCGCGCGCGCCGCCGGGATCGGCCAGGATGGCCACGAGCCGCTGCACCTGGGCGAGTTCGCCCGGCCCCGGCTGGATTTCCGCCAATGGGTTCCAGCGCGCGGACGCCGGATCGCGGGGATCGAAATAGAGCGCGTGGGAGAAGCGGGACCGCCAGCCGGCCGTGATCCGCCACAGCTCCCGCTTGGGGTCGTGCACCAGGACGCTCTGCGGCCAGGACAGCAGGGTCGGGGTGACGTGGCCCCTCCCCTTCCCGCTGCGGGTGCCGCCCGTCACCAGGGTCGGCCGAAGATCGCTCGTCGCCAGCAGACGTCCCCGCAACAGGCCGAGCACCGCGCCAGCCGGCTCGAGCAGCCCCGCGCGGCGCGCCTCGGCCAGTCCGCCCCAGCCCCGGACCCGCCGCACCGACCCGGTCCCGCGGGCGAGCGATCCCAGCCCCAGGCCGGCGGCGGCGCCGAGCAGGATCAGCGGCGCGCTCCGCGCCAGCGCCGCGGGCGCCTCGTCCCCGAATTCCAGCCGCCACAGCAGGATCGCCCAGGGCGGATAGAGGGCCAGATCCGGATGAATCCGCAGCGCCGGACCCAGCGCCGCCGCCCAGTGATAGGTCCAGGCGAACATCTGGGTCGCCGCCTGCAGCCCCAGCACCAACCCCAGGCCGATGAGGGCGATCCGCGGCGGCACCTCAGCCGTCCCGATCCGCTGGGTCCCGCCGTTCGCCCGCGACGTCCAGGACGAGCAGCGGCGCGGCGTCCATGCGGCGCTGGTGGTAGGCGACGAGCGCCTGGCGCAGCGCCGGTATCGCGCCGGCGCCGGAGACGCGCAGGATCGCGGCGGCCTCGGCCTCGCGGTCGCGAAAGATCCTGCGCTCCGCCGCCTCCAACGGCCTGAGCTGGCGACCGACCCGGTCGAAGGCTTCCGCCAGAACCTGATTGCCCGTCCCCCGCACCATACGGTCAAGAGACTCGGCGAGCCGGCTTTCAGGGGCGGCGGTCGAGGCGACCGGTTCGTCGCGGTCGTGGACGGCCGCGATCAGGTCGAGGCTCGTCGTCAGGCAATGAAGCCGGAAGGCGAACCGGTCCCTGACGAGGGCCGCGTCCATCCTCGGGGCCAGATAGCCGCCGGACGGCGCCCGCTCGATCAGACCTTCGCCGCACAGCCACGCGAGCGCCTCCCGGACGGGCGTCGTCGACAGCCGAAGGCGCCGCGCCTCCTCGACGATCACGATGGGCGTCCCGGGCGCGAACACGCCCTGCTCCGACAGGCGGCGAAGGCTGTCCAGGGCCTGGAGGAAGGGGTCGCGCATTCGGGTCATGGACGTCTCCGAAAAAGGGGGCGTCCGGACTATCGGCGGGGATTGGGTCGCTCGCCAGTGAGTTGCATGTCGGCACAGCGGGACTCGCCATAAAACGTCGAGATGTCCGCCCCGGGCCGTCGGTTCCGCCGCCGCTTTGTGGCGGTTTGGCCGCGCGTGTGTACGGAAACGAAAGGATGGGCGTTGCCCACTCGGGCGTCACATCGCACTATTCCGTGCTGGGAGGTTTTCGCTGATGAGTGGAGTCCCGCCCGACCCACTGCGTGATGGGGAGTTGCTGTCCGCGGCGGTCAAGACGGTGCGGCGGCATCGCGGCATGACCACGGCCGAGGTCGCCGCCGCCATGAACATGGCGCTCAGGACCTACGAGCGTTTCGAATCCGGCGGCGCCCGCCTGAACCTGGACCATATCCACCGCTTCGCCGCGGCGACGAACAGCGATCCCTATGCGCTCATCCTGGCGGTGGTGATCGGCTCGCCCGAATTCGCCAGACGCAGCGCCGACAACAAGATGGCCACCATCCTGACCATCGCGGTGCAGCGGTTCGACCGGACCATCCAGGATCGCCTGCTGGACCTGGACGCCCGGACCCTGATCGCCGCGGTCACCGGCATGTTCGACACCCTGCTGGACGGCGACGAGGCAAGCGGACAGGCGAAGGCCTGGCTGGAGACCGGCGCGGCGGAGCTGCTTGCGACCCGCCCCAGGCCCGGCCGCTGATGTCGCTTGGGGGGGGGTCCGCGACCGCGCACTGACTCCTTGGGCCATCTCCGCGGCGGTCAGTCCAGGAGACCGGAGAGCCGCCCCCCGCTGGCCAGAGGCCGGGACCCCGGCCGGGCAAGCGAACTCCGACGGCGCCGGTCATCGCGCCTCTGGGGCAAGGTGCGGGGTTGGCCTTTCCTGGATGTGGTGGTGACGCCGATCCTCGGTTATTGGCGGCTAACCTCCGAGACTTTGAACGGCGTGGCCGCAACGCCCGGCAATCGCGATCCCGCCCGCAAACTCGCCACTCGGCTGGGCCGATGGTGCTGAATATACTCCAGATATAGCTTTTCAGCCGATCAACCCGCGCGCTCACTCCCTTGCGCCACATCCGTGGCGATCAACCCAGGGAGACCAAGATGACCCCCACCCCCAAGCTCCGCCTCGTCCCCATCGGCAGCGCCAGGGCTCTGACCCGTGACCTGACGGGCGGCCAGTACATGGAGATCAACGTCTTCGACAGCCGCAAACCGGCCTGAGCGAAAGCGGACGGTCGTCGACGGCGGCCGTCCGCAACGCGCGTCGTGGAGATATGGATGGCGGTTGAACTCTGGTGCGCGGCGGGGGTGTTCCTGGCGACGGTCGGCGAAGACATCGTCGTGCTGGATGTGAACGCCGACCAGTATCACTGCCTGCTCGATGGAGCCGACTGGATGGTTGTCGGCGAGGGCGGATCGGTCACCGTGCCCGACGAGCGCGCCGCAACCCTGCTGTTGGAGGCCGGCGTCGCCGTCGGCGAGCGTCCCCAACCCCCGCGAAGAACACCAGAGCCCGCTCGCCGGCAATTGGCGAGGGCCTCAACACCCTCCCGACGGACGCTTCTCCGGGCCGGATTTTCACTCGCCGCCGCAACGATTTCATTTCGCGGCAAGTCGCTTCGCCAGCTGGTCCAGACCTGCCCCCCGGCATCCTCCTCCACCCCTCCCCTTGATGACCTCCGGACCCTGATCGAGTCTGTCACGGCTGTTCAGGCGGTGCTGCCCTGGATCCCTTTCGAAGGCGAATGCCTGCAGCGGGCCTTTCAGGTCAGGCGCGTTCTGACGCGCCGGGGCATTCACCCGGACTGGGTCTTCGGCGTGCGGACCTGGCCCTTCGCCGCCCACTGCTGGCTGCAAATCGGCGATCTCGTCATCGCCGACACCCTTGATCGGGTGGAACGATACACGCCCATAATGGTGGTCTGAACATGGGCGACTATCTCATCGTGGTCCGGAACGCGGACGACCCCCGCGCAGAAGCCCTTTCGGCTGAGCTCGCCAGGCTCGCAAGGCGCATGGGAATGGTCGTTTCCGACCTCCATCGGCATGCATGGCTGGGGGTGAAAGGCCCTCACGCGCCGAAAACGCTCGCGGTCGGAGCATGGACCCTGGTCGGCGACGTGTTCAACCGGCAGCGCCCGGTTCTGCCCGGCGATTCAGACGATCCCGACGACTATGAGCGCAAGCTCGTCGCCCGCTTTTGGGGTCGCTATGTCGGGGTCCGGTTCGGCGCGGATTCGCGACTGTCGTCCATCCTCCGCGACCCGTCGGGCGCTCTGGAGTGCATCGCCTGGTCACATGAAGACCTGACGATCGTGGGGTCGGACGCGCCCGAATGGCTCGTTCACAAGCTCCGGCCGCCGTGGCGCATCAATGTCGAAAGGCTCTCTCAAGCACTGCTGGACCCGTTCATGTCATCGGGTCCCCTGCTTCTGGAAGGCCCCGTCGCGATCGATCCGGGCACGGTGCAGCCGCTTCCGCTGGACAGCGCCGCCCGGTCTGTCTGGCGACCCGCCGACATCGCCCATCGCAGCCTGGGTCAGCCCCCATGTCTTGAGGATGCGGCCGCCTCGGTTCGATCCGCCATAGACGAAGCGGTGACAGGTCTGGCGGGCGCGTCCACGCCTGTCGCCGCGGAGGTGTCGGGCGGGCTCGATTCCAGCCTGGTCGCCTCGAGTCTGACGCGCCGCGGCGATATCCCCGTCATCCTCTGGCTCAGCGCCTATGGCGCGACCCCCGAGAGCGACGAGCGCTCTTACGTCGCCGCGCTGGCGGAGGCCCTGGCGATCGTCCCGGCGTGCGTGCCGCACGCCACCGGCGCGATGACGGAAGCCTGGCTGGAGCGCGCGTCCCAAGGCCTCCGTCCAGGCGTCAATGCCCTCGACCGGCCTCACGACATGGACTGGGCGGCCAGGCTTCGCGAGGCCGGCGTCACCGCCTTGATGACCGGCAAAGGCGGAGATTCGATTCTTCTGCAACGGTCAACGACGGACGTCTTCACGGATCTCTGGCTGGCCCGCGGGTGGCGGGCCCTTGTGGCGCCAGACGTTCCGCGCCTCGCCGCGGAAAACGAAATCTCCGTCTGGTCCATGGTCCGCACCGCCCGACGCCACGGGCGCGCGGACAATCGTCTTCCGGTCCGGGACGACGGCTTCCTTGTATCGCGCCATCCACCCGTGGCGCACCCCTGGCTCGCCGGCTGCGAGGCGTTCGGACCGGCCAAGAGGCTTCAGATCGCCGGCGTTCTGGACAGCGTGTCGCGGCACGGGCCGTCGATGCTGACCGAGACCGTGGACGTGCGGCACCCGATGTGCGCCCAACCCGTCATTGAGACCTGTCTCGCCATCCCCACGCCGTTGCTGACCCATGGCGGGCGCGACCGGGGACTTGCCCGGCACGCCTTCAGGAAACGCCTGCCGACCGCGATCCTGGAACGCCGCTCGAAAGGCGACATGACGCGGATCTACGCCAGAATGATCCTGGATAACCTCCCGGTCCTGAGGCCATGGCTTCTGGACGGGCGGCTGGCGGCGCTCGGCGTTCTGGACCGCGACGCCGCCGATCGCTTGCTGACCCGCGAGAGCCTGATCTGGCGCGGCTCCTATTCCACGATCATCGTGGCTGCGGCGTTCGAGGGCTGGGTCCGGGCCTGGGAGCGGCGCCTGCCTCCTCAAGCCTGACAGCCCCGGACGGCGGCAAGGTTCGATCCAGCCAGTCGAACACCTGGCTGTAGAGATCGCGCATGTTGGCGGGGCTGAGGACATGATGGTGCTCGCCCCAATAGGTCACAAGCCGCGACGTTCCTCCCTGCCGGTAGAGCGCGCTGAACATCCGCTCGGACTGGGACATCGGAATGAAATCCCGGTCCGCCGTGATCAGCAGGACCGGCGCGGTGATCCGGTCCGCCGCCAGATAGGGACTGTGGTCGAGATAGGTCTGCGGGTTCACCCAGGGCCGCGCCGCAAGCGCCCCCTGCCCGACCTCCACATAGCCCTGCTGGTTCATCATCATGAAGCCGTCTTCGGGCATGAGCCGGGTCGCGGGGATGAACTCCCCCCATTCGCCGAACCAGTCGGACATCCCGGAGGACGCGATGTAGGACCGGTAGCGTGACGATCGGGTGGCGATGGCCAGGGCCGCATACCCTCCGAAGCTGTGGCCCTGAATGGCGATGCGATCGCGCGGCAGCCGGGGATAGGCCTCCAGCGTGGCGTCGACCGCCGCATCGACGCTCCGGACATAGAAATCGATATCCGTCGTTCCCGGCTCGTCTATCGGCATCGACGGGGTCAGCACGGCGTAGCCGGCTCCCGCCATGACCACCGCGCGAAGGCCGTAGGTCAGCGTCTGCGGACCGGACCAGACGCCTGTATCGACGGACCCGGGATAGACCTGGACGACCAGCCCCCTCGTCGGTTCGGTCCCATTCCCCGGAGGCAGGAAAAGCCAGCTGCGGGTGGGGCGGCCGAACGCGTCCGGATGATCGACGGGAACGGGCCTCGTCAGGACGACGTCGGTCAGGCGCGTGTTCACGCGGTCCAGGTCGTAAACGCCGAGCGGCGTTCTGAGGCGCAGGGTCTCCACGAGCCCGACGCGCTCCAGGACCAGCGACGCCTCGGACGAGGCGGCGACGATACGGGTTTCCTCGCCCTCGCCGGGTCCGATCCGCCGCATCGCGTCAGACCCCGCCAGAACGAGGCTCTCCCCATCCGGTCCCAGCGCGGCGACCCAGTCCCGGCGCGGCGCGTCATTGACCTTGAGCCGGAACGGCTTCTCGATATCGCTGATCTCCACCTCCCGCACGGACAGGTCGGATCGGCCCAGGCGGCGCAGACCGGTCGAGTCCACGGTCCAGACGCCGCCATCCGCGAACAGATGCAAGGCGTCCCGGGTCACGGCGGCGATGCGAGAGGGAACGGACGCCAGGGCGCCGGTCAGCGGGACCGGCGGTTCCCCGGGGGCAAGCGCATACCAGTCGAAGCGCTCGCCGTCCGTGGGGCGTGCATGGACGACCGGCGTCCGGCCCAGCCAATCCGCCCGGACGCCTCTCAGAACGTCGGCGCCTTCACCGGGCGTCAGGCCGTCGAGCGGCACAGTGACTGCGCCCCCCCGATCGACCCGCATCAAGTCGCCATCGACCCAGTCCGCCCCGTCCGGGCGCGCCCACAGCAGAAGACCGCTGGAATCTCCCGCCCATCGCAGGAGGTGAGGCGCGACGTCAAGCGCGTCCATCGGCCGTGCGACCGCGCCGTTCGCCAGACTGACGATCGCGAGCCGCTGGCGGGTCGGACTCTCCGCCTGAACGATCGAGCCCGGCCGGACGGCCATCGGCTCCCCGCCCAGGATGACGGCGATCTCGCGCGCATCGGGGGACACCGCAAAATCCACGATCCGGCCCTCGCCCAGCGTCCGGCTCCGCCCGGTCCGGAGATCGAGGGCGATCAGGGCCTGGGACGCAGGGGCCGCCTCTGTCGTGGCGACGCCGTCCCGGGCCTCCACGACCGTGCGCGAAGGCTCCTGGCCGAGAGCGGTGCGCGCCCAGGCCTGGGTGGCGCGGATCTGGCTCCCGCCGTAATAGCGCAGGATGGCGGGCAGGCTGCCGTCCGGCCGGACCGTCAGCGCGACCTCGTCATCGGAGATCCATTCCGCCGCCGCACCCGTCAGGGGCAGCTCGGGCGTCAGGCCGGTCCACCAGACGGAGCGGTCGGCCAGGGTGACAATCCCGATCTGCAGGCGGGCGTCGCGAAAGCTGTAGACCAGCAATCGCGTCCCGGACGGCGACCACGCCCCTCGCAACAGGCCCACGGGTTCGTTCGGCAGCAGGCGCTGCGGCGCAGCGCCGGGGCTCTTCAGGTCGACAAGCCAGAGGTCCGTGATCGCCCAGGTGGACCGCCCGCCGAAATCGAACCTGGGGGTGGTGTCATAGGCGCCCCGCTTCTCATAGACGGCCCACGCGCCGTCCGGCGCGATGGATGCCCGGCCGAACCCCTCCAGCGTCACGATGTCGTCGACCTGAATCGAGCGCGACTGGGCGAAGGCGGACGACGCCCCCCACGCGAGCGCCAGGACCGCCAGGACAAGGCGGCACAGAAACCTGATCATGGCTCGCCCTCACCAGCGCCGGGTGAGCTGAAGCGCGACGACGCGGCCGAGCAGACTGGCCTGCCCCGGATCAAACCCGTAGCCCGAGGGGGCGTCGTAGAAGGGCGGATCCTCGGCGAACAGATTCTGAACGCCCAGGCTCAGGCGCAGGCCGTCGAGCCGGGCCGACGACGGCGTCCAGCTCACCTGGGCGTCGACGGTGGTCCAGCTCGCGATCCTGGTTCCGACCCGGTCCTCGTAGTCGTCCACATGGTTCGCGTGCAGGCCGAGGCCGAAGGCTCCCCGGGACCATTCGGCGCCAATCCGGGCGCGAACACGCACGGGGTATCCGATCAGTCCCGCGACCTGCCGAACGGCCGCCGCCGGCGTGGGCCGGGTTTCATAGTCCAGAATGTAGGAGGCCGAAGCGTCGAAGGTGACGAGGTTTTCACCCAGTTGCAGCGGGTAGGTCCCGGAGAGGTCGAGGCCCCTGACCCTGACGTCGCCGGTGTTGACCCAGCGCGCATCGACGACCGCGCGATAGGACTCGATCGGAAAGAAGGGAGAAAACCCCGGCAGGTCCGAATAGCTTTCAACCAGCGTCCGATCCGCGGCGCTCGTGCCCGGGTTCACCACGGTCACGAAGGGCGCCAGGGCCGCGTCGCTGAGCACGCCGAGCAGGTTCTCCGCCACGGGCTGCGCGATCCGGTCGGTGAACCGGGTGTCGAAATAGTTGAGGCTGAGGTTGAGCCTGCCCCGCGGACGGTAGTCGAACCCGAGGGCGAGAGTCTCGGCCGTCTCCGGCATAAGGTCGGCGTTCCCGCCGACCAGGAAGAGCGCCAGCGCATCGCTCCCGTCGGCCCGCTTCAGGAAGGTCCCGAAGGCGCCGGCTTCATCATAGATTTGCGGCAGGGACGCCGCCCGAAACGACGTTCCCCACGAGACGCGAACGCCGAGGTCCTCAACAGGCGACCAGACCACCCCGATCTTCGGATTGGTCGTTGAACCGAAGTCATCATACTCCTCGTAGCGGCCCGCCAGCGAGACATCGAGGCTGCGGAGACCCGGTCGGGCGTTGTCCGGTCCGATCAAGGGGATGCGCGCCTCGGCGAAGACGGCGCTGATGGACCTTTCCCGCTGGGGACTGGGGCTGAGCCTGGGGGCGGCGGTCGACAGGAACGATGTCACCTCGGTATCGAACGTCTCCCTGCGGACCTGGGCGCCGACGGCGAGCTGCAAGTCGCCCCCCGGCAAGGTCAGCAGCGGGCCCTGGGCCAGAAGGTTGACCGACGAGGCGCGGCTCCGGTCCCGGGCCTCGGAATACCCGCTGCTGATGAAATCGAGAACGGCGTCCGAGTTCGCGCCTCCGTCTCCGAAGAGGTTGGCATAGCCGTCCACGCTGGCCCGGAAAGACGTCGTGGGATCATCCGCGATCGTTCCAAGCGCTTCGTTCAGCAGGCGGCTGTTCACCCGGTTGTAGACGCCCGCCAGGCCGCGTTCCTGCGCGAACGCCAGATAGCCGTCGACCGACCAGCCGGCGTCGAAGGCGTAGCCGCCCCCTATCGTGGCGCCGAAGCTTTCCGAACGTCCCTCCTGACGGGTGGGCCCGAGATCGCCAAGGAAGGAATAGCCGATCGTGTGCGACGCTGCGCCCGTGGGCGAGACGAAGTGGGGATTGGCTTGGGTCACCGTGAAGACGCCCGCGTTCGCGACGCCCGCGACCTCATGGGTCCGCCGGCTGTACCGCAGGTCGGCGGTGGCCTCGAACCGGTCGCCGAAGGATTGGCGCAGGCGACCGTAAACGCTGTGGCGCTCGAGCGCCGGGACGAGATCCGCACCCAGCATGGAGGACTGAAGATTGGCGCTTCCCGCGACAAAATCCGCAGGCGTCTGCGCCGTGCCGGTAGCGTTCGGGCGGATGGCGTATCGGGCCACAAAGGCCCCGGTCGCCGCGTCGAAGGCGAGAATATTGCCGGGCGAGCTGGACAGACCCCGGTGATCGGTTCCCCCGAAAGGACGCAGGTCGCCGTCGGCGGTGTAGGGCCGGTCGCGCGAACTCAGCGCATTGATGGTCTGGTATTCGTAGGACAGATAGGCGGAGCCGGAGGACCACGTCCGGCCCGCCAGATGCGAGGCCATGACGTCCTCGGCGCCGCCTTCCGCCGCGGCGACCCGCACACGGCTCTCCTGGCCGTCGAACGATCGGCGCATGATCACATTGACCACGCCCGCGACGGCGTCGGCGCCATAGAGGGCGGAGGCCCCGTCGAGGAGAACGTCCACCCGCTCCACCGCCGCCGAAGGCAGGGCCGACACGTCGCCGAACTCGCCGCGAAAGCCCGTGCCCGCGAGGCGGCGGCCGTTGACCAGAACCAGCGTCGACGCCGGCCCGAGGCCGCGAAGATTCACCCCCGTCGCATAGACCGAATTCGAACCGCCCCGATCCGACCCCGCCAATTGCACCACCGGGGTCGCCGACCCCGCATAGTTCTGCGGCAGGTCCGTCAGAGCCTCGGCGACCGTCGCGAACCCGCGTCGGTCCAGGGCGTCGCGGTCCAGCATCACCACAGGGGACGACGGCGGCCCCGAGGATCTCAGCAAGGTTCCGGTGACGATCACGTCCTCGATCTGGATCACGGCCTGCGCGCTCTGCGACGCCGCGCCGACGCGGCGCAGAAAGATGACGCCGGGCCGGGTTTCGGACCAGGCCAACCCCGACCCCGCCAGCAACCGGTCCAGCGCCGCCGACGGCGCGAACCGTCCCCGCAGACCGTCGGTCCGCAGACCCGCGACCAGGTCGCCGGAGAACAGGATCTGCTGATCGGACTGGGTCGCGAAGAGGTTCAGAGCATCCCGCAGCGATCCGGGCGGAATGTCGAACTCGCGCGCGGTCTGGGCGCAGGCCGTCGTGCCGACGGCCAGAACGCAGGCCGCCAGCGCACTGCCGGACAGAAGGCTGAAACGACTCATATCTGGGCTCCCCTCAACGCCACGCGGCGTCAGAGAAGAGACGGTTCAGACCCCGGGTAACCCCGGAGAGGTTTCCCGATTATTTTTGCGCGCCGACAGGCGGACGGTTCCGTCCGGACCCGGAGAGGCCTCCAGATCGAACACCTGCGAGGCCGTCGAGACGAAGGCGTCCCGGTCCCCCGTCCGGAAGACCCCGTTGACCGGCACGGCGTCCAGCGCCGCCGCGTCCAGTTCGATCTTCGCCGTCAGATACCGGTTCACCTCGGCCACGGCGTCCCGCAGCGGGGTGTCCCGGAAGACGATCCGGCCGTCCGTCCAGCCGGTTTCGGCCGGAACGTCGGCGATCCGAGTCGCGACCCCCGCGGGGGTGACCTGGGCATGCTGGCCGGCCGCCATCCGCTGCGCCGCCCTCCCCTCGCCCGGCGCCACGTCGACCGCCCCCGACACCAGGATCACGCTCACCCCCGTCCCGTTCCGCCGCACATCGAACACCGTGCCGACCGCCGTCACCTGCGCTTCGCCGGCCCGGACGACGAACGGCCGGCTCACGTCGTGCGCGACCGTGAAGAGCGCCTGGCCGCGCTCCAGGTCCACCAGGCGACGGTCTCCCTCGAACCGCACCCGGATGCGCGACGCCGTATCCAGCCGCACCGACGATCCGTCGGCGAGCTGCACCAGCCGCTGCTCGCCTACGTCGGTCGCGAACACGGTCCGGTTTTGCAGCCAGGTCCAGCTGCCGATCGCCAGCGCCGCCGCCCCGGCGACCGCCGCCAGGCCCAGCAGGGTGCGCGGCAGCCGGGCGGGCCGGACCCGGCCGGTCCTGCGCGACATCGCCGCGTCGAGCGCCGCCGTGATCGCCGGGTCGTCCGCCAGCGCACCGGTGTCGGCCCAGACCTTCTCCACGCGTCGGTAGGCCTCGGCGTTCGCCGGCGACGCGCGCCAGGCGAAGAATTCCTCGATCGTATCAGTGCTGACGTTCCGCGCGCCCAAGCGGGCGTGCCAGGCGGCCGCCTCGGTCTCCGCGGCTTCAACCCGGACCTTCGGGTTGGTCATGGTGCGCCCCATCGCTAGCGCCGAAGCTGGGCTGCGCAGTGAGCCAGGGCCTTGGTCATGCGCCACTCAACGGTTTTGGGACTGATCCCGAGCTGCTCGCCGATCTGGCTGTTCGTCAGACCGCCGAACCGGGATAGCACAAAGACATCGCGAAGGGGCTCTGGCAATCCGAGCACAAGCTGTTTCGCCAGCACCTCGGCCGCCTGGTGCGGCATTTCGCAGCCCCAGCCGTCGGACTGGCTGACCTCGGCGGCATGCCGCGACCGGTGAACCCGCCGCGCCATCCGATCCGCCGCCAGGTTCGAAGCAATGCGCATCAGGAGCGCCTGCGGATGCCTGATCTCCCCAATGGCCTGATAAGGCGCAATCCGAAGCCAGGTCTCCTGAAACAGATCGTCAGCATCCTGGACGCCGTACCGCCGCACGAGACGATTTCTCAGCCAAGTGGAGTAGCGCTTGTAAAGCTGGGACAAGGGTGCGTCGCCTCCCGCCCTTGCTCGCTCGAAGCTCTCCGACACGGCCGTTCACTCTCCAACGGGACGACAAATCACCTGACCTATTGAAAATGACACGTTTAGGGGACAGCGCCTATCGCGTGGTTTCATCTTACTGTGGCGATGGAGCTTGTCGCCCAGCTTGGGAGAAACGTGCGGACGATCCGAACCGAAATCGGCCTGTCCCAAGAAGAAGTCGCGTTCCGCGCTGGCCTAAAGAGAAGCTATTTGAGCGACCTGGAACGCGGCACCCGAAACCCGACCGTTCGCGCTCTTGGGCGCATCGCAGAGGCGTTAGGCGTGCCCCCGAGCCGCCTGCTTCAAGAGCGAAGTTGAGGCTAGGCTTCAGTTCAACAGATTTGAAATGACACGATTGGTGGGCGGCGTCCGGACCCGAGCTTGGGTCATCTGTCCGGATGGACGTCGTCGTTCTCTTCGGGAAGAACGTGCGTGCGCTTCGGGATCGTGAAGGACTGTCGCAGGAGGAACTGGCTTTCAGAGCCGGCATGAAGCGCAGCTATCTGAGCGACCTCGAGCGTGGCACCAGAAATCCCACCGTGCGCGCGCTTGGGCGGCTAGCCGAAGCGTTGGGTGTTGCCCCGTCTCGCCTTCTTGAATCCTAGTAGCCGCCGAGACTCGGCAACAGGCTATTGATAGAATCTTCGACCGCCAGCCCGGTCTTCGGCGTCCGTACTGCGCCAGAAGCGGAAATTGGCAGGCGGCCGGGAAGCGGACTTTCCTGACATGCGGTGCGCAGTGCCCGCTTCCGACCCGTGTGAAACAGCCACGCCACGCATCGTTAGCGGAGCGCGCGGACGGCTCTGTGTAGGCTGCTGCTAAGTTGGGCGTAGGATCGCGGCATTGGCGTCAGACTATCGCGACGCGCCAGCGTAGGGACTGCAAAGCCTCTTCAGCCGTTGCCCGTTCTTTTTTCCGGAGTGCGTCACATACCCCCTCAGCGAGCCTGATCAGGCAGACAAGTTCGCCGCGCGCTTCTGACGACCCGACCTCCTCAAGAGATTGGTGAAAGACACGGAGGGCGGCCTCCGCCTTTTCCGTGTGACTCAGACCAAGCACTACGCTTCCCCCTTGGGTTCACATTCCCAGTTCATAAACCCACTTGTGACAGCGAAACGGCGCTTAGGGGCTCCCTCTCCGTTGGGCGAGTTGCAGTGTTCACGGAAGAGCGGCGAAGCGCTCCACTTTTCGCGTGGGGCCTGAGATGATCAGGAGGTCGCCTTCGACAACCAGAGTACCGGGCTTCGCGTAGGTGAAGTCCTCGCGCGGACGCTTCACGCCCACGACGGTGATGCCGTGCCGGGTTCGAAGCGCTGACTCGCCCAGGGTCTTGCCCAAGGCCTCTCGGGGCGGACGTGTTTTCACGATGGCGAAATCGTCGTCGAACTCGATGAAGTCGATCATCTTGCCCGTGACCAGATGGGCGACCCGCTCGCCCATTGCGGCCTCCGGAAAAACCACGTGGTGCGCGCCCGTCCGTTCGAGAATCTTGCCGTGGTTCGGACTGATGGCCTTGGCCCAGATGTCGGGCACGCCCAGTTCGCTGAGGGCCAGGACGGTCAACACGCTGGCTTCGATGTCGCTGCCGATGCCGACGACAGCATGATGGAAGTCCGCCACGCCGAGTCGGCGCAAGGCGTCGATGCTGCTGGCGTCCGCCTGCACGACGTGCGTGAGGCGGTCGGACCACGACTGCACGAGCGCCAGGTTCTCCTCGATCGCCAGGACCTCATGACCCAGGAGGGTAAGGCTCTGAGCCACGGCGCCGCCGAACCGGCCGAGTCCCACGACCACGACATTGTTCGAGGTTTGTTTGTTCGATCTAGCCAACGATGGGGCGCTCCTGCGGGTAGCGATAGGGGACATGTCGGGCCCGTAGCGCCAGCGCCGCGGCCACGGTTATTGTTCCGACTCGCCCGACGAACATAAGGCCGATGAGGATCAACTGCGCGGGCGCCGGAAGCGACGCCGTAATGCCCGTGCTCATGCCCACGGTCGCGAAGGCGGAAATGACTTCGAACAGCACCTTGTCCAAAGGCTGCGTCGAGAGCGACAGGATCGTCAGGGTCGAAACGCCGACCAAACCGACCGCGAGCAGCACGACCGTCAGGGCCTGCCTCTGAACGTCGGGGCAGATGCGGCGCCGGAAGGCCGTGACGTCCGAGCGCCCGCGGACTTCCGCCCAGACGACAAACCCCAGAAGCAGAAAGGTCGTAATCTTGATTCCGCCGGCGGTGCCGGCGCTGCCGCCGCCGATCAGCATCAGGCCGTCGGTCAGCAAAAGCGTCTCCGGGCGCATCTGGCCGACGTCCACGGTGTTGAAGCCGGCCGTGCGGCTCATGACGGAATGGGTGAAAGCGCTCAAAGTCTTCCCGGCGGGCGGCATCTCGCCCATCGTTCCGACATTGTTCCATTCCGCCACCGTGACCCCTACGAAGCCCATGAGCAGCAAACCCACTGTGCCGAGCAGCGTCAGCTTGGCGTGAATCGACCAACGATCGGGCGTCCGCCAGCCGGTCAGCAACTCATTGATCACCGGGAAGCCCAATCCGCTGACGATGATCGCGGCGCACAGCGGTAGCAGGACCAGCGGATCCAGCGCGAACCCCATCAGGCTGTCGGAGAAAGTGGAGAAGCCCGCGTTGTTGAACGCGGAGATTGCGTGAAAGACGCCGTTCCAGGCCGCGGTGCCCCACGGCTCGCCGTATGTGAAATGAAGTCGCAGGGTGAGAACCGCCGCGACAGTCGCCTCGAAAACTACCGTGACCCCCAGAATCGTGAGGAGGACACCTTTTACATCAACCAGATCCAGGCTCTTCGTCTCTGCCTGCACGACAAGACGGCGGCCAAGCCGCATGCGCCGGGTGACGAGCATTCCCAGAAGGGTCGCTCCGGCCATGATTCCGAACCCGCCCACCTGGAAGAGACCAAGGATCACCGCCTGTCCGAAGGGGGACCAGTAGGTGGCGGTGTCAACTGTGATCAATCCCGTCACGCAGGCGGCGGACGTGGCGGTAAATAGCGCAGTGATGAGCGGCGCCGGACTGCCTGTTGTGGTCGCCCATGGCAGCGACAGCAGAACCGTGCCAGCCAGAACGGCGGCCAGGAACGCCAGAGGCACCATGCGCGCCGGATGATCGAGAATCGGTCTTCGCAAGGCGTCACTTTCGGCAACAGGGCCGTGGTTATAGCCGATCCGTTACCGCGAGATAGCCAGGCCGGAGGACGGACTCCGTCGGCCCGGCCATATCCACGGCATCAGTTCGCGACCGACGAGCGGATGTTCGCCTGACCAAGGACGAGAGGATATCTCTCGTCTCGTTGCGGTTCAGGCGTGAGACCCAATCCTTATACCGTCCTTATGCGTTGAGCCGGTTTTCCCCGTCGAACCCATATCCGGCTCCCGGCTAGAGCCTTCGCATGCAAGCGAGGGCGTATGGCTAATCAATCTGTTGCAGCGACAACTCCATCGGAGCGTCAGCCAGGACAGGGCTTCTGGGCGTTGGCCCTAGGCTCGGTCGGCGTGGTCTTCGGCGATATCGGCACAAGCCCGCTCTATGCGATGCGCGAAGCGCTCGCGCACTCAAGGGGAGAGGCTGAGGCGGCCGCCCTGGGCGTGGTGTCTCTGGTGTTTTGGGCGCTGATCCTCATCGTCACCGTCAAATACGTCGTCCTGCTGCTGCGCGCCGATAATGACGGCGAAGGCGGTACTCTTGCGCTCATGGCCCTAGCGCAGCGCGCGGTCGGGAGGCGTACGCCGATCCTGTTTCTTCTGGGCATCTGCGGCGCCGCGCTGTTCTACAGCGATGGTTTGATCACGCCGGCCATTTCCGTTCTGTCGGCCGCCGAGGGGCTGGCGTCGGCGCCGGGGGTCGGGGTGGCCCTGGAGCCCTATGTGCTCCCGGCCGCCGGCGCGATTCTCGTCGGCTTGTTCCTGGTTCAGTCTCACGGCACCGCCAAGGTCGGACGCTTCTTCGGCCCGATCACCCTAGTCTGGTTCCTCGTCCTCGCGGCGCTCGGCATCCTCTATATCGTGCAGGAGCCCTCGATCCTGCTCGGCCTCAGCCCACATTACGGCGTCCGGCTGTTGATGGAGAACGGCCTCGTCGGCTTCGCCATCCTGGGCAGCGTATTCCTGGTGGTGACGGGAGCGGAGGCGCTCTACGCCGACATCGGCCATTTCGGGACCGGGCCGATCCGGGTCGCCTGGCTGGGCCTGGTGTTTCCCTGTCTGATGCTCAACTACCTCGGCCAAGGGGCGCTGGTGCTGTCCGACCCAACCGCCGCCGCCAACCCCTTCTTCCGCATGATCCCGGAGTTCGCCTACTGGCCGATCCTGGCGCTGACCACGGCGGCGACCGTGATCGCCAGCCAGGCCGTCATTACCGGGGCGTTCTCGGTCACCCGGCAGGCGGTCCAGATGGGCCTGTTGCCGCGGATCGACATCAAGCGGACCAGCGAGACGATCGCCGGGCAGATCTTCGTGCCCCAGGTCAACATCTTCCTGATGATCGGCGTGCTGTTCCTGCTGGTGATGTTCCGGAATTCGTCGAACCTGGCGGCCGCCTACGGCATCGCGGTCACGGCGACGATGGTGATCACCATCATCCTGGCCTTCGTGATCATGCGCCGGTGCTGGAAATGGAGCCTGCCGGTGAGCCTGCTGATCACCTTGCCGCTGCTCGCCCTGGATCTGACCTTCCTCGGAGCGAATTCGCTGAAGATCGCCCAGGGCGGCTGGTTCCCCCTGGCGCTGGGATCGGCCATCGTCCTGCTGATGTGGACCTGGACCAAGGGCGCCCGGCACCTAGCGGAGAAGGCCCACCAGGACTCCATTCCGCTGCTGGACCTGGTCGAGACCTTGCGGGCACGGCCGCCGCACCGCGTCGCCGGAACCGCGATCTTCCTTACCTCCCAGCCGGATGTCGCGCCGGTCGCCCTGATGCATAACCTCAAGCACAACCGGGTGCTTCACCAGAAGAATGTGATCCTGACCGTCGTCACGACGGACGCGCCCAAGGTGCCGGACGGGGCGCGTGTCAGCGTGGAGACGCCGACACCGGACTTCAGCCGCGTGACCGTCTGCTATGGCTTCATGGAGACCCCGAATGTGCCCAAGGCGCTGACCTCGGCCAGAGGCCAGGGCCTGGTGTTCGACATCATGTCGACCTCCTTCTTCCTGGGCCGCCGATCCGTCGTGCCGACGCGCAAGGGGGGCATGCCGCTGTGGCAGGACCGCCTGTTCGTCTTCCTGATGCGCAATGCGGCCAATCCCACCGACTTCTACCGGATTCCCCCAGGCCGGGTGGTGGAACTGGGCGCGCAGGTGACGGTGTGAGCCGCCGCCTCACATCCCGGGATCCTTTTCCAAAAGCTCGCACCGTCGAGGTGGTCCACCGCGCGAGCGTTCGCAACGCCGCTGGCCGCGACATCGAGATCACCGTCATCGACAACGGCTATTTCCTGATCGCCCAGGCGACTTATCAGGCGCGCACCCTGATGGACCTGCGCCTGGACGCCCGGCCGCCGGCGGACGACCTTCTTCCCGCGGCCCTGACCGGCCTGAAGGCCGAGGTGGCCGCCCAGCTGGCCGAAATCATCGCCCGCACACTGGACGGCGCGGTCTCTTCCGATCCCGATCTCACGACGTAATGAAGCGGTAACCGACCCCCGGTTCGGTGACGATGTGGAGCGGCGCCGCCGGTTCGGCCTCGAGCTTTTGCCGGAGTTGGCCGACGAAGACCCGCAGATACTGCGTATCGTTGGCGTGGGCCGGGCCCCAGACGGCGGTCAGCAGTTGCCTGTGCGTCAGCACGCGGCCGGCGTCGGCCACCAACCGGCCGAGCAACTCGAACTCCTTGGGCGACAGCCGAACCCGGCTTCCGTTTCGGCGGACCATCCGGTTGCCGATATCGATCTCGAGGTCGCCCGAACGGACGACGGGGGGCGATGCCTCATGCTGCATCTCGCGCCGAAGCGCGACCCTCAACCGGGCCAGCAACTCCCCGATCCCGAAAGGCTTGTCGATGTAGTCGTCAGCGCCGGAGTCCAGGGCCTGGATCTTTTCGGCCTCCCGATCGCGCGCCGACAGAACCAGGATAGGCCCGGTGTAAAAGCAGCGGGCCTTCACCAGCAGATTCTGTCCGTCCATGTCCGGAAGGCCAAGGTCCAGCAGCAGGGCATCGGGGGCCTGCCGGGCGATCTCGCGCAGGGCCTGTTCGGCGGTGTCCGCGCGCAACGGCTCATAGCCGCCGGCGGTCAGGGCCGGCGTCAGGAAGCGATGAATCTGCGGTTCATCGTCGATGACCAGAATGCGGGGCCGAAGCAGGCTCACAGGAAATCCCCAGGCGTCGAAACCGGCTTTGGAAATGAGACGACGAAGCGCGTCCCCCCTTCGGGGCAGACTGGACTGGCAGCGGCGATCCGACCGCCCATGGCCTCGACAAAGCCCTTGGTGATCGCCAGCCCCAACCCAAGACCGGCCCCCCGATCACTAGGGCGCTCCAGGCGCTTGAACTTGTCGAAAATGCTCGAGAGTTCCGCCGCCGGAACGCCCGGCCCCCGGTCCTCGACGGTGATCGCGAGATGATCCCGGTCTTCGTAGACAGAGACCTCGATCGCCGATCCCTCTGGCGCGTAGCTCACCGCATTCTGCAGCAGGTTGAACATCGCCTGTTCGAGCAGAATGGGGTCCAGCTTCAGTCGGGAGAGCGGCTTGGCGAAATCGCGGACGATGCGCCGGCGCCCCAAACGATCGCCCAGCCGGTCGACGGCGGCCGCGATGACGGCGCGGACATCAACCCAGTCCTGCCGCGGCTGCAGGGCTCCACCCTCCAGCCGGCTCATGTCGAGCAGATCGCCGACGTAGCGATTGATCCGTCGCGCCTCGTCTTCGATGCTCTTGAGCAGGTCGCGCCGAACGGCCGGTTTGAGGTCGGCCCCATACTCGAGAAGCGTGGTCGCCGAGCCCAGCACGGTCGAAAGCGGAGTCCGAAAGTCATGGCTGATGGAGTTGAGGAGCGCCGCCCGAAGGTCGTCGGCCTTGCGCAACGCGTGGTTCTCGGCGGCGGCGAGTGCGAACTGGGCTCGTTCGAGCGCCACAGCGCCCTGACGAATCTGGGCCCCGAGAAGGCTTTCGCCGTCCGGGCCGGCGCCGGTCTGATTGTTGCGCATCCCAAGGACTCCCACCCGGCCGCGCATTCCGTCCAGAGACCGGAAGGCCCAGCCAGCGGGCGGCTTCGCCCATGAACCGGTCTCCGCGGGATCGCCTCCGGCCAAAGGCTTGGCGTCCCAAGCAGCCCGGGCGGCGCGGACGGTTCCCGGGTCAAGGGACTCGAGGCCAGCGGGTGCGCCCATGAGGCGCATGCTACCCGCCTCGTCGGGAAGAAGCACGATGGCCGGCCCCTGCGTGACCCGCGCGACCTGGTCGGCCAAGGCTTGGGACGCCTCTTCGACCGATGCGGTGGCGGACAGGGCGCGCGATGACTCGAGCAGAGAGGTGATGATGTCGGCCTTGCGCTGCGCCAACCGCGCCTGGTCGCGCACCTGACCCGCCAGCCAGCCCGTGGCTACCGCGACCGCGAAGAACACGCTGAACGTCAGGATGTCGGCAGGATGCTCGATCCAGAAGGTGAAGCGAGGGTCGAGAAAGAAGAAATTGTAGGTCAGCGCCGCCGCCAGGGCCGCCAGCAGGGCCGGTCCCAGACCCAGAGCGACGGCGGCGACCAGTACCGTGAGCAGGAACAGCATGGCGATATTGCCGGCGCCGAGGGACAGGCGCGCGGCGGCGGCGACCGCATAAGCCAGCGCGACAAGAAGCAGGGCGCCGGCATAGCCCGGCAGATGGCTCAGCCAGGCGGCGCCGTGAGACGTCACGCCCGCTTTATGATCGGGCTCGAAAGGGCGACTGGTCATGACCCCAAGACGTGACTCGATCGCGCCGGAGCGATCGGTAGAAACGAACATACGGGACAGGTAGCCTAGGGACGCGCAACAACCAACGGATCACGTCAGCGGACGTCGGCCACGCGCCACGAGGAGACATTTACCGGGCTCCACGAAGCGGACATTTCTGACCTTTCCACCCCCTCGGAGCGACGTAGATCGCGTGTCACCAGAATCGCGTCTCGCCACGCTTTACGTAAATCGGCATCCAAGCCGGCAGCACCTTCGGCAGAGAGGCTACGAATGAGCCGGGCTTCCAAAAGTCGGGTCCGCCGATCAGAACGATCATAAGGGGCCGCGGGGCCTGTGACCCGGGGTCGCGCGAGATCCTGCCAAGGGTCTGCCGGTCTTGCCGGCTGAGCTTCGCGCGACTCTCGCCCGGATGGGTATGCCAGTCGCCTAGGTAGGTTTCCCATCCACCGCTCGAGGCGAACCTTCGCCTGACCTCAGTCTCCTGAAACTCATAATCCGGCGAAAAGCCATGGCTTCGATGGACAGCTTTTGGGCCCGGACCGATAACAGAGGTCACCAACGGTTGCCCGTCAGTCCAGCGTCCCATCAGAACACCTCCCGTCTCGAGAGGCCATGACAAGGTCGCTTCGACCGACATCTCGGCGAAAGCGACCGTACTTAGCCAAACTAGGCCGGGTTTTGGCATGTGCAGTCCGGGTGAGGCGCGATCTTCATACCTTCCCAACGCGGGGGCTGGCGGTGGCCCGTATCGTCCCGGAGCCGCAGGATGCTGAGGTCCCAGTCCGTCTCGGGATAGCCATCCTCTGCGCGAAGCACGCCCGCCGCCATCCTGACAGCCTCCAGACTGACTTCTTCGACGTCGAAAGCGGAACCGGTGAATGTCGCCTCCGCACAGCCCGGCGGTTGCACCTCCCCTGCCGGGTCAGCCGGCGGAAGGCTCATGGTTGGGTGTGAGCCATAAAGGGCGTGGCGCAGACACATCCAGCACGTGGGGCCCTGCGGCAGGAACTGCGCGACCATCCCGCCCCAAATCCCGGGCGTCGCGTTCGCCATGATATAGGGCACGCCCCGCAGCCGCAGGAGGTCCGACAGAAACTGATTCACGCCCACTTCGGCCGTGGCATCGATAACCAGATCACAGTTTTCCAGCGCCGCTTCCAGACGGAGTCGTTGCGGTTCGCGTTCGAGAAGCCGGTTCTCCACCGCGCCCAGACGCCAGGGCTCGACCCTGACCGTGGTCCACGGATAATCCATCTCAATTCGGGCTCGAAGAGCCTCCACCTTCTGGTGTCCGAACCCGGTCCAGCCGATCGGCCACCGGCGCGCCGTGGCGGGCTCCATGATGTCATGGTCGAGCAACGTCAGCGCGCCGACGCCCGCGCGCGCCAGAGATATCGCCGTCGGAGCTCCGATGGCACCCAATCCGGCGATCAGGACCGACTTTCTCCCGAGACTCGCGATGGCGGGCATGCGTGCGGCCAGGTCGCCCGGACCGGCGCGCGCCGAGCGGACGAAATTGTACCTGTAGAGACGAGAATCTCCGCGTCCGTTTCGCTTCGGAGTAGGTCCGATATTTTCCTGAAGAACACACCAGCCGTCAGCATATTGGCGATGGGTGACCTCTTCGGGAAACAGTATGGCCGAGAGCCGCGTATGCGGCCGGCGATCGAGGTGGCCACGACGAAACAAGTGAGTCTTTTCGTCGTCGCCCAAGTCTTCGACGACGGCCGAGATTCCTCCGAGGATGGCCGCATCCCGTCGAATCCACCGGCCGATAAACGTCCGGTCCAGTTCCGGGGGAACCGGACCGTCCCAAGCCGCGAGTTCACGGCCGCCGGAGGTGACTTTCGTCACAACCGCCTGGATGATTGGCGTGGAGCCGCCCGCAAGTTCGCGGCCTCTGGCCTCGAACTCGCCTTGCCGTGCGTCGGGGTCGATCCGCCATGCGCTGTCGAACAAGACGTACGATCCGGGGACGGTCTCGCTGTTGTAGTGATCGCTGGCCGGCTCGCCGATCGGCTCCTCAACCGCCACAAGGGCGTCGACGTCGCCGGTTTGATCGAACTTCAGGATGTCCGGCAGTTGCTGGTGCAGCAGCTCCGCCAAGGTTTGACGGACGAGCCAATTACTAGTGCGGCGACCGATGAGGCACAGGTGCTTGCCGATCGGATTCTGGTGTCGCGTCAGATTGAGGTCTTCCGCGACCACCTCGGGTCTGAAGTAGGGATAGAGATCGGGGAAGGCCGCCGTTAGCGAGACTGTGCGACCGTCGAACGGGTACCCGAGGCGCAGGATCAGTACCCCGGCCTCGAACGCCTCCTCATCTCGAGTGAACGAGATGCCCGCGGCACGAAGCGCCGCCATTTCGGCCTCATAGCGCCGCGGGTCACGCTCCCACCAGACTCGCACGAGCTATCCGACTTCCCGATCATGGACCGGCTTAGGCGGATTGTTCGGCGAGGGAAGATTGTCCGGCGGCCCTTTCGGAACATCAGGGTGCGGCGGATGTTCCGGATGCGGCGGATGCGGTTGGCGAGCCATATCAAATTCCTTCCGAAGGCTGAGACTCGAACAAAAGCACAAAACGAGAACACGAGCGAGATAAAAGACCGCCCAATTGTGAAAAACCAAATTCGCCGCTACAGCCGATGCTAACTCCGCTGCCCGAACGAAACTTCGTTCCATGAGAGGCGCGCCGGCGGACCCAGAGGTCTCCGTTCAGGTTGGACGACGAGATCAGACTGGCGAATGAGTGCCTCCACCTAAGTTGGTCCGGGCTTCTCAGCGCCAGAAGCTGAGATTTGCATTGCCCCCCGTTTCGGACATCCTACCGCGCGCAAGTCTAGCGTTGCGCAGTGGGGCGGCGTTGAAGCGATGACCAAGGCCATAGACCCGGCCCAATCCAAGGCAGCCTCGTGATCCCTAGCCCGATCGATGCCATCGATGAGGCGGTCTTGACCCGGCTGACGATCAACGGCGTTTCGGAGAGCCGAACGTTGGAGTTCAAGCGGGAACTTCCGAGTGGATCTAACGACGACAAGAAGGAATTCCTCGCCGACGTCACCGCCTTCGCCAACAGCCACGGGGGTGACCTGATCTATGGGGTCGCGGAACGCGATGGCCTGGCCGCGGCGACGCCGGGTCTGGCGGTCGACGATCCCGACACCACACGCCTTCGGCTGGAGAATATTCTTCGCGACGGCGTGGAGCCGCGCCTCGCGGGGGTGCGCATGGTGTGGGTTCCTCTAGCATCAGGAGCTTCGGCGCTTGTCATCCGCGTACCCCAAAGCCCAGCGGGACCGCACCGGATCAAGTTCGCAAACAGTGGGCGGTTCGTCGCACGGGGCGGTGGGGGCAAGTACGACATGGACGCCCACGAACTGCGCCAAGCCTTCAGCGCAAGCGAGGCGTTACCGGAACGACTGAGAGCACTGCACGTCGCTGCGGTCGCCTCGGCCACCACGGGGGCCAACCTGCCGTTTCGGATCCATGCACAACCGATGGCGATCGTTTCCCTCCTGCCCTATGGCGTCCTGCGCGAGACCCGCGACTACGACGTCACGCCAGAGACCGCCCTAGCGCCGATCAAGGCCGGAGGCTTCGAGCCGCTGCACCTGATCGAGGGTGTGTTGCTGCACTCACCGTTGAACGCCGGCGGCCCTGAGGAGTCGAACTTCAATTCGGTCCGGTCATACGCTCTCACCCATCGGCGGGGGCGCATCGATGTCGCTTGGACGATCGGTGGAACGCGCGATATCGGCGGCAGTTCGCCAGTACGACTGGTCTGGCCTAACAGCTTCGAGGAAGGTCTCACCGAAGCTGTCGGGTGCGGAATTGCGCGATTGCGTCAGTATGGCGTTGACGGACCTTGGCTGATCGCGGCCTCGGTATCAGGTCTCGCGGAGCATCACCTGAACCTTGGCGGAGGATACTTCTCGGAAGCCGCTTGGCGTGACGCCGCATCGCTCGGCGACGTCCTGATTGAGCAACCGTCGGAGGAGGCCCTCGAGCCGCTTCTGAACGCCTTCTGGCTGGCGTTCGGCGTACCTCGCCGCGATGCTTAAGCTCGACCGCTGAATATCGTTGTCGCTGGAGCGCCAACAGCAGACATTGGGTCACGGCCGAATAGGCGACTTCGCCCTGCACGCTGCAGGTTCGCTTCCCCCGTAGGCTAAGGTCAATACGAGCTTCCGGACAGCGGCTTGACGCCGCCGGTGGCCAATCAGCGAGCGGCCCGCAGCTGCATTTCTGGGACCGCGTATCTCACAAACTCAACGCGCCTACCCCCATCCACGGCGAGCGAGAGTTGCAACGTGATCGTATCTCCTTCGAGCAGCCGGTCATCGCATGCGAACTCCGTAATGAAGACGGCTGGCTTTTCTGCCGTGACGGGTGACGGTTCGTCGAACCAGGCAAAATACTCAGGATGAACGTTAGACCCGGGAACTCCACCGTATGGCAGCCCCCCAATTGAAAACGCCCGGCAGGCGGCACCGGTCGCCGCGTACGCATGCGTTTCGTAAATCCAAGGACTGGAGCCGCCGCTAAAATAGCCGACTTTGAACTCGCCCGGCACCTTGGGCGTGATCATGAACGAGATGCGGAAGCAGCTTCCGCCACGTGGATACGGACCACAAGCTCGAAGGATCGGGGCGGTAGTTTGAACTCTCAGACTTGCCGAGACACCTCCGGTGACCGCCCGCGCTTCTGATTGCACAGCTTGTGAATGCGCGATGCCAGAGCACGGTAGTGTGGCGAGTAGTCCTGACAAAAAGCCGAGATATCTCATCGGGCCTCGTATACCCATTCGAGTTGGGCAGGCTCTGCAGTACGCGCAGTCGTGATTTCGGGGTCTTCCGTCGCGAGTGACTGTCGCTGCGGCGGAATACGTGCGGGCAGCGACGACTGTTCCGCCACAAGTGGAGCAACGTTCGCAGATCTTTCCTGCTCCGCCGGTCTATTCTCCCGCGTGGTTACGACTGGGGGCGGAGGTGCAGGAACCGCCGGTTCTCCGACGAGCGTGTTCAACGCCAAACGCTCTATCGCCAACGCTTGTCGCTCGAGAGCGCGCCGTCCCTCCTCGCTCTCACGTCGCGAATCTGCATTCCATACGATCCCAAAAACGATGCCGACTCCGGTCAGGATCGAACCGGTCGCCGTCCAGAACAGAGTTGCCTTGGTCGCCATCCCAGCCACATCCGCACCCGTGGAGATCAACGTTATACAGCGGTTCCGAATGTCGGAATAGGCGGGTTCCGCACCAGGACCTACAGCCGATCACCCGCAGCAGGCTTAGTATGAACCGGGGTCGCTGCGCGCCATCAGCGGAAGTTGGAGGCTCGCCGGCGAGCGGACACTGCGACTGCTGTTGCTGGCCGAATGCTCTCCGGTTTGTGACGTGAGGAAGAAAGCGGGCGATGCCCCAAGTTGGAGAGCCGCCAATCGGGTCAACCAGCATTCGACTTCAACCCGGATCGCGCTGCCTCAGGCTAAACTCACGAAGTCCTCCATATGTTGATCGACGAACCGACTGGGCTTCCAGCCCCCGGAGATGCGCTCCAATAGAAAGGTGTCGAAGGCCCCCAAGGCGATGCCGGTCGGCGTCCCCAAGCCCGACTGGGTCACTTGGTCGGCGAGCAAGCCCGCACCCGTGAACATGACGAATCGTAGGGCTTTGCCGCGCTCGGACTCCAGCCAGGTCTTGGACTTCAGGTATTTGGTGTACTCGATCGCAAGCTCGGAGCTAGCAGGGGTTCCCCGCAGCCAACGGGCGAACGAATCCTTACGCTCGACGAGATTCAGGAGATCTGAGAAATCACGCCGCCCCTCGGCAATCGCACGCCCCACCGCATCGCTGTCGGAAAAGTTCAGCTCAAGGAAATCGGGGATCTCGCGATTGAAAATAGATCGCTTGGTGCGATTGCTGGCAAACTGATCGAGCAACCCACCCTGACTTCCCGGCGTGGCAATGTCTCCGTCGCACAACGAGGACACGACGACGTCCCGCACGAGGCCCATAGTGTAGTTCAGAATGGCGCTGCAGAACGCCCCGTCCGTATAGTCCCCAGAGATTACCTGCCGCGGGTCGAACCCAAGATCAAAGACGAAGCCCCGCTCTCCGGGACGGGGCGCCAGATAGAGGGACGGATCTCTCGGCACCGGCGCGCCCGGTGCGGCGGACTTGAACCAGTCCCGTATGATCTTCTGAGACGCCCCACCGCGCCCCAGCAGATCGAGCGCGATGCTATCGGTCGAATAGGTGCCGGTGAGTTGCTCTTCCTCGTTGAAATTCTGGGTGTTCTCCCAGAGCGAGGAAAGCACCTTGTCCAGCAAGATGCCGGAAATTCCTGCACCGCGGAGATGCCTCTGCATCACCAACTCCAGCGCGTAGCGTTGATCCTGATCGAATGTGCGGATGCCCCCGCGCGCCAAATGAATTTCGTGCCCCTTCGTTGGGGAGAAGCGGCAGAGCGTGAGCTCATCCGGATTCTCGACGTCTACGGTGAAGAAGCCGATGCCATCGATCCGCGTGAACTTCAGCTTCCCGGATTCGCATAGAGCGAGGAGATTTTCTGGACCTACGCAGACCATCAACTCTGCGAAATCCTCGTCGCTTCCGACAAGCCTAACCTCGTCGTAAAACACCAACGCGTTCGCAAGCAGCGATACCGGGTAGCTCCACTTCGCCCCTTCGGTCACCGAGAATTTTCCGGGAAAGCCCCCCAGGAAAGTTGGGTCGAGGCCTTCCCAATCGGGCGCTAGGATCACCGCCTTCTCGAACATTGCTCCTCCTCCCGCTCTGGTCTTGCACTGGAACACACTCCCGACCTCGGCCGGGTCGAAACCTTGACCCAGCTCCCGCCCGTTCTTCGCCACCCCGATCATGGTGTACGGACGGGTCTACTCCTAAAAGATGCGCCCGACGAAAGACGCAGCCCGACGCCCCGACGCCTCCATCCCGCCATGGACTATGTCCTCGCGTCCACCGCGAAGACGCTAACGCGCGCGCAAGCAGGCAGGAGACGATCGTGAATTTTGTCAGATGAGAGTGTTCGGACGCCTCACCTCTCTTTCGCGCCAGAAGGAGACGTTGCATCTGGTCTGAAACTAGACACTCGGCCCTCGGGATAGTCCAAGCCGAACCCGACCAACGCCAGTTCCCGGACAGAAATATGCGATACGCTGACGCCGTGACCGAAGGCTCGCGTATTCTCCTGGTCGAAGATGACCCTGCCCTCGGGCGGGCGCTGGTATGCGCACTCGAGCAGGACCGCTGGCCGGTGGATCATGTGACCTCGCTCGCGGAGGCTTTCGAGGCTGTCCTGCAGCGATCGTACCGCGTCATCCTCCTCGACCGCGGCCTGCCCGATGGCGACGGCATCGCGCTGGTTGGGGTGGCGCGGTCCCGAACGCCGCGTCCGTCCATCATCTTCGTCACCGCCCGCGACGACCTGGCGGACCGGATCGAAGGCCTGGACGCGGGGGCGGACGATTACCTCATCAAACCGTTCTCCGTGGCCGAGCTCCATGCCCGCGTGCGCGCCGCATGCCGCAGGCCGGTCGACCAGGGCGGGCGACCTGTCCTTGAGGCCGGGCGGCTCACCTTCGATCCCGTCAGCCGCGAGGTTCGGGTGGCGGGAAGACCGCTGCCGCTGCCTCGGCGCGAACTGGCTCTGCTCGCGGTGCTCATCCCCAGGGTCGGACGCGTCGTCCAGAGGACTTATCTGGAATCTGAAGTCTACGGGCTGGACGAGGAGGTCTCAGGCAATGCGCTTGAGACCCAGGTCTCCCGCCTCCGTCGGCGGCTGGAGGCTGAGAGCGCAGGGGTGGACCTGCGGACCATACGGGGCGTGGGCTACATGCTACGCCCGTGCTGAGGCGGCCGCGATCACTGGCCTTGCGCGCTGTCTCCGCTCTGCTCGCGGTCCATGTCGTCACGATCATGATCGCCCTCGGCCTGGCCGTTATGGAGGGTCGGACCACGCGCCTGGGCGGGGCGAGCCTGGCCCTGGAGTTCGCCCGCGAGGAGCTAACCTTCGGGCGCTCCGGCTGGGTCATTCCAGGCGACGGGGCTTTCGCGTCACTCGCGGCGCGTAATCCCTCACTGTGGCTGATCGGCCGTGATCAGGACCGTTTCCTCGTCCTGGGCGAGCCGCCGCCACCCGCCCGGCGGTTGTTCGGTCTGCCGACAGATCCCGGAGCCGACACCGGCGAAGGATTTGGCGCGCTCCTGCCCGAGGCGGCGATGGAGCGGCGCGACATCGATGGCCGCCCGATCCTCCTGGCGGTCGGCGGGGTGGACCCGGACACCGTCACCTCCGGTGACATCATACGCAGCTTCTCGCCGGCCCCCGTGGTGGCGGTCGTTCTCGGTCTTGGCGTACTGGGCGCGATCGCGCTGCTGGTGGCGATCCCGCTGCTGTCGCGGGCCATCCAGCCCATCGTCGATGACGCCGCCTCTATCCAGCCGGACGATGTCGGGCGCCGGCTGGACGAAAGCCTCGCGCCGCCCGAGCTCCTGCCGCTCGCGCGCGCCTTCAACGGCGCCCTCGAGCGTCTTGAGGTCGAACTTGGCCGGCGAAGGCGGCTGATCTCCAACGTCGCGCATGAGCTGCGCACGCCTCTGGCGGTCCTGTCGCTCCGCGTCGACACGCTGACCAGTCCGGCCGATGAGCGCGAAGCGCTCCGAACGGCGGTCCTGCGGGTCTCACGCCTCGCCGAACAAATGCTGGATCTGGAGCGGCTCTCGCTTTCGACCGCGCCGCGGGTCCCGGTCGACCTGACGGAACTGACGCAGGAGGTCATCTCGTCGCTGGCGCCCATGGCCATAAACGCCGGCTACGAGCTGGCGCTTGAGGCGCCTCAGGGACCCGTTATCGTCTCCGGCGACCGCGAAGCGGTCATTCGGGCTGTCACCAACCTGATCAGCAACGCCGTTCAGCACGGCGGCGGCGGCGGCCTGATCAATGTCGTCCTGGACGACGGGGGGATCGAAGTGATCGACCAGGGGCCGGGCGTGCCCGAGTCCCTGCAGCCGCGCCTGTTCGAGGCCTTCGCCCGGGGGAGCGGCGAGGCCGGTGGATCAGGGCTCGGCCTGCATCTGACGCGCGAGCTCATGCGTGGCCTGGGAGGAAAGGTCTCTTGGCGCCGCGAGGGGACAAGGACGATCTTTCGCCTGCAGTTTACAGAGCCGGGCGCGAACGCCAGCTGACCGCCGCTCCGAAAGCTGTCCTGAGGCTGTCGCGCCCGGCCTCTGCACGACAGGTCGACGTCAACTGCGCGGGCTAGGTCTTGATACGCCGACCCTCCGGCGGACCCTGATGCCCTGACACCCGGAAAACATGATGCTGCTGAAACTATCCCGTCTTGCCGCCGTCAGCTTGGCTGTCCTAGGTCTCTCCGTCGGCGCGCCCACGGTTTCAATCGCCCAAACCACAGGCTCGGCAGACAGCGGCTCTCGATCCCACGCCCGGTTCGAGGCGGTGCGCAGGGTCATTCAGCAGACGCTGCAGGAGGCCAACGTGCCGTCCATCGCCGTGGCCGTCGTTCAGGATGGGCAGATCGTCTGGGAGGAAGCCTTCGGCTACTCCGACCGGGAGCGACAGATCCCCGCCACCCCCCACACGCCCTACTCGCTCGCTTCCATGACCAAGCCCATAACCGCGACCGCCGTCATGCAGCTTCACGAAGCCGGCCGGCTCGACGTCGACGCGCCGATAGAACGCTACCTGGGCGGCGTCAGCCTCGCCGGCTATGCATTCGACGCGGACCAGGTGACGGCCCGCCGCATCATGTCCCACTCGGCGGGGCTGCCCCAGTACGGCAACTTCTATCTCGACGGCTCTGCGCCGGCAGGCTCGGAGCAGACCATCTCAAGGTTCGGCATGGTCGTGTTCCCGCCGAATACCCGCTTCGAATACTCGAACATCGGCATGAAGATTCTGGACGCCGCGATCGCCCGGACGTCGGGCCTGACCTACGGCGAATACCTGCGGCGCGAAGTGTTCGGGCCGCTTGGGATGAGCCACAGCGCCGTCGGCCTGCCCGGCGGGGCCGAAGCGGCGGTGCGGTACGACAACGACCGCCACCCCATGCGCATGTACATGACAGATCACCCGGGCTCCGGCGATGTCTGGGCCAGCGCTCACGACATGGCGCGCTTCCTCGCCTTCCACATGGGCACGCCATTGTCCGACCAGGAGCCGATCCTCAGCCCCGAGACGCGAATGGAAATGCAGCGCCCGGCCAGCGTCTATCCGATGCCTACGCCACCCGATGCTCCGCGCCGGGATATCGGAGCCAACTGGATTCTGACGACGAGTAACGGTCACCCGCAGATTTGGCATTCCGGAGGCCAGCCGGGCGTCAGCAGCGTCATGGCCTTTTTTCCTGAACAGAAGGTCGCCTTCGTGCTTCTCGCGAATTCCTCCGCGCCGCTTGGCCCGATCGGGCAGGCGATTCGCGAGGCGATCGCGCCGGAGCTTCTGGAACAGACCTCTGAGCCGTCCCCGGCTGCTCCCCAGCCCATCCCCTTTCGCGGCCGATGGGTCGGCACCGTGACCAGCCATACCGGCCAGGAGCCGATCACCCTGAGCTTCCAGGAGAGTGGCGAGGTCACCGTTCAACTCGGGGATCAGGCGGGCACGACCCTGGCTCAGCCCGCCTTCGAGAACGGCGCCTTCACCGGACGGTTCTCCGGATTCAGCAACATCCCTGAAGCTGCCCGGGCGTCGCACGGTCTGTCGCTCAAGGTCGTGCCCGTCGAGGGCGAACTGGCAGGTCAGTTGGTGGCCCAGGGCATGGACGCGAACGCCGTGTTCATGCTGCCCGGCTTCGTTCGCCTCCGACCCGAGGGAGCGCAGCACTGAGGCACCTGCAGGGGGCGTGCCAGCGGCGCGCTCTTCAAACCCGAGCCGATGCTCCAAGCGAGGCCTAGCGGCCAGCGTGCGCCAAGAGCGGACATTCGGACGCTGGCCGCAAGCGGACCGAGCGCGCCCCTTCCGGCCTACGCGACATCAGCCATCGGACCGCGCCCCCGGCCTGACAACGACAGGTGCCGCTCTAAAAGATCAGATAGCGCCGACGTCCTACCCGACGGCATCCCGGACCGACCGCACCGCCGTGCCAAGGTCCCGGACGATCGTGCGACCGGACACTCTCACGGGTGTCACCCCCGTCGCCCGAAGCCGAACATCGATGGCCGCGTCCCGTTCAACCGCGCGTTGGCCGCGGTGATGCTGTCGCGAATCACAAAACACGGCGACGCGCGGCTCCGGGAAATACATGTCGGCCTCGGTGATTAATCCGGGCTCCTCGGCCAGCTCGGCCGCCATCAGGTCGTAGAAGGACGGATAGGCTGAACCGTCCTCATAGAGCAGCATCTGCAACTGTGGCGACAGGCCCTCTCGAAGCAGACCCTGGAGCATAAACAGCTCGATAGGGGAGTCCGCGCCCCAGATCCGACGCGCCTGTAGTTCCTCGAACGGCGTGTAGAGCTTGCGGCTCCGGTGGCGGCGATACCGGAGCGAGGCCCGGCCTAGGGGTACGCCTAGGTCGACCATCAGGACGTCGTCCGGATCGAAATTGCGTTGCAGATAGTACATGTCCGTCACCAGTCCGACGCCGTCCGGCCAGCCCGCGCGCGGCGGGTCTAGGAGCGCGGCATCCCCCCACAGCCCCCAGGTGCCGGTGAAGGGATTCAGGTCGAGGAAGACGGGCTGGCGCGCCTCTCGGTAAGCCTCCAGATCGATCTGGCGGACATAGTCGATGTCAACGTCCGAGACGACGCCGCGTTTGTCGGCGGGCACGAGGGAGACGGCATAGGGCGTGCCGACCGACACCTCGCCGACGGTCCGGAACGCGGCGACGCTGATCACCACCATCAGGATCTGGAACCGGGTCCCGGCCGCCCTGAACATCTCGATCTCGGCCTCAGAGGGCGCATCCTGCAGTATACCGCCGGCCGCGGCCGCCATCGCGCCAGTCACCGGCTGGACGCCGCCGAGATGCAGGAGGCTGAGCTTGATCCAGTCCGGGACCGGATCGAGATCCAGAGCCAGCGGCGTGGCGGGAAGGCGTCCATAGGCGGGATCGGCCGTGAGGTAGGCCGGACGGTTGTCGAACATAAAGACCCTGAAAGCGGCCGGTCATCCCGCCCTTGGAGGGAGACCGGAGGTTTCCTATTTCGAACAGCCCTGCTGCCCGGATACGAGCATGACCGTTTCACTCCACATCGACGAGTCCGGATTCACCGGCCGCCAACTGCTCGATCCCCTGCAGCGCTATTTCGTGCTGGGATCCAGCCTGATCGACGACACCACCGCGGCGGCGATCCTCCGCGACAGCTTCCCGGACTACAGGGGCGCTGAGTTCAAGTTCGAGAAGATCTGGAACCGCCCAACCTCGCGCAGGCGGCTCGCCGACTTCCTGCAGACCATCGGCCCCCACGCTGACCAAGTCTACGTCTGGCATATCGACAAGCGGTTCGCCCTGCTCATCAAGATGCTCGAATTCCTCATGGAGCCGGACATTTATGATCGGGGCGGCGATTGGTACAGCGGCTACGGTCCCCGGATCTCCAACTACTTCCATTTCGGCCTGACTCGCATGTCGCCCCGCGGGCTCTATGAGGAGGTCCTGACCGCCTACTACAACTTCGCGAGACGGCCGACCGAAGAGGGACGGCTCGACCTCTCGGAGACCCTGAAAGCGCTCAAGACGAGAGCTCCTGAAGAGCTCGGCTCAATCTTCAGCGCCTGTATCGAGGGAGTGACCCGCTTCCATCGCCACCACGACATGGCGGTCTTCAAGGAGACGCTGGACATCTATGTCACCAGCCTGCTCAACGTCGTCAGCTATTGGACGAACCGTCGGCCCGAGGGCTTGGCCGTGCAGCACGACGAGTCCAGCGCCCTCTTCCAGAAGGCGGGAATGTGGTCCGCCCTGACCTCGGCGCGGGTGGCTGAGCAGCAGCATCCCGTCCGCAACGGGCCGCCCATCGCTTTCCCCCTCCCCGTGTTGTCGACGACGGCGCGGCGCTCCGACGACAGTCCGGCGATCCAGTTGTGCGACCTGATCGCCGGATTCACGGTCAAGACCCTGACGCGGGAGGTCCAGTCCGACCTCGCTCTGATGACGGCGATGCGGGACGGCGGGTTCGGGGAGGTCACCATCAACGGCGTCGCGCCAGGCACGGAGTTTCCCGAGGGCCCGCCGCCGCGACGCCTCGGCAAGGACGCCGTCGACCGAATGGTGGACATCATCCGGTCCGGGGGCGGCTGAAGGTCAGGACGGCTGCGCGACCGCGGCCCAAGGCTGTCCATCCAAGGCCTGCCAGGCGGGCGGCGCCGTCGGTGATTTTCGGCGACATCTCTGGCGCGGCGAACAGACGGCCCCACATCTTCATGACCAAGGCGACGACCATGCCCATGCAGGAACTGACGCTCGATTACATGCTCAGCGATCCGATCGTCCAGGTGCTGATGCACCGTGACGGGGTGGTCGAGGCCGATGTGCGGGGCCCGGCCGCCTATGTGCGATCACGACGCGATGGCGGCGTCGACGAGTTCGCCGAAGCCAAGTCCTTCGTCCCCAATCCTGAGGCCTAGGGTCGCCCTTTAACGATACCGCCGAGCGTCGAAGACTTGGCCGAACGCCTCGCCACGCCGGCATCGTGAGGGTCGGCGAAGACGGCGGCCGCCCAGGAGACCCGTCCCTCTCGCGGGCGACCGACGCCGAGGTTTAGACTTCGGCGGAGTATCGGTTAAGGCGACGATTGATCTCGGGCCGCGGCAGACGGCACCGCGGGTGGCTCGCGGTCTGGGCCAGGGCTCGGTGAAGGGTTCCGGGGCCGCAGATCCCACCAGCCTCAAGCTGATCGAAGATCCAGAGCGCGCCATGGACCTCGAGCTGATGCGCCTCGGCCGCCCGGCGCAGGCCGGCGTCCCCGGTCAGCAAGGTCCATCGCCTACTCTGCGCCAAGGCGAACGCGAAAGTGTCCGCTGTCGACAGACTGCGGTCGGCGCGCGACAGGGTGGTGGCCGCCTGCACCTCAGCGGGCGCGAGCTCCTCTACCCCCAGGCCGAGTGCCGCCAACCGATCGCCCAGCGGCCCCCGCAGCTCGTGTTCGAACAATAAGTCGGGAACGGCGAAGACCTCCTTCAGCCTGAAGACCGCGTCCAAGATCTCGCCTCGCTCCAGGTCGATGATGACCGAAGTGTCCGAGACGAGAACCGTCATGATCAGGCCGCCTGTTCGAGGCGGGCGTCCAGCTCTCGCACCGAGACGCCAAGCATCTCGGCGGCCCGGCTCTCGCCGATCACATTCTCGGCCAGCGCCCGCAGACACAGGCGCTCGAACCGCGTCGGCTCTTCCTCTTCCGGCTGCATCACGGCCGGTTCCTTGAAGGGATGCGATCGCCAGCCCCGCCGGGTGAACTCGCGAAACAGCACCGAAAACGCCTTGGCGTCGATGATGCCCAGATCCCGGCAGCGGAAGGCGATGGCTTGGACGCTCACGCCGAAACGTCGCTTCAGTGCCACCAGTTCGCCCAAGCTGATCGACGACCGGCGCGCGCCGACCTCGGCCCGGACCACGTCCGCGGGCATCAGAAAGGCTCCGGCGAAGCGGTGGGCGGCCTTCTCCTCGTCGATCCCGGGCGCGGGCGTCATGACCATATGGCCGAGCTCGTGAGCGAGGGTGAACCGCTTGCGCTCGGCCCAGATGTTTCGTCGCACGACCACCACGCGGGCTGCGTCGCGTCCGTCTCTTCTGACCCGGGCGGCCAGGCCGTCGATGTCGTCCAGATCCAGCGAAAGGACCTTGATCCCCCGCTCCTCCAGCAACTCGGCCAGCTTCGGGATGGGATCGTGGCCCAGCCCCCATTCCTCGCGCACCGAGCGCGCGGCGTCCTCGGCGTCGCGAATGTCGCCGACCGGATAGGGAGCGCTGCGCGGCTGCTCCCAGTCCACGCTCTTCAGCTGCAGCAGATCCTCGATGGCCAGATAGCGCTCCAGCATCTGGATCGTCAGCGCCTCGACCGTCGCTTCTTCCTTGGCCGACGTCTTCTTGCGGAAGTCGACCCCTTCGAGGACCAGCTCCTCGTCGCTTAGCAGGTAGGCCTCGCTGACGCCGAGCGCCCTGGCCAGCGCGATCAGGACGCGCGAGCCCGGCATGTCCTCGTTGCGTTCGTATTTGCCGATGGCCTGGGGCGTGACCAGCCCGTCGATCCGCACGGCGAGGTCCCTCAAGGACAGGCCGCCGGAGGCGCGCGCCACCTTCAATCTCCGTCCAATCATCGCTCGCTCCTGCTTCGCGGTTTACAAAAACGCTACTTAGGCGCATTTTTGTAAACCGATACCCCTTGAAAAGGCTTAACAGCTGCCTAGGTCTTCCTGACAAGACCCTGAATTGCGCCCTCATGTAAACCGCGCTGGAGACCGATCGATGAGCCCCGCCGCTTCCATCCCGCCCCACGAGGGTCCCGCCGCGGCGCGGCCGTACCGGGTCCTGAGCCTGGACGGCGGCGGCATGCGCGGCGTCTACACCGCCGCCTTCCTCGCCCGGCTGACCGACCAGTTCGCCCGCCTCCGGGGCGAGCCGGCGCTGGATCTCGGCCGCGGCTTCGACCTGATCACCGGCGCCAGCACCGGCGCCATCGTCGGCTGCGCCCTCGCGGTCGGACGGCCGATGTCCGAGGTGGTCGCCCTCTATCGCGAGCACGGGCCGAAGATTTTCCCCCACCGGATCGCCGGGCAGGCCAGCGCCATCTACCGGGCCACCCAGGGCGACCGCTTCGTCCGCGCGGGCGACCAGGCCTTGCGCGAAGCCCTGCGGGAGGTGCTCGACGGGGTGACCATGGGCGACGTCTACGAAGGCCGCGGCGTCTCCCTGTCCATCCCGGCGGTGCTGATGAGCGAGCACCGGGCCTGGGTGTTCAAGAAGACTCCCAAGAGCGGCGTCCGCGACGACCTCTACCCTCTGGTCGACGTCTGCATGGCGACCAGCGCGGCCCCCATCTACCGCTCGCTCGCCGCCATCGACGATCCGAACTCGCCCGGCGGCCCGCAACAGGTGTTCGCCGACGGCGGGCTGTGGGCGAACAACCCCATCATGGTGGGGCTGGTCGACGCCCTGTCGATCGCGCCCCCCGACCAACCTATCGAGATCTTCTCGCTCGGCACCTGCCCCCGGCCGGAGGGCGAGCACCTCGACGCCGAGAGCGCCCACCGCTCCATGCTGGACTGGTCGCTCGGCGCCGACGTCGCCCCGCTCAGCATCTCGGCCCAGGAGTTCGCCTTCGACCACATGGCCAGGCTGCTCGCCAACGCCATCAGCAGCTGCGGCCGCTCCATCTGCCGGGTGCGATTCCCGAACCGGCCGGTCCCCGCCAGCATGCTGCCCTACCTGGGCCTCGACGACACGCGGCCGGAAGCCATGGACCGTCTGATCGCCCAGGCCCACACGGACGCCGACCTGACCAAGAGCGCCTGCGACGATCTCCACAGCGAGGACGGCCGCATGATCCGCGGGCTGATGAACGACCTGCCGGCCATGCCGGCCGCCGGGGCGGTCTGGACCGTCCCCTCCACCGCCATGAAAGGATAGGCGATGTTCGACTGCTCAAAAGACGTGCGGGCCTACCACGACCAGGACGTGACCCTGCCCAAGAAGGACCAGGAGGCCATGCGCGACCGCCGCAACTCGAACCGGACGCGGCTGCGCAACGGTCTGGAGAAGGCGGGCAAGCCCGCCCCCCTCGAGTTCGTCAGCCAGGGCAGCTACGCCATGAAGACCATGGTCCGCGACCCTGACCACGACTACGACATCGACGACGGCGTCTACTTCCGCAAGGAAGATCTGGTCGGCGACCGCGGCGCCGAAATGACCTCGCTGCAGGCCCGCCAGATGGTGCGCGACGCGGTCGACGACGGCAAGTTCAAGTCGCCCCCGGAGGTGCGCCAGAACTGCGTGCGCGTCTTCTACGAGAAGGGCTATCACGTCGACCTGCCCGTGTACCGGCGCGTGGTCGTGCAGACGGCCTTCGGCGAGGACGTCCATTATGAGCTCGCGGCCAGCAGCGGCTGGAAGCGCTCGGACGCGCGCGACGTCTCCGACTGGTATGAGGACGAGCGCGCCCGGTCCGCCGACGGGACGCAGCTGCGCCGCGTCAACCGCGACCTCAAGAAATACGCCCGCAGCCGCTACAGCTGGCGGGGATCGATCCTCAGCGGCTTCGGCATCTCGGTGCTGACGACCGAACAGTTCCGCGCCGACGACCGCGAAGACCGCGCGTTCTACGACACCATGACCGCCATCCGCGACCGGCTGAACTGGGATCTGCAGGTCGCCCATCCGGTGACGCCGGGCGACTATCTGACAAGCGGAGCCGACGACGCGAGGGCGCGTTGCTTCCGCGACAAGCTGACCGAGGCGATCAACACCCTGGAGCCGCTGTTCGCCGCCGACTGCACGCGCGAAAAGGCCCTCAAATGCTGGGACAAGGTGTTCGCCACCACCTTCTTCAGCGAGCGGCTCGAGGACGAGAAACGCGCGTCCGTGGCGGGGGCGGTCGCCATCGGCGCCGCGGCCCTGCTGAGCGCCACGGCCGCGGCGGCGGGCGGCGCTCCAGTTGGAGGCGGCGCTGCGGACGCACGCCGGCCAGGCGCCCGAGCGCCTCGATGCGGCGACCCTCGCCGGCGACTATCCGACCCGCGACTGGATCGTCGCGGCCTGGCGCCTGCGGATCGTCTTCTCCGACGGCGTCACCCGGCGCATCGACATCCTGGCGGGGGCGCACTTCCCGACCACGCCGGTCCGGACCGCCCTGGTCGATCACCCCGAGGCCCTGACCTGGCCGCATGTCGAGGGCGACGGCGTCCTGTGCCTGCTGCCCAACCTGGCCGAGTGTGATCCCGATGATCCCTCGGCCGTGGCCCTGAACCTCCTCGGCCGGTCCGTCCGCCTGGTCGAGGAGCTGCTGGAAGGCGGCATCGTCGAGCGCGACTTCCGCGAGGAGTTCGTTACCTACTGGGCCTACAAGGCCCACGCCCACGGCGCGGAACCCTGCAGCCTGATCGCGCCGGCGCCCCCATCGCGGACCGTGGCCGTCTGGCGCGGCCATGGTCTTGAGGTGGTCGGCGAGGACGCCGCCGCCGTGGCCCAATGGGTGCGGCGGCGCTTCGGCGACAAGACTGTGGTCAAGACGGATGACGCCGCCTTCCTCTGGCTCGACACGCCGCTCCTGCCCGCCGAATACCCCGAGACGGCGGCCGACCTCCATCGGCTGGCGGACCGGCTCGGAGGGGACGCCCAGGCCGTCCTGGAGCATGCCGCGAGCGCGGAGCCCGACGACCTGCTCACCCTGATCGGCGCCGAGGGACGCGGCGGCACGGCCCTGATCGCGGTGAAGATCCCCAATCCCCGGAGCCGCAAGGCGCGACCGCGCGCGCCGGAAGAACCCCTGTCGCTCGGGTTCCGGCCGGGGCGGACCCCCCAGCCGACCCTGGTCGGCCGCTTCTTCGCCCCGGCCCTGCCGGTCGTCCGGACCGGCGTCCAGCGCGCCGACGCCGACTGGGTGCATGGACGCGGCCAGGACGCGAGAACCGGCCGGCTGCGCGCGGCGACGGTCGTCGTGATCGGATGCGGTTCGGTCGGCGGGCCGGTCGCCTGCGCCCTGGCCCAGGCCGGCGTGGGGCGGATCGTGATCGTCGATCCCGAGACGCTGACCTGGCCCAACGTCGGGCGTCACCCGCTCGGCGCGGCTGCGGTCGGGCGCAACAAGGCCGAGGCCCTAGCCGAACGCCTTCAGTCGGACTTTCCCCACCTGACCATCGAATCCCGGCCCGTCCGGCTGCACGACCTGATCGCGCACGACGGGGATCTGCTCGCCGGGGCGGACCTGATCATTGCCGCAACCGGCAACTGGGTCGCCGAGAGCGCGCTGAACCGCTGGCACCTCGCCCAGGGCCGTGAGCGCCCCGTCCTCTACGGCTGGACCGAGGCCCACGCGAGCGCCGGCCATGCGGTCGCGATCGGGCGACGGGACGGCTGTCTGCAGTGCCATATCGGCCGCACCGGTGCGCCCGACCTGACGGTCATCGAATGGCCGGACGGGGGCGGGGAGCCGCGCGAGGAGCCGGCTTGCGGCGCCCATTACCAGCCCTACGGTCCGGTGGAGCTGGCCTTCATCACGGCGATGATCGCCGAGACCGCGCTCGACGCCCTGCTGGCTCCGTCCGAGGCGTCCTTCAGCCGGGCCTTCGTCGCCGCGCCGCGCCGCATCGCGGCCTTGGGCGGGCGGTTGACCGAGGCTTGGCGGGCGGCGGGCGGCGACGGGGACGACGGCGCGCGCACCCTCGACCGCGCCTGGCCCGTTGCGGATTGCGCCGCCTGCGGCGTCACTTCCGCCGAGGCCGCGGCCTGAACCTCGCCCGAGAAACTTCCTAGCCGTCCACCGCCCTGCCGCCGTGTTACAGCAAAGGGAACTCCGGCCCGGCGCAGGGGGGCTTCGGTCACCGGACGCCGGGTCTCCCCGCCTTCGGTCCGCCTTGGCCGGCCCTACCGGGCGAAGCCCGCGCATCGCCCCGAAAGCAGACGTTCCGAACCGCCGATTTGAGTCATTTGCGGATGTTTCGACATCAATGATCCCGCCCCCCAAGGCCGCCGATCCCAGGCGGTTCGCGGCATAGCCGCGGAACACCTCGATGAACGCCGCCTGCCGCGGGTCGACGAGCCCGACGATGTAGGAGCCGTCGGCCCGGCTGAGGGGCGAGCCGTCCTGCAGGAACAGCACGCCGCGTTCGGCCGGGTTCTGCTGCAGACCCGAGCCGCGCAGTTGCAGGCGCGGCTGGTCGTCGCCGCCGAAGAAGGACTGCACGACCGCCCCCGGGGCGAAGGCCAGGGCCTCGGCGAGACGCACGGCGCCCTGATCCTCGAAGCTGGCGGCGCCGGTCACGCTGGCGCCGCCCGGTGTGAGCGCCGCTCGCGCCCGGGCCTCGGTCAGCGCCGTGCGCGCGGCGGTGACGACGACATCGGGCAGGTCATGGAGCGGCTCCGACGCCGGCGCCACGGACTGGCGGCGACGTCCAGCGACCAACCGGCGGCGAGGACCAGGGCGAGGCCGAACGCCGGCCGCTTGACGCGGCGCAGGGACCGGGAGCCGTGAGGGCGGGAAGGGAAAGTCATCGGCACCGGGATTGTTATATTAATATTGCGACGCATTTGCACTTGATGACAAAGCTTGACCATGCGCCGGGTTGTCGCGGAAGGGTCCGGACGCCGCCGGCTATCCCTGGACGATCCGGCGGGTCACTTCACTCCAGCCGCAGGATGTCGATCACCACGCCCTGTTCGGATCGATGACGGTAGCCGACCTCGAAGGCCGCGCCGTAGCGCTCCGCGATCTGGCGCAGCAGGGGCACAGGGTCGTGGTCGTTGAGGAAGCGCATCGTTTCGCCGGGCGTGAGCGCGTCCAGGGCCCCGAAGATCGCCGCGTGCCGGAACCGCCGGGCGACGCCGCGGGCGTCGAACGGGTGTACGGTCTCGGCCGCGGGCGCGCTCGAACCCGGATGATCGGGCGAGGGCCGGCTGCTGACGTCGGCTGAACTCATGATCGGGCTCCTTCGACGATCATCGTGGCGCACCGGGGCGGCCTGAACCTTGTCGCAGCGCAAGTCGGCCAGGGATTTTTTCGGCGAGCCGCGCCGCGCCTTCCCCGGGATCAGGATGTCGGGGACCGTCGCCGACGGGACCCTCGGCGTCCGCGTCCTCGATGAGGATCCTGGCGGCCGAGCCCTCGATGTCCTCGTACTGGCCGGCGCGAAGGGTCCAGAGAAAGGCGCCGACGGCGATCAGGCCGAGGAGCACCGAGAACGGCGCCAGCAGGAAGATGATGGTCATCGCCCGCCCCTCGCCTGAAGCGCGTTGAGCGTCACCACCAGGGACGACCCCGACATGGCCAGGGCGGCGACGAACGGATTGACGAACCCCAGCATCGCCGCCGGTCCGGCGACCAGATTGTAGAGCGCCGCGAAACCGAAATTCTCCAGCGCGCGACGCCGGGCCGAACGGGCCGTGTCGATCGCCTCGACGACCGACATCAGCGTATCGTGGGTGAACACCAGATCGGTGGCGTTCTGGCTCGCCTCGAGCGCCGAGCCCGGCGCCATGGCGGCATGGGCCCGCGCCAGGGCGGCGGCGTCGTTCAGGCCGTCGCCGATCATCAGGACCTTGCGCCCGTCGGCGGCGAGACGATCGATGGCCTCCGCCTTCTCCTGGGGCAGCAGCCCCGCCCGCCAGGCCGCGATTCCGCTGCCGTCGGCCGCGGCCCGGACCGCGCCGACCTGATCGCCCGACAGGATTTCTACGGTGATCCCGCGCGCCCTCAGGGCCTCGACGGCGCGACCGGCGTCAGGCCTCAACACGTCCGAGAACCTGAGCCGCACCTTCGCGTCGGTCTCGAACCCGAACCACAGTTCCGTCTCGCCCGACCGCAGGGTCGGCACGCCGACGAAGGCCGCCCGCCCGAGGCGGGCCCGCCGTCCGCCGATCAGGCCCTCGACCCCCAGCCCGGCGTGCTCGACGACGTCGGCGGCCAGCGGACCGTCCCCCGCCGCCCGGGCGACCGCCCGGGCCATCGGATGGCCGGAGGCGCGGGCCAGCGGCGCCGCCATGGCTATGATCGTCGGCGAGGCGTCGACGAGGGCGGGACGCCCCTCGGTCAGCACGCCGGTCTTGTCGAACACGACGTGGTCGATCTCGGCCAGCCGCTCCAGCGCGGCGCCGGACTTGACCAGCACGCCCCTGCGAAAGAGCCGCGCCGAGGCGACGACCTGCACCGCCGGAACGGCCAGCCCCAGGGCGCACGGACAGGTGACGATCAGGACGGCGACGGCCCGGATCAGGGCTTCGCGCGGACCGAGACCCAGCGCCCAGCCGCCGATGAACGTCGCCGCCGCCGCCGCGTGGACCACGGGCACATAGAGAGCCGCGGCGCGGTCGGCGAGCCGGACATAGCGGGAGCGCGACTGGGCGCCCGCCTCGACCAGTCGGGCGATGGCCGAAAGGGTGGAGTCCCCGGATCGGGCGCGGGCCCGCAGCGTCAGCAGGCCCGCGGTGTTCAGACCCCCGGCGCGGCACAGCTGGCCCGGCGCGATCCGCTCCGGCAGGCTTTCCCCGGTCAGCAGGCTGTTGTCGATCAGCGCCTCCCCCGCCTCCAGGGTCGCGTCGACCGGGATGCGGTCGCCCGGCCGCACCCGCAGGACGTCGCCGGGCCGAACCTGGCCCAGGGGAACGGATCGCTCACGGCCCAGGGGATCCACAACGCACGCGGTCGACGCCTGGAGCGCCAGCAGGTCGCCCGCGGCGCTGCGCGCCCTGGCCCGCAGCATATGGTCGAGCCAGCGTCCGATCAGGAGCAGGAACAGCAGCGAGACGGCGGCGTCGAAATAGGCGTCGCGGCCGTTCAGGATCGTTTCGGAGAAGCTGATGGCCAGGGTCAGGATGACGCCCACCGAGATGGGCACGTCCATGTTCGCGCGGCCGACGCGCAGGGATCGCCAGGCGGACTCGAAGAACGGCATGCCGGCGAAGATGGCGCAGGGGGCGCCGACCGCGGCCGACAGCCACATCATCAGGGTGCGCGTCGCCGGGCCCAGTTCCTGGCCGAACAGCCCGGCCCAGATCGGCACGGAGAACATCATGGCGTTCATGGCGCCGAACCCGGCCACCGCCAGGGCGAGGATCAGCCGACGGCCCTCGCGGTCGCGCTGGACCACGGCCGCGCCGGGATCGAACGGCGTCGCCGGATAGCCGAGACGACCCAGCGCCGAGATGATCCGGGCCGGATCGACGCGACCGTCCGCGAGACCCACGGCGAGCCGTCCGGTCGACAGGTTGAGGCGAACCGAGTCCACGCCGGGAACGCCGGACACCTCACGCTCGATCTTCGAGATGCAGCCGGCGCAACGGGCGCCGGTCACCAGCAGATCGAGGCTGGCCCGACCGTCATCCAGCCGGCGCAGAAAGGCGGACATGTCCGGCTGGCCGGCCGCATCGAAGGTCACCGCCATGTCAGCCTCCGCTCGGCTGTGAGGCGCTGGCTTCCTTGCCCACTCGCCTCGATGCGCGCGTCCCAGGTCCCGGACAGGGCGTGATCGACGACGTAGACGCCCGGCGCCCTCTCGTTCAGGGACAATTCGGTGCGCCCCCGCTCGGTGGCGGGGCGTTGCAACGCCGCCGTGACCCGCAGGCCGGTGAGCGGGCGTCCGTCCCGATCTCGCAGCAGGACGTCCAGTCCGCCCGCCCTCGCCTCGGCTCCCGCGCGCCAGCCCAGCCCCTCCTGGGCCCGCAGCCGCTCGAGTTCGGCGTTGTAGATCAGCCCGGCCTCATAGGGCCGCGCCGCCACCTGGCCGGGATGCGACCGATAGGCCAGCGTCAGGAAGGCGGCGTCGACGGCGATCACCAGCCCGAAGAAGGCGGTGACGGCCGCGCCGACGTGCCAGCCCTTGATCGTGAATGGCGCCCGGGCGCCGGGAGTGGGAGCCGAGGCGTTCATCGAGTCTGATCCCCGTAATCGAAGGCGGTTCGGACGGTCTGCGTCTGCCCGCCCGAACGAATCTCGAACGCCGCGTCGCGGCTGCCGTCGCCGGCCCGATCGGCCGGAACCGTGACGAAGACGCGCAGCGGGGTGACGCGGTTCGGCTCGACCTCGACGCGCAAGGGACCCGACGCCGGCCGGCCGGGGCTCTTCAGGACCGCGCCGGGAACGCCGGCGTAGCGGATCTCGATCGTGGCCGGCTCGAAGCCGTGGTTGGCGATCTTCAGGGTGTAGCCATTGCGCACCGCGCCGTCGTGCAGCCGGATCCAGGCGGGGTTGCGATCCCGCAGCGCGTGGACGCCCAATCGCTCGCGGGCTCCGAGGCCCCAGATCATGAGACCGCCGACCAGGGCCAGCGCCAGGCCGTAGTAGATCGTGCGGGGCCGGATCAGCCGGTGTTGCGGCTTCTGACCGATGTTGCGGGCCGCGACCGCCGCGTCGGTGTCGTAGGCGATCAGGCCGCGCGGCCGGCCGACCTTGTCCATGATCTCGTTGCAGGCGTCGATGCACAGGCCGCAGTTGATGCACTCCAGCTGCGGCCCGTTGCGGATGTCGATGCCCATCGGGCAGACCACGACGCACTGGTTGCAGTCGATACAGTCCCCCCGCCCGTCCCAGGACTGGGCCTTTTTATGCGGCCCGCGCGGCTCGCCGCGATCGTAGCGGTAGGTGACCTGGAACGACTGGTCGTCGAGCATGGCGCCCTGGATGCGCGGCCACGGGCACATGTAGGTGCAGACCTGCTCGCGCATGTGGCCGGCGAAGACATAGGTGGTGAAGGTCAGGATCGCGCAGGATACATAGGCGGTCATCGGCGCGCCCCCTACCCAGAAGGTGCGGATCAGGCCGGGCGCGTCATGAAAATAGAAGATCCACGCCCCGCCGGTGCCGAAGGCGACGCCGATCCACACCGCGTGCTTGCCGGCCTTGCGCCACAGCTTGTTGAAGGACGTCGGAGCCGCGTCGAGGCGCATCCGGGCGTTGCGGTCGCCCTCGAACAGCCGTTCGATGTAGATATAGAGGTCGGTCCAGACCGTCTGCGGGCAGGCGTAGCCGCACCACAGCCGGCCGAACAGCGCGGTGACGAGGAACAGGGCGAGGGCCGAGAGGACCAGCAGGCCGGTGATGAAATACACCTCCTGCGGCCATAGCTGGATCATGAAGACGTAGAAGCGGCCGCCGTCGAAATCGACCAGCACCGCCTGGTCCGGAAGGGCGCCGGGGCGTTCCCAGCGAAGCCAGGGCGTGACGTAGTAGATCGCCAGCATGGCGATCAGCAGCGCCCATTTGATCCACCGCCACCGGCCATGGACCAGTTTGGGATAGATGGGCGCGCGCTTCTGATAGAGGCCCTTCGGCCGCGTCTTCTCCCGCTGACGCTCGGCGACCGAAACCGGACCCGTCGTCGCCGGGCGCTCGCGGGTCCGGTCGATGATGATGGTCATGGCGCGGCGGCTTCGCTCGCGCCGGAGACCTCGCCGCCCCCGGCGTTGACGTGCACATAGACCGCCAGCGCCTTGATCACGGCGGGGGAGAAGCGCCCCTCCCAGGTCGGCATCACGCCGTTGCGCCCGTTGTGGATCTGGCCGCGGATGGATTCGCGGTCCGCCCCGTACAGCCATTCCCGGTCGGTCAGGTTCGGCGCGCCCAGCTCCCGGACGCCCGCGCCGTTCGGCGCATGGCACGCCGCGCAGTTGTCGGCGTACAGCTGCCGGGCGCGATCCACGGCCGCCGCGTCGGCCTCGCGGCCGGACAGCGCCACGACGTATTCCGTCAGATCGGACGCCTGGCCGTCGTTCAGCATGCCGTCACGTCCGAAGGCGGGCATCTGCGACGTCCGGGCCTCCGGGTGAGCCGAGCGGACGCCGACCCGGATCGTCTGTTCGATCTCGGCCAGCGACCCGCCCCACAGCCAGACGTCGTCGCGCAGGTTCGGATAACCCTTGGCGCCGCCGCCGCCGACGCCGTGGCAGCTGGCGCAATTGTCGCCGAAGACGGACTGGCCGACCGCGAGGGCGTGCGCCTGCAGGTCCGGATCCGCCTCGATCTGCTCCAGGGAGGCGCTCATCAGCAAGGCCTCGCCCCGACCGCGCTGCGCTTGCAGGTCAGCCAGCTGCTCGACCACGTCGGCGCGGTCCGACTGTTTCAGAAGGCCGGGCGTGTAGCCTCTCAGCCCGGGCCAGGCCGGCATCAGCACCCAGTAGACGATGGCGGCGGCGATCGAGCCGTACCAGACCCAGAGCCACCAGCGCGGCAGCGGGTTGTCCAGCTCACGGATGCCGTCCCACTCGTGTCCGGTCGTCTCGACGCCGGAGTGTTCGTCGCGCACGGGCTCAGACATCGTCGCCCTCGTCCTGTTCAAGCGGAAGATGGGAGAGGCGGCGGAAGGCCTCCCGGCGCGCCGGCCACAGGGCGTAGACCAGCCCGGCCACGAAGACGGCGCCGAAGTAGAGGGTGCCGCCCTGCTGGGCGAACCGCGCCACGGTCTCGTAGTCGAGGGCGCTCATCGCATGTTGTCCGGGTCTTCGGCCTGGTAGGTGCGGAAATCCACCATGGTGCCGAGTTGCTGCAGATAGGCGATCAGGGCGTCCATCTTGGTCAGGCGCGACGGGTCGCCGTCGAAGTCCCCCTGCACGACCTTCGGCCCGTAGCGGCGCCGCAGCGCCGAGGTCTCGCTCGCATACGGATCCACCTGGGCATTCAGGTCCGCCTCGGCGTTCTCGATCTGCTCGGCCGTGTAGGGCACGCCCACCGCCAGCATGGCGCGCAGCTTCGCCTTGATGGCGTGCTGGTCCAGGTCCTGGTCGCCCAGGAACCGGTAGGGCGGCATGTTGGACTCCGGCACCACCGCGCGCGGATCATCGAGGTGCTCGCGATGCCAGTCGTTCGAGTATTTGCCGCCGACCCGGGCCAGGTCCGGTCCGGTGCGCTTGGAGCCCCACTGGAACGGGTGGTCGTACATGCTCTCGGCGGCGAGGCTGTAGTGGCCGTAGCGCTCGACCTCGTCGCGCAGCGGGCGGATCATCTGCGAATGGCAGCTGTAGCAGCCCTCGCCGATATAGATGTCGCGGCCGGCGAGCTCGAGCGGCGTGTAGGGCCGCACGCCCTCGACCTCCTCGATGGTGCTCTCGACCCAGAACAGCGGCGCGATCTCGATGATGCCGCCGATCGACACCACGATGGTGATGCCGATCACCAGCCAGAGCGAATGACGTTCGAATTTGGCGTGCTTCTTCCACATGGCGATCCTCACTCGGCCGGCAGCGGTTGGGGCTGGGCGGTCGCCGCGGGGAGGCTCGCGCTGACGCGCGAGGGCATGCGGATCGTTCGCCACAGATTGTAGGACATGATGACCGCGCCGCCCAGGAACATCAGGCCGCCGAAGGCGCGGATGACGTTCTGGATATGCTTGGCGGAGACGGTCTCGATGAAGCTGTTGGCCAGGAAGCCGTCGGGCGTGTACTCGCGCCACATCAAGCCTTCCATGATGCCGGAGACCCACATCGAGCTGATGTAGAGAACGATGCCGGTGGTCGCGATCCAGAAGTGCCACTCGACCAGGGCGTTCGAATACAGCCGCTCCTTCTTCCAAAGCCACGGTACGAGGCAGTAGATCGCCCCGAAGGTGATCAGGCCGTTCCAGCCCAGGGCGCCCGAATGCACGTGGCCGATGGTCCAGTCGGTGTAGTGGGACAGCCCGTTGACCGTCCGGATGGACATCAACGGCCCCTCGAAGGTCGCCATGCCGTAGAAGGCGATGGCCACGACCATCATCCGGATCACCGGGTCGGTGCGCAGCTTGTCCCAGGCGCCCGACAGGGTCATCAGGCCGTTGATCATGCCGCCCCAGGACGGCATCCACAGCATGATCGAGAAGGTCATGCCCAGTGTCTGGGCCCACTGCGGCAGGGCCGTGTAGTGCAGGTGGTGCGGCCCGGCCCAGATGTAGATGAAGATCAGCGACCAGAAGTGCACGATCGACAGCCGGTACGAATAGACTGGCCGCTCGGCCCGCTTGGGCACGAAATAGTACATCATCGCCAGGAAGCCGGCGGTCAGCAGGAAGCCGACGGCGTTGTGGCCATACCACCACTGCACCAGGGCGTCCTGGACGCCGCCGAAGGCCGAATAGCTGCGCGCCTCGAGCAGACCCACAGGGACGGCGGCGTTGTTGACCAGGTGCAGCAGGGCGATGGTGACGATGAAGGCCAGGTAGAACCAGTTGGCCACATAGATGTGCGGCTCTTTGCGCTTCCAGATCGTGCCCAGGAAGACCAGCAGATAGGCGACCCAGACGAGGGTCAGCCACAGGTCGACGTACCATTCCGGCTCGGCGTACTCGCGCGACTGGGTGATGCCGGCCAGGTAGCCGGTGGCCGCCAGCACGATGAAGAGCTGGTAGCCCCAGAACACGAACCACGGCCAGACGCCGCCGGCCAGTCGCGCCCTGCAGGTCCGTTGCACGACCCAGAAGGAGGTGCAGATCAGGGCGTTGCCGCCGAAGGCGAAGATCACGCCCGAGGTGTGCAGGGGCCGCAGGCGGCCGAAATTGAGCCAGCCGTGTTCGGGGAAGTAGAACAGCTCCGGCCACGCCAGTTGCGAGGCGATGAACACCCCGGCCGCCATGCCGACGACGCCCCAGAACATGGTGGCGATCACGCCCGCGCGGATGACGCCGTCCTCATAGCGGTTCGGGTCCGAACGGAACCGGCCGTGGGCCACCCCGATGGTCATGGCGGCCAGCGCCAGAACCGAGGCCGCCATCATGAAATAGCCGTGGAAGCGGAAGGCGGCGTCGTCGGTGAAGGCGGTCGCCAGCAGGGCCACGACCGCCGCCACGCCGACGAACAGGTACAGGGCGACGACGTCGCCTGGCGCATCGGCATCCGGTGAGACGGTGGTCGGCATTCGGCTGGGCCCCCAGTGGCAGAGCGCCCTGCGTGCCCCGGCTCGCCCCTCGCCGCTTTGCGCCAACGCAAAGCCGGCGCGGTAAAGTCATGCTCTCAACGGGGCCAGGAGGCCCGATGCAACGAAGCAACGCCCAGCCATCACAGACGCTCGGCGCCTGTCTGATCTCAGCCGGATTGATGCTGGCCGCAGCGGCCGCCTCGGCCGCGTTGGCGGCCGCGGATCACATGGCCGGCGCCGCGGCGCCTTGCGGACCGGCCCTCCGCCACTGCTTGCTGTGCGCCGCCTCGGCGGCGAGCCTGACGGCGTCGATCGGGGTCGCCGCCGCCGGCGTGATGCTGCTCGGGCCTCGTCCTTCGCTCCAGCGGGCCGGGCGCGGCGCACGCCGGTCGACCTGACCACGGGGCGGCTCAATCGACCTTGGCCAGCGCGCTCCGCACCGCCGTCAGCAAGGCGTCCGTGAGCAGCGGCTTCTCGATGATCGGAACGCCCGCCGCCGCCGCGCGCACCCTCAGGTTCGTTCGGGGGTTGGTCGTGATCAGGACAGCCGGCATGCGCACCCCGTTGGCCCGGAGGCGGTCGAGCAGCTCCAGTCCGTCCACGCCCGGCAGGTGGTAGTCCAGGACCAGGCAGCCCTTGTCCGGCAGGCTCCCGGACGCCAGCAGGGTCTCGGCGTCCCTGAAGTTGCGCACGTCCAGCCCCTCGAGGTCGAAGGAGAATTGCACGGCGTGCGCGACCGCCGGATCGTCATCGACGAGGAAGACGGCCGGCCGCGAGGCGGCGATGGCGGGAAGAGCGGTCACGCGCAGATGCACTCCAGGCGCCCGCGCTGCAGCAGGCGCACATGGCGGGTGGAGCGGGCCTCGATCAGGCCGGCGGTCTGCAGCTGGGACAGGGTTCTGGAGACCGTGTGAATGGTCAGGCCGACGTGGTCGGCGATGTCCTGCCTCGTCATCGGCAGGTCGACCACCTCCGGGCATCCCAGGCGGGCGGCGAAATCGAGCAGGAAGGCGGCGACGCGTTCGGTCGCGCCCTGCCGGGCCAGGATCAGGGCGTGGTCCTCGCTGCGCTGGACGGCGCGGACGGTGACCTGCCACAGGGCGCGGGCCAGGCCGATATCGGTGGCGGCCCGCTCCGCGAGCTCCGTGCGCTCGATGGCCGAGGCGTGGACGACGCCCAGCGCCTCGGCGGTGCTGCCGTGCTCGACGCCGGCCTCGAGGCCGAGGAAGTCCCCCGGCATGTGGAAGCCGGTGACCTGGCGACGCCCGTCGCTGAGAAGGCGGTAGCTGACCACCGCCCCCTTCAACACGCGGTAGACCAGCCGAACCGGATCGCCCTGCCGGAACAGCTGTTCACCCGGCGAGAACGGCGAGCGCGGCGCGGCCGAGGCATTGGCGAAGGCGGCGCACAGATGGCAGTCGGGCGTGTCCGCGGGCGGCGTGGCGACCGGCAGATCGGTGATGTCGCAGATGCGCAAGGCGGTCATGGAGACGGTCCGGTGAACGTGAGACCTCACCCTAGGGCCGGGCCCCTCCCCGCCGATATTCGGGAGTGCTCCCTAGGGGGTTTACCGGAGTCGACGCTGCGCCTTGCGGCCGCTCTGGTGACATGGCCGTCGCTGTCGTCGGCCCGCAGAATCCTCCCATGCCCATCCCGTTCGACAACGAAATCCTCAGGCGCTCCGAGATGTTCGCCGGCCTGGACGCCGACGTCCTGCAGACCGTCGTCTCGGCGGGTTCGGTCCGGCGGCTGCCGGCCGGAACCCACGTCTTCGCCCAGGGGGACCCCGGCGTGAGCGGCCACAGCCTGCTGGAGGGCCGGGTCAAGATCGTCCAGACCCGGGTCGATGGCGGGCAATCGGTGCTCCGTTTCATCGGACCGGGCGAAATGTACGGCACCGTCGCCGCCTTGATGAACCAGGCCTTTCCGGCGGACGCCGTCGCGGTGGTCGACAGCGTCGAGATCTGGTGGACCATCCCCGCGCTGCGCCAGTTGATCCGGCGGCACCCCGAGATCGGGCTGCGTTCGACCGCCGCCGCCGGAACGCGCCTGATGGACCTGCAGAGCCGGATGGGGGAACTGACCGGCGAGCGGGTGGAGCAGCGGATCGCGCGCACCCTGCTGCGGCTGATGGAGAAGGCGGGCCGACCCACGGACGCCGGCATCGAGATCGACTTTCCGATCACCCGTCAGGATCTCGCCGAAATGGCCGGCTCCACCCTTCACACCGTCAGCCGGACCCTCGCGGCCCTGGATCAGCGCGGCGTGACGGGAAGCGCCCGCCGCCGGATCATCGTGCGGGACCCCCGCGCCCTGAGCCAGTTGGCGGAGAACGGCGTCGGCTGATCCGTCGATGCGATCTGGCGGGACGGGTCAGGAGCCGGCCGTGGAGGCCGGTCCCTGACCGCGCCGGCCCGTCAGCGTAAACGACCCAGCATCTCGGTGAAGCGGCGCCGCGCCAACGGCGGCGTGCGCGACACGGCCGTACGAACGGCCTCAACGTTGGAGTCCGCCGAGCCGACCTGGATCAACCCGACCATCCCCATGCTGTAGTGGGGCGCGCATTTGACGCCGTAGACGCCCGGCTGGGTCACCCGCAGGACGAACTCGCGCCCCATCGCGCCACGCTGGACGGAGACGCCGGCCGGAAGCATGCTGGCGATCGTTTCGGCGTTGTGGCCCGGATTGGTGGGTACGAACCGGATCGTGTCGCCGGGGCGGGCCTGGACCACGGCGGGCGAGAAGACCATGGCGCCGCCCGGGCCGCTGTTCAGCATCTGCACGGTGTGTTCACCCGCCGCCACCTGTCCGGCGGCGAGCAGCGCCGCGCCGGCGCAGGCAATGGGAAGCAGTTTCAGGAACATTGACTTGGACCTTCAAGATAGATGCGCGAGAGGTTCGCGGCACACGTTCGTTCTAGAGGGTGCACGATCGCGAACGTTGCTTCGGAACAATCGTCCGCCTCCGTAGATTCACGGATGGACCGCTCCAAAGAGCTCATGTTCCTCCAGTCTCATCTGCTCGCGAATGTCGAAGTCGATCTTGCGGGCCAGAAGGTACAATACCCGCCAGCTGGCGCAGGCGGCTGTCGGGGCCTCGAAGCCCTGCGTCAGGGCCAGAACGGCGTCGAGCAGTCCCCGGATCCTGGCGTGCTCGGCCCTCATGATCTTCGCCGCCGCGGCCGCCTGCGGCGTTTCGGCCAGCAGCATGGGGAAGACGACGGCGTCCTCGCGCTGCTGATGCTGCTCGATGGCTTCGAATATCTCGATCAGGCGGTCGCTCAGCCCGTGCGGCCAGAGTTCCTCGCCGCTGTGCGCCGCCTCGCAGGCCCCGGCCAGGGCGACCGCGTCCTCGGTCAGCTGGATCAGGGCCCGGTGATAGCGGTGGCGGATGTGGCGAACCAGCCGCGCCCTGTCCGCCGGCGGCGCGGCCTCGTCGTCCTGCAGGCGGGCGAGGCTGCGGATCAGGGCGGGTTGGTCGACCCGGTCGCAGTCTGCGACGCCCCAGCGTCGCAGGACGGCCGGATCGGCATGGGGAATCAGGTCGAGACGCTCGGGCTGCGGCCGCATGGACTCATCTCCGTGATGCGCCCCCATGGCGCGAGCGGATCGCGTCGTCGTTGCGCCCGGACAATCTACCGGCGGAGCGAATCGGCGAGCCTCGCGGTCGAAGGAGACTCCCATGGCGTTCGACAACCCCCTCGCGGCCGACATCTGGTCCAGCAAATACCGCTTCCGGCCGACGGAGGGTTCCGGCGACGACACCGTCGAACAGACCTGGGCGCGGGTGGCGGCGGCCATCGCCGAGGCGGAGGCGCCCAAGGCCCGGCGTCACTGGCGCGAGCGGTTCGCCGAGGCCCTGTCCGACTTCCAGTTCCTGCCGGCCGGCCGGATCATGGCCGGCGCCGGCACCGGGCGCGCCGTAACCCTGTTCAACTGCTTCGTCATGGGCACGGTGCCCGACGACCTGAACGGCATCTTCGAGGCGGTCCGCGAGGCCGCCGTGACCATGCAGCAGGGCGGCGGGGTCGGCATGGACTTCTCGACCGTCCGACCGTCGGGCGCGCCGGTCAAGGGCGTCGGGGCCGACGCCTCGGGACCGCTCAGCTTCATGGACGTGTGGGATTCGATGTGCCGCACCATCCTGTCCGCCGGGCAGAGGCGCGGCGCGATGATGGGCTGCCTGCGCATCGATCACCCGGATATCGAGGCCTTCATCGACGCCAAGCGCGACCCGGGGCGGCTGAGGAATTTCAACGTCTCTGTGCTGGTCCCCGACGCCTTCATGCGCGCGCTCGAGGCCGGCGAGGACTGGCCGCTGGTGTTCGCCGGCGAGACGTATCGGGCCGTGCCGGCGCGTGACCTGTGGGCCCGGCTGATGCAGGCGACCTACGACGTGGCCGAGCCGGGGGTGATCTTCATCGACCGGGTCAACGAGCGGAACAATCTGAGCGGCATCGAGACGATCTCGGCCAGCAACCCCTGCGGCGAACAGATGCTGCCGCCCTACGGGGCCTGCCTGCTGGGCTCGATCAACCTGGCGCGCCTGGTGTCCGGTCCATTCGAGCCCGACGCCGCGCTCGACGAGGCGCGGCTGGCCGAACTGACCCGCACGGCCATCCGCTTCCTCGACAACGTCATCGACGTCTCGCGCTTCCCGCTGGAAGCCCAGGCGGAAGAGGCCCGGGCCAAACGGCGGCTCGGGCTGGGCGTGACGGGCCTGGCCGACGCCCTGGTGTTCTGCGGCGTTCCCTATGGCGGGGAAGCGGCGGCGGAGATGACCCGGCGCTGGCTGGGCGTCATCAAGCGCGAGGCCTACCGCGTCTCGGCCGAACTGGCCGCCGAGAAGGGCCCCTACCCGCTCTATGACCCTGCGGTGCTCGATCGCCCCAACCTGCTCGAGCTCGACGAGGAGACGCGGACCCTGATCGCCCGGCACGGGCTTCGCAACGGCTGTCTGACCTCGATCGCGCCGACCGGCACCACCTCGCTGATGGCCGGCAACGTCTCCTCCGGGGTCGAGCCGGTGTTCGCCTTCGCCTACACCCGCAAGGTGCTGCAGCCGGACGGGTCGAAGCGCGAGGAGGCGGTCGAGGACTACGCCCTCACCGTCTGGAGGCGGCTGCACGGCGACGCGCCGCCGCCGGGCGACGCCTTCGTCACCGCCCAGACCCTGACCCCCGCCCAGCACCTGCGCATGCAGGCCGCGGCGCAGGAGATGATCGACAGCTCGATCTCCAAGACCGTCAACTGCCCCGAGGACATCGCCTTCGACGCGTTCGCCGACGTCTATGTCGAGGGCTGGCGGCTGGGCTGCAAGGGCCTGACCACCTATCGGCCGAACGCCGTCACCGGCTCGGTGCTGTCGGCCGCCCCGGCCGCCGCGTCCGGTGCGTCCGTCGCGCCCGACCCGGCGCCCCCGGCCGAGATCCGCCTGAGCCCGAGACCGGAGGCGCTGGCCGGTTCGACCTACAAGATCAAATGGCCCGACAGCCCGCACGCCGTCTACGTCACCCTGAACGACGTCCAGGGGCCGGACGGGCCGCAGCCGTTCGAGATCTTCGTCAACTCCAAGAACATGGAGCACTACGCCTGGACCCTCGGTCTGACCCGGATGATCTCGGCGGTGTTCCGGCGCGGGGGGGATGTCTCGTTCGTCGCCGAGGAACTGAAGGCGGTGTTCGACCCCCGCGGCGGCGGCTGGCTGAACGGCCGCTACGTGCCCTCGCTGCTGGCGGCGATCGGCGGCGTGATCGAGCGCCACCTGGCTTCGGGCGCGGCCGCCTGCGACGAGCATCGGGCCGTCGGCGACGCCCTTTCGCCGGAGCCCGCAACGGCTGCGGGTCCAAAGGTCGGTTGCCCGCGCTGCGGAACGCCCGGTCTCGTGCGCAAGGAAGGCTGCGACACCTGCTTCGAATGCGGCTATTCGAAATGCGGCTAGGCTGAGCCGGAAGGGGGCGATCGCCCCCTTCCGGTCAGTAGCGGTATTCGAGGATCAGCCACCCCTTGTCGGCGTCCCCGAAGGCGGGATGCTCGCCCTCGAAATGCGCCGCCTTCAGCTCGACCGACCAGCGGCGGTCGATCGGCAGGACGGCCGATAGATCCAACTCCCGCCCGAGGGCGAACGCTCCGTCCGCGTCATGGAAGGCGTGCGCCTCGGCGGTCAGGCGCGCCGTGCGGCCCAGCATCGGAACGCTGACCTGTCCACGGGCGAACAGGTCACGGACGCCGAACGCCGGCGTCGTGGTGATGACGTCGGACCAGCCGAGGAAGCCGTGGCCTGTGCCCAGCGGCGTCTGAAAGCCCGAAACGCCGTCGCCATCGAACCGCTCATAACCCAGGCCCGCCGACCAGCGCGGCGTTTGCACCCCGATGGCCGCCGCCTGGAAGTCCAGCGAATAGTCGGCGGGATTGGATCCGTTGTCGGACTGCGCCGCGTATTCCCCGGCCCAGGTCGCCGACAGGTCGCCGGTCATCGGCCGCGAGCCGGCCAGCCGGACGCCGACCGTGGTCGAGGACTGCGCGGGCGCGTTGTCCAGATCGATGGTCAGGCCGAAGCCGCTCAGTCGGCCGACGGCGGTGTCCGCCTCGGCCTGCAGCAGGTGGATGTCGCCTCGCCAGACGCCCTGGGGGTGCTCATGCCCGAGCGGGCGCTGGACCCGGTCGGCGAACACATACGTCAGGGTCACCGGCTTCAGCGCCGTGGTGGCGAGCCGAATCGCGTCGAAGGTCTGTTCGTTCTGGCGCCAGCCGACATTGCCGACGAACCGGCTATTGCCCACGACCAGTCGCTGGCGGCCGAGGGTGACCTCGGTCTTGGGCAGGCCGGTCCAGCGCACCTGCGCCCGGTTCAGCTCCAGCGTCTCGCCGTCGGCCACGGCGGGACGGCCCGGAACCGGATCGACCGGCGCCGAGTAGCGGTCGTCCAGCACGGTCACACCCTCCCCTTCGATAAGCAGCTGCAGGCCGCGCGCCGTCGGCGATCGCCATCCCAACCGGGTCCGCAGGGTCAGGGCGTGCGCCCGGTCCAGGAACCCCTGCTGATCGACCGTCTCGCTGCGCAGGCGCGTCTCGAACAGCAGCCGCGCGCCGGCATCATCGGCCGCCGCCTGCGCCGAGGCCGCTGCGGGAACCGCGGCGAGCAGAAAAGCCAGCGCGGCGGCGTGTCTCGTCGTCATGGTCGTCTCTCCACAAAAAGACGGCCGCCGGGAGCCATCCCCCGGCGGCCGGCGTCGCAAACAGGCGCGACTAGTGTTCCATGTGGTTGTGGGCCTCGGGCGCGCCCCGGAAGATGTCCGGGTTCTGGGGCCCGGTCACCTCGATGATGCCGGCGGCGCCGCGGTCGACCCGGCTCAGGGCGTGATCGACCATGATGTAGCTGCCGGGCACCTCGAACTTGAGATCCACCACCGTGGCTCCGCCCGGGGGCACCAGCACGGTCTGCACGTCGGTGACCGGCGGGCTGGTCAGCGACGCGTCGCGATAGACGTGGTCGAAGATCTCGCCGATGACGTGGAAGCTGGAGATCTTGTTCGGACCGCCGACCCCGAAGTAGATCCGGGCGGTGTCTCCCACTTCGGCCTTCAGGGCGTTCTCGCCGGTCAGGGCCTTGAAGGCGCCGTTCATGACGTAATAGGTCGGCTGTTCGTTCAGCAGCTTCTCGACGCTCTCGGTCAGCAGGCCGGGGGTGCCCTGGGCTTCCTCGGTGTAGAGTTCGCCCTGCATGACGTAGAACTCGTGATCGACCGCCGGCAGGCCGCCCTCGGGCTCGACGAGGATCAGGCCGTACATGCCGTTGGCGATGTGCTGGGCGACCATCGGGGTGGCGCAGTGATAGACATAGAGGCCGGGCTGCACCGCCTTGAAGGTGAAGCTCTTGCTTTCGCCCGGGTTGGCGTTGGTCGCCGCCGCCCCGCCGCCCGGTCCGGTCACGGCGTGGAAGTCGACGTTGTGCATCATCACGCTGTCGGCGTCGTTGGCCATGTTGACCTCGACCGTGTCGCCGACGCGCACCCGGATGAAGGGCCCGGGAACCCGGTTGTTGTAGGTCCAGTAGGTGTAGCTGGTCCCGTCTTCCAGCCGGCCTATGACCTCGGTGGTCTCCAGATTCACCACATGGTGGCGCGGGCTGTTGGCCGTCAGCGGCGCCGGAAGGTCGGTGGCGCGGCGGATGATGTCGGCGGCCGGGGCCGGCGCGGCTGCGCCGGCCTCCTGGGCGAGGGCGAAAGTCGGCGCCGCGGCGATCATGGCGAGGGCGGCGGCGCTGGTGAGAAGGGCTGTCAGTTTCATGTGTTCGGTCCCCGGGGGCGCTTGTTCGGCCCCGATGCGCAGAGGTCTAGGAGCGTCCCCGCAGACCGACATTGCGCCGGCACAACGTTCGCCGACCCCCGGCCGACATGTCGCAGGCCGACTTCGTCTCCGCTCCCGCGTCGTCCATAATTATCTAGTGTTTTCTGATAATTATAACCATGTCCGGACTCACCATCGAGACCTACGGGCGTTCCCGGAGAGGGCTCTTACGGAGGCCGACGGACGACCGTCTAGCCGCCCGCGCCGGCGAAGAATCCGAGCGGATGATGGGCCCGGGCCACCGTGACGATGAAGCCGAACACCGCCAGCGCCGCCAGCCAGAAGCCGATCCGGACGGACCGCGGACGGGCTGGAGCGAAGGCCAACGTTCCAAGGCCGATGTAGACGACCAGCAGCGTCACCTTCACCGTCAGCCAGTGATCGACGAACGGAAACTGGCGCACCACGGTCATCAGCATCAGGGCGGCGCTCAACAGGACGGTGTCGACGACCCAGGAGGCCAGCCGGACCGGAAAGAACCGGGGCCACGATGCGCCGAGCAGGTTGAAGGCCCCGCCGCGCGCGGCGAACAACAGTCCGCTGGCGGTCACCGCCGAGATATGGACGGTGCGAATCTGGAGATAGAATTCTTCCATGCCGCTGTCGGGCCTCTTGATCTCAAAGAGCCCGACCGGGCGCGCTAGTGGTGTGAGGCGCCCGCCCGCAGCGTCAGGATCGGCGCCGGGTGCGCCGGCCTCGTTCCGTCGGCCGCCGTCGTGCCGGTCCAGCGGGCCTCGCCCTGCTCGCAGGTCTGGATCACCGGAAAGGCCAGCGGTCCCGTCGTGGCCGGCAGCTTCGCCGCCAGGCCGAACTCGTCGAATTGGTCGTCCGGCAACCGGCCGGTCCAGGTGATGGCGCTGACCCGTTCGGTCAGGAACTCGCCGCCTTCCGCCGCAACGGGCTCGGGCAGAGGCGTCCGCTCGATGGCGATGGTCCAGCCGGCCTTGGGCTGCGGTCGGGCGACGAGGATCCCGGCCGGAATTTCGACCCGCACGGATGTAGTGGCCGAGCCGTCGCAGCCATGGCTGACCCGCAGGGCCCCGGCCCAGTGGCCGCCCGCCCCCGCGTGGGGCTGGACGAAGACGACATGCGCCTGGGCGGAGCCCGCCGCCGCGAGGGCGGCCAGTCCGGCCAGGAGGAGGGAGCGGGTTCTCATGACGGGTCCTTTCAGAAGGCGGCGCGAAGGCCGACGAAGGCGCTGCGCCCCTCGCCCGGCCAGAAGACCGCGGTGGATACGACGCGGGCGTCGGTGACGGCGCTGGCGTTGGCGATGTAGCGCTCGTCGGTCAGGTTGCGGGCGTCGAGGAACAGCTTGATCCCGGGGGTGACCGCCAGGGTCGCGTTCAGCGACCAGACGGCGTAGCCGGGCGACTTCAGGGTGTTGGCGTAGTCGACCCAGCTGTCCTTCGGCGTCCACTGCACCGACGGCGCGATCGACCAGCGGCCGGCGTCGTAGCCCAGCTCGGCGTGGTAATGGTGCTCTGGAACGACCGGCAGGCGACCGTCGCCGTAGTGGGGATCGCCGTCGAAGCGCAGGTCGGTCCAGGCGTATGTCTGGTGCAGCTTCAGCCGGCGTTCGCCGTCGCGCCAGATCGTCCAGTCCAGGCCGGCCTCGAGCCCCTGGTGCACCGTGTCGCCGGCGTTGAAGGTGGCGGCGGGAACGTCGGGCGCCGTCAGGAAGGTCAGCAGTTCGTTCTCGACGGCCATGCGATAGAGGGCGACGTCCCAGGCCAGCGGCCCCTTGCGCCCCCGCGCGCCGATCTCGACCGTCCACGCCTCCTGGGCCTCGACCGGCACGAAGTGCGGATGCGGCGTCTGCACCAGGGCGGAGAAATGCGGCGGCTCGACCGAGCGGGTCAGGTTGGCGAACAGCTGCCGCCCGCCGTCGTCCTCCCACAGCACACCGACCCGGGGGGCGAACCACTCGAAGTCCTTCGAGGCGTCCCGGGCCGGGTTCAGATGGTCGGCGTAGTCGCGCGTGGTCCACCCCCAGCTGCCGCCGGCGACCAGCGCCAGCCGTTCGGTGACGAACAGCCGGCCCTCCGCGAAGGCGTCCACGGCCGTGGCGCGCTGGGTGTTGTCGCCGGTCAGGGCGCCGCGCTCGCCGGCGTTGTTCTGAAAGGTCAGGCCGTCCAGCACGCCGTCGCGCAGCCAGGCGCCGAGGAACAGGTCGGCGTTCAGCCCGCCGAGCATGCCGCTCCAGTCGAGGCGGCCGAAGGCGCCGATGTTGCGGCTCTGCTGGTCGATGACCACCGAGATGGGGTGGTCCAGATCCTTGACCGCCCCGTAGACGCCGCCCTCGAAGCTCCAGGCCTCGTCGAGGCGCCAGCGGGTCTGCACCGAACCGCGCAGGGAGGTCATGTCGCGGCGATAGTCCTTCACCACGTTGGCGGTGGCGGCCATGGTGGGGTCCTCCATCGCCTGGGTCAGGGTCAGGGCCCCGGGAATCTCGTTCTCGATGTCCGCGGCGCTGAGCAGAACCCGGACTTCCCGGTCCTCCCCGAACCGATGACCGAGATTCAGGCTGAGCCGTTGCGAGGCCTGGGCGGAGTGATCCCGCCAGCCCTCGGCGCCGAGCACCGATACGCCGGCCCAAAGGTCCGTATCGCCCCACGCGCGGGCCATCTCGCCATGGGCGCGCCAGGTCCCGAACGAGCCGGCCTCAAGCCTGACCTCGTTGCGCTGCGGCGCGTCGCGGCCGGTCGGGGTGTTGAGCTGGATGGCCCCGCCCATGGTCGCGCCGCCGAAGCGAATGGCGTTGCCGCCCTTGAACACCTCGATGTAGCGGGCGCTCAGCAGGTCGATTTCCTGAAAGTCGCCGAATCCGTCGGCCTGGTTGAACGGCACCCCGTCCTGGGCCAGCACCACGCCGCGGTTGTGCGACGAGTTGCCCACCCCCGAGCCGCGGATCGACAGCCGGACCTCCTCGCCCCAGCGCTTCTCGGCGTAGACGCCCGGCACCGCGTGCAGGGCGTCGCCCAGGTGCATGGCCAGGTGGTCCGCGTACTGCTCGCGGCTGACCACGGCGACCGCGCCCGGCGTCTCCTGGGCCTCGGCGCGCGCACGCGCGGCCACCGCCGGATCCATCGGATCGCGCCGGCCGGTGACCACCACCTCGGTCAGGACCACCGGCTCGTCCGGCGCGGCCAGGTGGACGAGGTGCGTGACGTCCTGCGGCGCGCCGGCGACCAGCATCAGGGCGGCGGCGGAGACGGTGGAGAGGAACATGGCGGACCCTGAAGAGGCGGCGCGGCCCTGAGCGGACCGTGGCGTCAATTGAGCGTCCGCTCCGCCAACCTCCTTGCGCTGGCGCAAGGCCCCGGCTCCGCAATTATACGGTGCGTCCACGGCCGCGAGGTGACGCAATGACGCTGTCAGCCGGGCCCGGAAGGCCCACCCTCGCAGCCGCAGCACGTGTCGCGCGGCGCCGCCGGGCGGGCGCGAAGCCAGGCCGCCTGATGGTCCGCGCAGCGCTCGACCAGCACGCGCCAGACGGGTTCGGCGATGGCCGCCGACAGACCGGCGACGCCGGCGGCCTGCAGCACATTGGCCAGCACCGCCTCGACCCGCGCCGGATCGCGCACCCTGGCGGGATCGCCCTTCACCCGGGCGATGGCCTCGACGATGCGCTGACGCCGGGCGAGAGTCTCGACCGTGCGGCGGTCGAGCGCGTCCAGTTCGGTCCGCAGCGTGGCGAGATCAGGCTCCGTCATGCCGCGCTCCGATGGGCGCCAGTCCCGCCTCTCCGCGCAGATAGCCGCCGACCAGTTCACCCGGCGGGCCCGAGGCGACGACCCGGGCGGCGAGTTCGGCGCCGTCGATCCGCCCGTCCGCCCGGTCGCGGAACGCCGTGGCCACGGCGACCATGTCGGTGGTGTGCGGCGACAGGCGCAGGGCGGTGACTCCGGCCCTCCTCAGCGCCTCCGGCGGCGCATCGACCGCCTGCACGCCATGCGACAGGGTCTGGACGCCGTTGACGGCGAGGAAGTCGCTTCCGTCCAGGGTCTTGAGCGCCAGGCCGTCGGGGTCCCGGTCGCAGATGAACTGGCAGGCGTCCTTGTGCAGGCCGTGGTGGCGGGCATGGTAGCAACGCCCCGACAACGCCAGCGGCAGGCGGCCGAAGGCGAACAGTTCGATCTCCAGCCCGGAACAGGCGGCGGCGATCGCCGATACGGCTTCCAGGGACAACTCGACATTGGCGCACAGCCGCACGCATCCGCGCCTCATCAGCTCGCGCGCGGCCCCCTCGTTGTAAACATTGAGCAGGGGTCCGGCCACAAACGGCCCGGTCCGACCCCGGAGCGCCGAGACGTCGTTGATCTCGATCAGCATCTCCTGCTCAGCGGCCAGGGCGGCGATCGCCTTGCGGTCGCGCCTGAGGGCCGGGAGGCCCAGGGTCGACCACACCACCGTCTTGCCCGCCTGGCTCAGCCTTTCAGCGGCGTCGGCCAGGGCCGCGTCGATCAGCGGGGCGCGCTTGCCGCACACCACCTCGCCCAGGTAGATCCGGTCGATCGGCCCCTCGTCGGCGATCCGGGCATAGAAGTCGCGGATGCGGTCGGGCGCCCAGTTGAACAGCAGGGGCCCCAGGGTCAGCTGGATCGGATCGGTCATCGCCAGGTCTTCCGGTAGGCGCCGGCGGTCTCGCGGCCGCCTTCGGCGAGGTCGGTCAGCAGGCTCTCGAAGGGCGTGGGATCGACGCCCTGGTCGAGGGCGTCGATGGCGCCCCGGAAGGCCGAGGCCACGCGCGCCACATAGGCCTTGCCCCGCTGGCGCCCCTCGACCTTGACGGCCGTGACGCCGGCGCGGCGCAGCGCCGCCAGCAGGCTCATGGCGTTCAGGCTGACCGGGTCCTCGAACAGGTAGGACAGGTCGCCGCCCACATCGAAGCGGCCCTTACACAGGGTCGGATAGCCGGCCGGCTCGCCGGGCGCGTAGCGATCCAGCGCGAGGCCGCCGAGGCGCGAAACCAGCGCCCCCTCCTCCTCGGTGTAGGTCACCGATTCCGGCGGCGAGCAGACCCCGCTGAGGTTGGGCGAGCGGCCGGTGACATAGGACGACAGGGCGCAGCGGCCCTCGGCCATGACGCACAGCCCTCCGAAGACGAAGGCCTCGGTCTCGACCGCGATCTCGCGCATCAGGGCGGCGATCTCCTCGACGCTGAGCACCCGCGGCAACACCACCCGCTTCACGCCATAGGCCGCGGCGTAGAAGGCGATGGCCTCGGGAGACCCCGCGGCGGCCTGGACGGACAGGTGCAGGCGCAGGTCCGGGTGCGCGTCCCGCGCGTGCGCCAGAACGCCGAGATCGGCGACGATGACGGCGTCGACGCCGGTTCCCGCCGCCGCGTCCACGGAAGCTCGCCAGCGGTCGCCGGCTCCCGCGCGGGCGAAGGTGTTGACCGCCAGCAGCACCTTGGCGCCGCGGTCATGGGCCCAGGCCACGCTGTCCGTCAGTTCGGCCGGCGAGAAGTTCAGCCCGGGGAAGTTGCGGGCGTTGGTGTCGTCCCGCAGGCCGCAGTAGACGCTGTCGGCGCCCGCCTCGACCGCCGCCCTGAGCATGGCGGGCGATCCCGCCGGGCACACCAGTTCGATCGATCCCATCTCAGAGACCCGTCGCCGCCGGACGCAGCCGGTTCAGCGCCCCGGCGAGGCCGGCGTTGACCCGGTCACGCAACGGCGGCCCGACCCCCAGCAGATCGGCCAGGGTCAGTTCGGCGGCTTCCAGCGTGTTGTGCAGGGCGACCACCGCCCGGGTGTCGCCGTCGACCCGGATACGTCTCGAGAAGAACGCCGAGTCGGCGTCGCACCGGCCGTCGAACAGCGCCAGCAGCGTCAGCAGCGGACCGGATATGCGGGCGGCGTGCGGCGCCGCGTCATCGGGGCGGACCACCTCAACCGATCCGGCGCCGCCGCCCGGACGCAGGCGGAAGGCCACCGGAAAATCGGTGGGCGCGACGACGAAGATCACGTCGCCGGCCTCGCCGAGCCGCTCGAACACCTCGGGCCGGCGGCGCGCCACCCGACGCAGGGCGAGGGTCAGGAGGCGCTCGACCGGATCGCGCAGCGTCATGAGGAGGCCGGTGGCGGCGGCGCCCCGCGTTCGGGCCCCGCGTCCGAGACCCCCGGCCCGCCAGCCGGCGCTCACGCCGCCGCCTCGAGATCGCCGCCGAGGCTGTCGCGGACCAGGGCGATGAAGGACGGGAACAGGGCGGCGCGGAACGCCGGGACCGCCCAGTAGGGGTTCATGAAGACGCAGCGGACCAGCACCATCCCCGGCGCGTCGACGACGCCGCCGAACCCGTCGACGTGGCGCGCGATCGCCGCGGCGTAGTCGGGACCGAGCGTGGTCTTCGAGACCGAGAACTCCGGTGAATGGTGGATATGGTCGAACAGCGCCGTGGTGCGGCGGTTGGCGTCGGACAACGCCTCCCCCCGCGCGGCGATGGAGAAGCAGACGATGTTGGCGTCGGCCGGCTCCAGGAACCGCACCTCCGGCACGGCGGCGCGCAGGGCGGTCTCGAAGGCCTGGCGCGTCCGCACGGTCTCGGCGAGCAGCGCGCCAAGGCCGGATGGGCCAAAGCCGATGGCGCGCCCGCTCAGCCAGGTCGCCGCCGCGCCGGCCGCCGAGCGCGAGCCCTCCAGGGTCGACGACCATTTGCCGTCGCCGAGTTCGGGCCGGTCCAGATAGGGGGCGTCGAAGGCGGAGACGGCGTAGCGGGCCGTATCCCGGGTCAGGAAGGCGCCGCAGGCGTAGGGCACGTAGCCCAGCTTGTGCGGATCGATGGTGACCGAATCCGCCCGCCCGATCCCCCGCAAGGCCGCAGCGCTGGCGGGGGTGAGCACCGCCTCGTCCGGGCCGCCGAGGATGGCGCACAGGAAGCCGCCGTAGGCGGCGTCGACGTGCCGCCAGATGTGCAGGCCGCGTTCGGCCTCCCAGCGTTCCAGCCGGTCATGCAGGATGTCGATCGGGTCGATCTCGCCGGTCTCCGTGGTTCCGGCCACGCCGACCGCCATCAGCACCGGCCGGACCGCGGCCTGCGCCCGCAGGATCAGACGTTCCAGATCGTCGACATCGAGCCGTCCCTCGGCGTCGAGGTCCACCGCCCACAGGGACTCCTCGCCGAGGCCGAAGAGGTTGGCGGCCTTGGACCAGGAATAGTGTTTGTTGCCCGGGACCAGCAGCACGGGGCCCAGGAAATCGCGGCCGGAGGCGCGGCTGATCCGGCGCCAGATGTCGGCCGGCACGCCGACGGCGGCGCTGTAGCGGCGCAGTACGGCGTCGGTCAGCCCGTGCTCGGTCCACAGCGCCCGGAACCGGTCCCAGCCCATATGGGCCGCGGCGAACACGTCGAGCGGTTCGCGGGTCTTTTCAGCAACATAGAGGCCGAGACTGAGCCAGTGGTCGAGCCGGTAGCGGGCCCGCCAGACAGCCTCGAAATTGGCCACCGTGCCGCCCGAGGTGAAATGGCCCTCCGCCGTCGCCGGATCATAGCCGACCATGGCCGCCAGCATGGCGATGGCCTCGGCCTCGATCACCGTGCCGACCTTGCTGGCCTCGCGCGAGGTGTTGTTGGGATTGTGCAGCATGGCCGCCAGCCAGCCCAGCAGGGCCGGCAACGACACCTCGGCCTTCATGTGGCCGATGTAGCGGGGGGTGTAGGTCGGGGTTTCCGCCGTCAGCGCCTCGCACAGCCGGGCGAGCTCCCGGGACAGGACCTCGCGCCTCTCGAGCCCATCGAGCGACGGCCCGCCGACGGGCCCGACCAGACCAGGGTCGTCAACGAACAGGCGCTTGCGCCAGTTGAACCATTGATCCAGCACCGCCTGGAACTCGCCGCGCACCCAAGGCTCGTTTTCCGAACGCGGGCCGGGGAAGCAGGCGCCGGCGATCACGGCGGCGGGGGATGGGCTCATGGGACCTCCTGCAGGGTCAATCGCGCCGTCGGGCGGCCGCGTCGTTGTCGGCGCGCAAGCTCCGCTCAGGACGGGCGGGTCAGGATCCAGCCGCCGACGCAGACCAGGACGAGGCCGGCCGCGACGGTGGCGGGGAGGCCGGCTCCCGATGCATGAACCAGCAGGCCGCTCACGGGCAGGCTCACCGCCGCCACGGCCTTCGCCCCGGGCGGGATGGCGCGGCGCTTTTCCCACGCCCTCAGCGGCGGACCGAGCCGGGGGTGGTTCCGCAGCCAGGCCTCGAGGCGCGGCGACGATCGCGCGAACGCCCAGGCCGACAGGAGGACGAACGGCGTCGTCGGCAGAACCGGCAGGGCCACGCCGGCGAAGGCCAGCGCCGCCGCGCCCAGACCCAGCGCTCGCAGCATCAGCCGATCGCCGCGGGGGGCGGAGGGCGAGCAGTGGCATTCCCCGTGGCAACACAGGTCCGTCGGACACATCGCCGGATCACAGCAGTCTGAAGCGGGGCGGGTCATTCCAGACTCGTCGCACGTCATGGCTGTCGCCGCCTTGCGCCAACGCAAGGTCAGGTCGACCGCCGCCACAGCATCGGCCCGTAGGCGGCGACGAAGCCCGAGAAGGCCAGCGCCCACAGCGTCGCCGAGATCGCCAGCAGGACGATCGTCCATTCGGCCAGGAACGGGGCCGACACCCGCACGACCGCCGCCGACAGGATCAGCAGGTAGATGGCGGTCGTCGAACGGTCGGCGACCCGCGGCCGGCCGGTGTGTCCCCGCGTGGCCCGGGTCATGATGCCCAGGGTCTCGACGCCCATGGCGCCCGTGGTCAGCGCATGGATGCCCGCGGTGAACGGAACGGCGGCCGGGGCCAGCGCGGCCAGTCCGAGCAGGATCAGCCCCACGCCGAGCCAGGCGTAGCCGAGGTGGAGAATCCAGACGAGCGCCTCGCGCCGCGCCAGCCAGCCGCGCCAGCGCGCCAGTCGGACCAGGTTGGCTCCGCCGGCCAAGGCCAGGGCGACGCCGGTGATCGGCGACAGCGGCGCCGCCACCCAGGCGACGAGCGCCACGCCGGTCACCGCGAGCACGCCGGCGTCGAGGCCATTGAAGGCCGTCGGCCCCTTCAGGATCCCGTGGGCCTGGGTCCAGTTCTGGGTGAAGCTGGGGGTCACCCGGCCGCCGATCAGGGCGATCAGGCCGGTGACGACCGCCACGGCGGCCCGCTCGGCGCCCGGGCCGAACAGCGGAAACGCGCCGCGCAGGTGGAAGGCGATGTTGGCCGCCGCCAGCGCCGACACCAGCAGGCAGACCGGCAGGTTGCGCCGGTTCCTGGCCGCCAGCACCTCGCGCCAGATGAGGCCGGCGAAGACGACGAGGAAGGCGCTGTCGGTCACGGCCGCGGGGACGGCCATGGAGGCCGGAAGGAAGCCGGCCGCCCGGCCCGCCGCCCACAGGGCGAACAGGCCAGCCAGTTTCGCGCCGGTCACCGGCAGGCGGCCGGTCCAGTTGGGCACGGCGGTCAGCAGGAAGCCGGCGATGACCCCGGCCAGATAGCCGAACAGCATCTCGTGGATGTGCCAGAGGCGGCCGTCCATGGCGCCCACGGTTCCATCGCCGAGCGACATCGACCCGACCCAGACCGGCACGGCCACAGCGGCCCACGCCGCCGAAAACAGGAAGAAGGGCCGGAAGCCGAAACTGAACAGGGGCGGGCCGGCGTACCGACGGAGAGACTGGGCGGTCGTGGCCACGGGAAAACATCCTCTGGAAAAGAAACGGCGGGGAGAGGCGAACCCCTCCCCGCCCCGTACGCTGGCGAGCCGGTTACTCGGCCGGCAGGACCGCCGGTTCGGCTGAGGGGTCGGCCGCGAGCCTCGGCTTGAGGCCCGCAATCACCAGCCGGGCGGCGAAGATCGCCAGGGTGACGGCGCCCGCCCCGAACACCACGTCGCCGGGGACGCGCATCCAGACCAGGGTCTGGACCAGCGGCGAATGCAGGACGGCTGGAGAGCGCGCGTACCACATGCCGTGCTCGATGCTGGCGAAGGCCTGCACCACGCCGATGGGCAGCAGCGACAGGAACAGCATCATCGCCAGGCCGATGTTCAGCAGCCAGAAGGTCCAGGCCAGCAGCTTGTCGCTCCAGGCCTCGCGCCGGGCCAGGCTGCGGAAGCAGAACAGCAGCAGGCCGATCCCCAGCATCCCGTAAACCCCGAACAGGGCCGCATGGGCGTGGGTCGCCGTCGTGTTCAGGCCCTGGATGTAGTACAGGCTCAGCGGCGGGTTGATCATGAAGCCGAAGACCCCGGCGCCGAGCAGGTTCCAGAAGCCGACGGCCACGAAGAACAGGATCGGCCATTTGTAGGCCTTGACCCAGGGCGCGGCCCTGGAGTGCCGCCAGTTTTCGAAGGCCTCGAACCCGACCAGGGCCAGCGGCACCACTTCGAGCGCCGAGAACACCGAGCCGATGGCCATCACCGAGGTCGGGGTGCCGGCGAAGTACCAGTGGTGGGCGGTGCCCAGCACGCCGCCGGTCATGAACACGATGGTGCCGAAGACCACCGCGACGTTGGCGACCAGCGGCCGGACGAGGCCGAGGCGGACGAACAGCAGGCTGATCACCGCGGTGGCGAACACCTCAAAGAAGCCTTCGACCCACAGGTGAACCACCCACCAGCGCCAGTATTCGACCATGCTGATGTGGGTGTGTTTGCCCCACATGAATCCGGCCGCGTAGAACAGGGCGATCGCCACCGTCGACAGGAACAGGATCACCAGCACCGGCTTGGCCTGGGATTTCTCCTTCAGCGCCGGCCACAGGGCGCGGGTGACCAAAAGCAGCCACAGGAGCAGGCCGACGAACAGCAGGCTCTGCCAGAAGCGGCCCAGGTCGATGTATTCCCAGCCCTGATGGCCAAACCACCAGTTGGTGTCGAGGTCGAAGATCTGCTGCACGCCGAACCACTCGCCGGCCATCGAACCGAGGACGACGAAGACGAGGGCGACCCAGAGGACGTTGACGCCGAGCGCCTGGAATCGCGGTTCCTTGCCGGATACGATCGGGGCGATGTAGAGGCCCGTGCCCAGCCAGGCGGTGGCGATCCAGAACACCGCCAGCTGGGTGTGCCAGGTGCGGGTCACCGCGTAGGGAATCCATTCCGAGATCGGAATGCCGTAGAAGTCGTGGCCCTCGACCGCATAGTGGGCGGTGACGGCGCCGAGCCCGACCTGCAGCAGGAACAGGGCGATCACGGTCAGGAAATACTTGCCCGCCGCCTTCATCGAGGGCGTCGGCTTCATGCCCATCAGCGGATCGGCCGTGGGCGGCTCAAGGTGCTCCTCCTTGGGCTGGCGCGCATGCCAGAAGACCAGGGCGGCGACGCCGAAGATCAGCAGCAGGACGCTGGCCACCGACCACACGATATTGGCCGGGGTCGGCACGTTGTCGATCAGGGGCTCATGCGGCCAGTTGGAGGTGTAGGTGATGACGTCGTTGGGACGTTCGGTGCCCGCGCCCCAGCTGGCCCACCAGTAGAAGGCGGAGATCTGGTTGCGGCGGCCGAGGTCCGGCACCGCGTTATTGGCGATGGCGTATTGCTCTCGCAGCGATTCCAGCGCGGGATCGTCGCTGAGCAGGGCGACGTAGTGCGCCTTGACCTCGCGCATGGCCGCGGCCCGGTCGGTCGAGACCGTGATGGTGTCGGTCGCCGGATCATAGGTGTTGGTGCGCATCTCGCGCTTGACCCGGGCCTTCAGGGCCGCCTGACGCTCGGCGTCGAGGCTGGCGTACGACTGGCCGTGCTCGCGCTGCGACCACATCTCCAGCAGGGCCGTGATTTCGCGATGCAGTTGGTCGGCCGACCAGTCGGGCGCGACGTAGCCGCCGTGGCCCCAGATCGAGCCGACCTGCTGGCCGCCCATGGACTGCCAGGCCAGTTGCCCGGTCTGGATGTCCTCGCGGGTAAGCAGCACGGCGCCGGAGGTGTCGACGACCTGCGCCGGTATGGGCGGCGCCTGCCGGTTTATTTCTCGCCCCATCATCCCCAGCACGGCGAACGAGGCCGCCATGATCAGGGCGAGGACGATCCAAAGTCTCCTGGTTGTCATCTCGCAGTATCCTTGCGGCCGCGCGGGAGATCCCGAGTCCGGCCAGTTGAAGCTTCCATCCGTCGATCAGGGTGGCCGGACGTTGCGCGCCGACAAACTCCGGGATTCCCCCAGTGGGGATTGTCCCGGAGGTCACACCGCCCGGGCGTGGCGGCTCTTGGCGATCGGCAGGCGGGCGTCGAAACAGGCCGCGACCACGCGCATGACACGGTGCGCCTCGGCGGGAATCCGGATGGTCCGGCCGGCGACCACGCACAGGCCGTCCGCCTGCAGCCGGCCCGCGGCCACGATCGAGCCGTCGAGCGTCGCGTCGGCGAAGCCGTGCGCCCGGCAGACCTCGCCGACATCGACAGCCAGGTCGCACATCAGCCGTTCGATCACGGCGGCGCGCAGATCGTCCTCCGCGGTGACGGCCAGCCGGCGCGCCAACGGCAGGCGACCCGCCTCGACCTTGCGGCCCCAGTCATGGGTCGCGGCGGCGTTCTGCACGAAGCCTTCGGCGAAACGTCCGATCGACGACGGGCCGATCGGGACCAGAACGGGGGCTGGATCGTCGGTGTAGCCCTGGAAGTTGCGCCGCAGGCGCCCCGACGCCGCCGCGATCGTCAGCGGATCGTCGGGCAAGGCGTAGTGATCCAGGCCGATGCGGACGTAGCCCGCCGCGCGCAGGGCCTCGTCGGCGGCCTCGGCCTGGGCCCAGCGGCCGTCGCCGTCGGCGAGATCCGCCTCCTTGATCATGACCTGGTGCTTCTTCATCCACGGCACGTGGGCGTAGCCGAACACGGCCACCCGATCCGGCCGCAGGGTGACGGCCGCCTCCGTGGAGGCCGCGACATTCTCGGGGGTCTGGCCGGGCAGGCCGTACATCAGGTCGAAATTGATCGCGGACACGCCCGACTTGCGCAGCCGCTCGTTGGCGGCGGCGACCATTTCGAAGGGCTGGATGCGGTTGACCTTGGCCTGGACCACCGGATCGAACGTCTGGACGCCGAGGCTGACCCGGGTCACCCCGGCCTCGCCCACAGCGTCGATGAAGGCCTCCGACAGCAGGCCGGGATCCAGTTCGGCGGCGATCTCGGCGCCGGGGCGCAGGGCGAAGCGGGCGGTCATGTGCCGGACCAGTTTGCGGAAATCGTCAGGCGACAGGGCGTTGGGACTGCCGCCGCCGAAATGCAGATGGGCGGCCCCGGCGTGCGGCCCGATGGCGTCCGCCCACAGATCCACCTCCAGCATCAGGGTCTGGAAGAAGGCGCGGACCCGATCGTACTCGTGGAAGACGCTGGTGTTGCAGCCGCAGTACCAGCACAGCCGCTTGCAGAACGGCACGTGGACATAGGCGGAGATCGCCTGGTCCGCGCGGGTGGCGGCCAGCCAGTCCCGCGCCTCCCACTCCCCGACGGCGGTCTCGAAGGCGACCGCCGTCGGATAGCTGGTGTAGCGGGGCAGGTTGCGCTCGGCGTGGGGCCGCCAGGCGGCCGGGAGGGGACGGAACGACATGCGGAGACCTGGTCTGTCGTTCGCCGTTACGCCGCCGCCTTCCAGGCGGGCTGCAGTTCGACATGCGGCGGGCACGGGGCGATGGCGATCGGAGCCGCGCCGCACAGCTCGTTGGCGAAGCCGTGGTTGACGTCGCGGTGGTGGGCCTCGTCGGCGCGAACCACCAGCACCACGTCGCGCAGCGTCGCCTCAGCCGGCAGGTTCCAGTAGCGGATGGCGATCTCGGGCGCGGCCACGTTCTCGCTGCGGCCCTCGTCGATTTCGGCGAGGTAGTGGGTGTAGCTGATCACCGCCTCTTCCTCGAAATAGCCGACCACGCGGTGCGCCGTCTTCGCGGACACCAGGTAGAGGCCGAAGAAGAACAGGTAGAAGACCCACTGCACGGCGATGACCACGAAGCGTTCGAACAGGGTCGGCTTGCACACCTCGATGAAGGTCATCAGGTGCATCCGCTCGTTCTCGGCCTCGTCCATCAGGGTGCGGATCCAGCCATTGTCGTCCTTCATCCGGCGCAGGGCCTTGAGGTGGTTCAGGGTCGCGCCGACCATGCCCGGAACGGCGGCGACGGTCTCCAGCACCACCGCCCGGTGACCGTAGCGTTTGGCGAAGAAGGTGTCGGCGAAGAAGCGCAGCGCCTTGACGAAGCCCCAGGCGGTGCGGTCAGACAGGCCCTTGGGCGCGTGATGGACGGACAGGTCGACGAGGGGAGCGGTCATGGCGGCCTCTGAAAAGCTATGGACTGGGGCCGGCGGCCCGATGACCGTGAAGTAGCCGCCGCCCGCGACTGGCGAAATTCGGGGGTTTCACCTACGGGATGTTGCGGAGGCGCGATGAGGACGAACGACACGCTTGAGAGCCGGACGCCCTGGGACTGGATGCTGGCCAAGCGCCACGCCGGTTTCGGGCTGGCGACCGCGGTGCTGGGCGCGGCCGGGGGACTGGCGCTGCGACTGGCGATGGCGCCCTGGCTGGAAGACCGTCTGGCCCTGCTGTTCTTCGTGCCCGCCGTGGTCGCGGCGGCGGCCATGGGCGGCCTTGCCCCCGGGGCCGTGGCGACGGTGCTCGGCGTCGCCTGCGGGCTGTATGTCACCTGGTGGTCCGGCGCGGTGGCGGCCGGGGACCTGGCCGGCGCGCTGATTTTCCTGGTGCTGGGCGGAGCGATCAGCGCCGGCGGCGAAGCCTTCCAGACGATGCGGTCGCGATCGGTCGCGGTCAACCGCGACCTTCGGGCCCGCGAAGCCCACCTCCAGTCCATCCTCGCGACCGTGCCGGACGCCATGGTCGTCATCACCGAGCGCGGGATCATGCAGTCCTTCAGCCACGCCGCGGAACGGCTGTTCGGCTGGTCCGCGGAGGAAGTGATCGGCAAGAACGTCAAGATCCTGATGCCCGAACCGTATCGCGAACAACACGACGGCTACCTCGACCGTTATCTGACCACCGGCGAGCGCCGGATCATCGGCATGGGGCGGGTCGTGGTCGGGGAACGCAGGGACGGTTCGACCTTTCCGATGGAGCTGTCGGTCGGGGAGATGATCTCGGGCGACCAGCGCTTCTTCACCGGCTTCGTCCGCGACCTCAGCGAACGCCAGCAGACCGAGCAGCGGCTCCAGGAGCTGCAGTCCGAGCTGGTCCACATCTCGCGCCTCACCGCCATGGGCGAGATGGCGTCGGCCCTGGCCCACGAGCTGAATCAGCCGCTCTCGGCCATGGCCAACTACCTGAAGGGGTCGCTGCGCCTGCTGGACGTCGAGCCCATCGCCCGGGATCGCCTGCGGGACGCCATTCACAAAGCCGGCGACCAGGCCCTGCGGGCCGGCGACATTATCCGCCGCCTGCGCGACTTCGTCGCCCGGGGCGAGGCCGAACGTCGCGTTGAAAGTCTGCCGAAACTGATCGAGGAAGCCAGCGCCCTGGCGCTGGTCGGCGCGAAGGAGCACGGCGTCCGCGTGCTGTTCCGTTTCTCGCCCGAGGTCGACCTGGTGCTCGCCGACAAGGTCCAGATCCAGCAGGTCGCGCTGAACCTGATCCGCAACGCGATCGAGGCGATGGAGGAGGCGAAGCGCAAGGTGCTGGAGATCCGGATCGATCCCGTCGCCGACGACCAGGCCCAGATCACCGTGGCCGACACCGGCTCGGGGATCAGCCCGGACATCGCCGACCAGTTGTTCCAGCCGTTCGTCACCACCAAGCGGACCGGCATGGGGGTGGGCCTGTCGATCTCGCGCACCATTGTCGAGGCCCATGGCGGCCGCATCTGGGTCGAACCGAATCCGGGCGGCGGCACGCGATTCTGCTTTACGCTGCGCTCTGTAGGCGAGGAGGAACTCTACGATGGCGAATGAGCCGATCGTCCATGTGGTCGACGACGATCCCGCGATCCGGGATTCCCTGGCCTTCCTGCTGGACACCGCGGGTCTGGCGTCCAGGACCTATGACTCGGCCGCGGCCCTGCTGGCCCACGCGGATGACCTCGCGCCCGGCTGCATCGTCACGGACGTGCGCATGCCGGACATGAATGGTCTGGAGATGGTCCGCCGGTTGTCCGAAATGGGCGTGCGCCACCCGGTCATCGTCATGACCGGTCACGCCGATGTGCCGCTGGCCATCGAGGCGGTCCGCGCCGGCGTCAAGGACTTCATCGAAAAGCCCTTCGACGACGAGGCCCTGCTGTCCTCGATCCGCTCGGCCCTGGCCGACCAGGCGGGCGCCACCGAGCGCGAGGGACAGGACGCCGAGGTGCGCGAGCGCCTCGCCTCCCTCTCGACGCGGGAGCGCCAGGTGCTGGAGGGCCTGGTCGCCGGCCGCGCCAACAAGGTGATCGCCTACGACCTCGAAATCAGCCCGCGCACGGTCGAGGTCTATCGCGCCAACGTCATGACCAAGATGCAGGCGCGCAGCCTGTCCGAACTGGTCCGGATGACCATCCTCGCCCGGTAGGCGCGGCCCGGACGTGCGACGCATCGCCGGCGCTCAGGGGTTTCCCGGAGGTGACGCGCGGGATCGCGGATGGGAGGAAGAGGCTCGACCACCGCGGGATTCCACCTCATGTTCGACTACCAGGCCGCCTTCCAGACCGCCGTGGAGCAGGTCAAGGGCGAGGGGCGCTATCGCGTCTTCGCCGACCTGAAGCGCGTGCGCGGCCAGTTCCCCAAGGCCATCCGCCGCCGCGCCGACGGCTCCGAGCAGGAGGTCGTGGTCTGGTGCTCGAACGACTATCTCGGCATGGGCCAGCACCCGGACGTCCTCGCCGCCATGACCGCCGCGATCGACCAGGCCGGCGCCGGCGCCGGCGGCACCCGCAACATCTCGGGCACCACCCGCTCGGCCGTCGACCTCGAGGGCGAACTGGCCGCCTGGCACCAGAAGGAAGCGGCGCTGCTCTTCACCTCGGGCTACGTCGCCAACGAGGCGACCCTGACCACGCTGCAGCGCATCCTGCCCGGCCTGATCGTCTTCTCCGATTCGCTGAACCACGCCTCGATGATCGCCGGCATCCGCAACGGCGGCTGCGAGCGGCACATCTTCGCCCACAACGACCTCGAACACCTTGAAGCCCTGCTTCAGGCCGCGCCCGCCGACGCGCCCAAGCTGATCGCCTTCGAGAGCGTCTACTCCATGGACGGCGATATCGCCGACCTGGCCGGCACCATCGCCCTGGCGAAGACATACGGCGCGATGACCTACCTCGACGAGGTCCACGCCGTCGGCCTCTACGGCGCGACCGGCGCCGGCGTCGCCGAGCGCGACGGCGTGCTGGACGGCATCGACATCGTCGAATGCACCCTCGGCAAGGCCATCGGCGTCATGGGCGGCTATATCGCCGCCGACGCGGTGATCGTCGACGCGGTGCGCAGCTGGGCCGCCGGCTTCATCTTCACCACCAGCCTGCCGCCCGCCCTGACCGCCGGCGCCCTCGCCTCGGTCCGCCACCTCAAGGCCCATCCCGAACTGCGCGAGGCCCATCAGGAGCGCGCCGCCACCCTCAAGGCGCGCTTCGCCGCCGCCGGCATCCCGGTGCTGCCCTCGGTCAGCCACATCGTGCCGGTCCACGTCGGCGACCCGGTCCACTGCAAGATGATCTCGGACATGCTGCTCGAGGAGCACGGCGTCTATGTCCAGCCGATCAACTATCCGACCGTGCCCAAGGGCGCCGAGCGGCTGCGCTTCACCCCGTCGCCGAACCACACCGACGCCATGATGGACGACCTCGTCGCCGCCATGGACAAGCTCTGGACCCGTTGCAACGTGGCGCGGCTGCCCATGGCGGCGTAGGCGGCGACGGGGGACCAGGGCCACGATCCTGTTTCCCGTGCTCTGCTCGGGATCGAAGCTCACATGGCTGAACTGAATTCCGGAACGCCTCCCGTCGGCGTACAGACCTCGTTTCTGATATCTCATATATCGGATAAGATGGGTCAATGATCACCGGATTGCAGATACGCGCGGCCCGTGCGCTGCTCGGCCTTGAGCAGCGGGAGCTTGCCCGGCTGTCGGGCCTGTCGGTTCCGACCATCCAGCGCATGGAAGCCTGTGAAGGTTCGGTGCGCTCGGTCGTCGACAGCCTGGAGAAGGTCGTGAACGCGCTGGCCGAGGCCGGCGTCGAAATGATCGCCGAAGGCGCTCCCAGTCTGGGCGTGGGCCGAGGCGTCCGGCTCCTGGAGAAGCGTTAGGGACAGAGCATGGCGAAAGGCGACTGGCGGCTGTTTCTTCCCAAAACGGTGACCGTGCTGGCCCGTGAGGGTTACGCCCCGGCCGATTTGCGCGCCGACCTCGTCGCGGGGCTGACCGTGGCCATCGTCGCCTTGCCCTTGGCCATGGCGCTGGCCATCGCCTCCGGAACCACGCCCGAGCGCGGCCTGATCACCGCCGTGATCGCCGGCTTTCTGATCTCCCTGTTGGGTGGCAGCCGCTTCCAGATCGGCGGCCCGACGGGCGCCTTCGTCATCATCGTCTACGGAATCATCGCCAACCACGGCTATGACGGCCTGCTGATGGCGACCCTGATAGCCGGCGGCGTCCTGATCGCGGCCGGCTTGCTGAGGGTCGGGGCCTTGATCAAATACATTCCCGACCCCGTGACGACGGGATTCACCAGCGGCATCGCCGTGGTGATCATCGCCAGCCAGCTCAAGGATCTGTTCGGCCTGACGATCGCCGACGTGCCGGCGGAGTTCGTGCCCAAGCTGTCGGCCTTGTGGGCGGCGCGCGCGACGCTGAGCCTTCCAACCCTGGGCCTCGCCTCAATCTGCCTGGCGATGATCCTGCTGCTCAAGAAGTTCACACCGAAACTCCCGGGCTTTCTGATCGTCACCGTGGGCGCGGCGCTGCTCGTCGCCGTCTTGCATCTGCCGGTCGAAACCATCGGCTCGCGGTTCGGCGACATCGACGCCAGCCTCCCCCGGCCCAGCCTGGCGTTCTGGTCGTGGGACAGGGCCCGCGCGGTCCTGCCCAGCGCCCTCACGATCGCGCTCCTGGCCGGGGTGGAATCCCTGCTCTCGGCCGTGGTGGCGGACCAGATGACCGGCCGCCGTCATCGATCCAACATGGAACTCCTCGCCCAAGGGATCGCCAACATTGCGTCCGCCGCGTTCGGCGGCCTGCCGGCGACCGGCGCGATCGCCAGGACCGCGACCAATATCCGCTCCGGAGCCCGCTCGCCCATCGCCGGGATGGCGCATGCGGCTTTCCTGCTGGTCTTCATGCTGGCGCTCGCGTCCCTGATGAAGTTCGTGCCGCTGGCGGCGCTCGCGCCGATCCTGCTGGTTGTGGCGTGGAACATGGCCGAGATTCATCGCTTCCGCACGATCCTTGGAACCTCAAACGGCGAGCGCGCCGTGCTGATCGCGACCTTCGCGCTCACCGTGCTGGTCGATCTGACCGTGGCGATCGAGGTCGGCATGGTCATGGCGGCCTTCGTCTTCATGCACCGGATGGCCCGTCTGGCGAGCGTGGACGGGGCGGGCATGGTGATCGAGGACGATCGCGCCGACGGAGCGTACGACGCGCCCTATTCGCCCAACGACGGTCTGCCGCCGGACGTGAGGGTCATCACTTTCCGCGGCCCTCTGTTCTTTGGAAGCGCCAGCATCTTGAAGGACACGCTGGATCAGATCGGCGCGCGCAAGCGGCGCTACATCCTGCGCATGGAGGACACGCCCCTGGTGGATCCGACCGGGGCCTTCGCCCTGGGCGATTTTCTTGCGCGCCTTCAGGCCGACGGGGCCGAGATCGTGGTCTGCGGCGCGCGGCCAACGGTGATCGACACCCTGCATCGGTCGCTGGCGGCCCCTCTGTACAAGGGCTTGAACTTCGTCTCGTCGATGGATGCGGCGCGCGCCGCGGTCCGAGGCTGAACCGCCGAAGCCAGGCTGTAAAACATCCGGTCCTTCAGTCGGGAGAGAAAAGCAGCGCGCCGCGTTGGCGGCGCCGCGGCGCAGCTCAGCGGGACCAGGTCAGACCACGTCCGCCGTCGACCTCGACCGAATTCGGTCGGCCCCGGCGGTTGACGCAATGTCGCAGGTCCGCGGCTCTTGTTCTGGATCAAAGCCCGTGGACAAGCGTGGCCGCAGAACGCCTCCGACGCTTCGCGGCCGAATTCGCGGCCGCGAAGCGTCGGGAACAGAACCATGACTCTCAAGACCGCCTCTCTCGCCGCGCTGGGCCTCCTCGCCCTGTCGGGAAACGCTCAGGCCCAGGAGGCCTGGCAGGCGCCCCGGGCCGGCGACTGGCTGATCACCGGCCGCGTCACCGATGTCGCGCCGACGGCGGACGACGCCATCGTCACGCCCGGCGGCGGCGCGACCGGTCTTGAGGTGGATGTCGGCGACAACATCATGCCGACCCTCGGCTTCACCTACTTCCTTACCGACCACTGGGCCATCGAGGCCATCCTGGGCACGACCCGGCATGAGATCCGGGCGCAGGGCGGCGCCACCGACGTCGCGGTGCACGAGACCTGGGTCCTGCCGCCGGTGGTCACCGTCCAGTACCGACTGCTGACCGGAGGCGGATTCAGCCCCTATGTGGGCGCCGGCGTCAACGCCATGCTGTTCTACGGCGGCGACGACCGGAACGGCTTCACGGTCGATCTGGACGACGGTCTCGGCTACGCCGCCCAGGTCGGGGCCGACATCGGCCTGCAGGGCCCCTGGAGCCTCAATCTCGACGTCAAGAAGGTGTGGTTCAACACCGATGCCCGCATCAACGGCGGCGCGCTGGAAAGCGACGTGGATCTCGATCCCTGGGTCGTGTCGCTCGGTGTCGGACGGACCTTCTGAGCCGTTCATCGCGGCGGACCGCGGGCAGAACCACGACGGCCGTCAGATCGCCGTCGCGCTTCTGCTGAAAGCGGATCAGTGAGCGTCACCCTGCCTGCGACGGCCCCAGGGAGTCTCCTCTCGGGGGCCAGGCGCCCGCCGTCCCGTGGCCGATGGCTTTGATGCGCACAATCCGATCCCGGCCGGCGCGGTCGCGCCGGCCGGGATCGGACTGAAGCCTGGCGCGTGAGTCACAAGCGGTCTCAGCGAGCGAGTTCATCGGTCCGCCCGGCCAGTACCTGCGCCAGTCCGTTCGATATCGGCGCCAATGCGATCCTGGTCCCCACCTTCGCGGCCTCACCCGCGCACAGCCGTGCATAGTGCTCGACTCCTCCCGCGTCCCGCACCACGACGAACGGCGCCGCGCCGGCCTCATCGTGATACCCGCTTTTCACCACCACGCCCCGCACCCGCTCCGTTCCCAGGGGGCGCACGTCCCTCGCCCCCTCCAGCCGCCGCTGGTTCAGCGTCCGGATGATGTCCCGCCGCGCCTGCAGCGTGCGCAGCTTCGTCTCCATATCGCCAGCGAGCCGATACCGCCGCCCCGCCCTCGCCGCGAGCCCCAGCCCTTCAAGGTGCCGCAATCGCCCTCGGGTCAGCGCCGCCCAGGCGTCGCTCGCCCCGACGCGGTCATCGACCAACCCACCACCATCAGCCGCCGCCAGAAGGCGTCGGTCGAAGCTCGTGAACCGATCCGCCTGCGTCTCCCGCCAGATGCGGCGTTCGGCCTCCACCCGCGACAGGTCGCCGAGCCGCTCCTGCGCCGCCTCCTGCGCCCGCGCCCGAAAGCCGTAGCCCATGTAGTCGCGCGGAATGACGAGGTCCCGGCCGTCCCCTCGCCGCCCCCGCACCAACACATGGGCGTGCGGCTGGTCGGTGTCGTAGTGGCAGGTCGCCAGCCATTTCAGATCCGGCTGCCCCAGGTCCGCCGCGACCCGGGCCATGACGTCCCGCACATAGCCCCTCAGGTCGCCGATCCGGTCGCCGTGCTCCGGCGAGATGATGAAGCGGAAATGATGCCGGTCCCGGCTCCAGCCTTCGGTTTCGACCGCTGGCCGGACCCCGTCCCGATCGCGATCGAAGAACTCCGGCCGCCCCCCCTCGACCCCCGCGCCGGACCGCCCGAGGTAGGCGACATGCTTGCCCAGGGCCGCCGCCCGTTCGGCGCCCTTGCCGACATGACGCGACACCAGCGCCTTGACGACCACCCTCTGCCGGACGTCCAGGCGGAAGGCCCGGCCCGAACGGCCCTGCGCCGCCCTGAGCACCCCTGAGCGATCCCCCAGGGCGAAGGCGCGCGAGCTCGCCAGCCGCTGGAACATGCCCGTCCGGACGTTCACCCGGTCGGATTTGAGAGACAGCGGGAGCCGAACATGGACCGCCTCGGGATCCTGTCGGGCGCCCTCCATCAGACGGGACTGGATGGCTTCACGGACGAGCATTCGACGCCTCCGATCAGGCCGACGGCGCCGTCCCGAGCCGACAACCCACCGCAAGTCGTCCGGGCCCCGTACCCACGCCGCTAACCGCTGGACAGCATACGAAAAACGGGAACCGCCAAACACCCTCTTTTATCTTGCCCTCCAGCCCTTTTTCGAGATTTCCGGACATCGCCATCAAGCTTTCGCGCATCGGATCAAACCGCATCAACAACCCGCCGGGTCGCCTTGGCCAAAGACCGACCGCGCCATCCCCGGTGGCCGAACGCCGCCGGATGACAAAACAAAAGCCCGCCCGGCCGAAGCCGAGCGGGTCGTCGAGGCGACAGGGTTCGGTCAGGCCGCGCGCGCCCGGATGGGGACGTGCCGGAGCCCGGACTCCCTCGCCTTCTGTCCCAGGTTGAGCGCGGGCCCGAACGGCCGCTGATCCGGCGACCTCGCCCGATCCAGCGAGTGGACCAGGGTGAGGCAGCAGGCGGGCTCGAGCGCGATCAGCTCGTCGTTGGCCCGGAACGGCGCCGCCTTGCCGTGCGTGTCGAAGTCCGCCCGGGCGAGGATCAGCTTCACCCCCTTCTGCCTCGACCATTTGATGGCCAGTTTCTCGGAGCCCTTCGCCCCGGTGGTCGCGAGCGCCATGTCGGGCCACTCCTTCAAGGCCCAGTTCAGGGCGTCGAAGATCCGGTCCGCGTCGTCCCGGGTGTCGGCCGTCGGCGCGCCGCGGAAGGCGATCACCGGACCGCCCGGATCGGCCTCTCCCGCGCGCCGGTTGCGGATCGCCCGGATCGCCTGTTTCGCCTCCAGCTGGGCCGCCGTCAGATGCGAGCCGCGCCGGCTGCCGCGCCAGGCCGTCCAGACCTCGCCGGTCGCGACCGTCCAGGTCTCGGCGGCGGCGTCCCGGATCAGCTCCGTCGCCCGGGTCGCCGTATCCCCGGCCCGCGCCCGGGCGGTCGCCTCCTGCAGTTCGGTGTCGCCGGCCTCCGATCCGTCGAAGTCGCGGTCGAGGCCGCGCATCGCGTCGCGCGCACGGTCGGCGTCGCGTTCGATCCGCCCGGCCGCCGAATGGAAGGCGCCGATCAGGGCTTCGCCGAGGAGGGTCTGAAAGTCCTCCAGGGCGGTGTTGGAGATCACGTCCAGCAACTCGGTCATGAGGGCGCGCCCGAGCTGGACCAGGGCCTCCTCGGTCGGATGCGGACGCGGATCGCCGAGCGAGGCGGCCAGGTCGTCAAAGGCGGAGTCGGATTTGGCGGAGAAGGGTGAGCTGAAGGTTTGCATCGGGTCATTCCATGTCTGAAATGTCGAGGCGCCCCATGCGCAACGACCCCGGTTTTGGCCACGGCGGGGTCCCCGGCAGTCACCGGAACGGGTCGCCTCTCGCGGCCCGTGGAGGGGAACGGCGCAGCCGTTGACTTCCGGGGCGCCGTGACAAAATCGGAGGGCGTTGTGTGGGGGCATGTGCCCGGCCGCCTTCGGCCGGGCACGCAACTCGGCGCCGTCGCGCCGATAGCGATCGCGGTCCCGCTGTTCCTTGTCTGAAAGGGGACGCCCGCCTGGCGTCCCAAGCGCGGCGCTTGATGGCAAACGCCGTTTGGCCAATGTCGTCCGATGGGCTAGCGTGGCTGAATCAAGGAGCGACTCATGTCGACCGCCCAACGATCCGCGACCGTTCGTCCCTTTCTGACCGGGTTCGCGGTTCCGCGCACGGGCGGCGACGCCTTCATCGGCCATTACTCGTCGACGCGGCATGTGTGGATGGTTGACGGCGCCGAGGGGCCCCGCCCCGCGATCGAGGTCCGCTCCGGGGATGGACAGACAGGAACGAGCACGGCGGTCGCGGCGGAGACCGACGACACCGACGTGGACCACGGCTCGCGGCTCGGCACCCAGACCTATGTCCAGGCCGAGGACGACGACGTCGACCGCGCCGCCGCCATGCTGCTCTCGGTGACGACCAAGACCAACGCCCAGGTCGAGCGCGACGACAACCTTGTCGCGCTCGACGGCTTCGACGGGCCGTCGCCCTTCGGCGTTTCGATCGGGTCGATGCCGATCCATTGATCCTGCTCGTCACCAACGCGCGCGATCTCACCACCGACTATGTGGTTCTCGAGCTGCAGAAGCGCGGATGCGCCTACGCCCGGCTGAACGCCGAGGCGCTCCCCAGCGGCCGGGTGACCCTCGGCTTCGCCGACGCGCAGGACTGGAGCCTCGTCATTGCGGGCCAGACCATCCGCGGCGGCGATATCCGGGCGGCCTATTTCCGGCGGCCGGGCGCGCCCCTCATCGACGTCGGCGTCAGCGACAGCGGCGAACGCGCCTATTGCGCGGCGGAATGGAACGCCCTGCTGAAAAGCCTGTACGAGCGGATCGGCGAAAAGTGGCTCAGCCCGCCGTCGATGATCGCGGCGGCGGAGGACAAGCCCAGACAGCTGCTCTTGGCCCGGCGGCTGGGTTTCGCCGTCCCGGAGGTGATCGTGACCAACGACCTGGCGGCGGCGTCCCGGTTTCTCGAGGGTCCGGCCAGCATCGCCAAGCCGCTGCGGGAAGCCCTGATCGAGGGCGATGTCGAGAAGGTCATCTTCACCAACCGCGTCGCCCGCGCGGCGCTGCGTGACGAGCCGTCGTTCGCGGCCGCGCCCGTCATTCTGCAGCGGGAGGTGGTCAAGCGGGCGGATGTCCGGGCGACGGTCGTCGGAGACCGGGTGTTCGCAGCGCTTATCCATTCGCAAGGGACGCGAGAGACCGAGGTCGACTGGCGCCAGGGCGGCGCGCTGGACCTGCCCTATGAGGTCGTCGTCCTGCCTCCGGCGATCGCCGACCGGTGCGTCAGGATGGTGTCCGCCATGGGGTTGCGGTTCGGGGCGATCGATCTGGTCCAGATGCCGGACGGCGACTACCGGTTCCTCGAAATCAATCCCAACGGCCAGTGGGCCTGGATCGAGAACCGGACCGGACTTCCCATCGCAAGCGCTATTGTCGACGAACTCGAGCGCATCGCCGCATGAGGCGCTGGACCGACATCCTGTGGCCGACGCTTGAGCCCGTCTCCGATATGGCGAACGCGCAACGCGCCGCCGAACAGCGCCAGGATCTCGCCGATATCGCCGCCGCAGTCATCAAGGGCGATGAGGACACGCTCGTCGAGGAAGCGCGGCGCGTGTTCGACGCCGAAACCGATCGACGCAAGACGGCGGACGTCAAGGCCACGACCTACCTGACCATCGCGGGGATCGTCGCCCCGATCCTGGCGTCGATCACGCCGACAGCGCTGGTGGCGGGCCAGGGCAGGATCCAGACCGCGGTCACCGTCGCGATCTTCCTGACCACCCTCGCCTATCTCCTCGGAAGCGGCCGATGGGCGTTCCGGACGCTGGCGGTCTCCGCGTCCTCCCGACTGGACGCCAGGGAACTGATCCAGATCTGGACCGGCGGCAATCCCCGGGCCGAGCTGGCCAAGGGACTCCTGGAATGCGTTCGTCTCAACCGCGACGGCGTCAACCAGAAGGTGTCGGCCATCAAGATGGCCCATGCGTTCGGCTGGCGAGCGTTCGTCTCCCTTATGATCGCCGTCCTGGTCCGCGCGGCCTGGTCGCCTCTCGCGGCGACCCTTCAAGCTGTATTCTAGGGGAAAGGCCAGGTCGCGGGCGCGCCTCAGCCCAAGCCCGCCAAGGCCATCAGGCTCTCGGCCTCCTGCCGGACCGGCCGGTAGGCGATCGCGGCGTGCGCCGCGCAGAAGGCGCCCAGGGCCACCCGCCGCCCGCACAGGGCGAACCCGCGGTCCCGGGGGTCGCCGTACGGCCAGCGGCACTCGAACCTTCGGACCGTCAGGATCGTCGCCGTTCCCTCGGAGGCGGCGGGCGCCGGATGAGCGTCCGGCGTCGGCGGCGCGCCAGTGGCAGGCCGGGGCGGTCGCGCAATGGGCCGTTTGACCGCGTGAGCGAACCGGGAGGCTGGAGCCCGTCCCGCGGACAGACCCAGGCGATGGACCTTGCCCAGCACCGCGCTGCGCGTGAGCCCGTGATCCAGATCGCGGGCGATCTCGGCCGCGCTGCGCCCCTCCAGCCAGAGGGTCTTGAGACGACCGACGCAGTCGTCGGTCCAGGCGGAGGCGGTCATGGCGGAAACTCCTATGCCAACGAGCCCATCGGCTCGCCCGCCCCGGCCTCGCTTCGCCCTCCCGGCCCCGGCACGGAAACGGCCCGGCGCTCGCGCGCCGGGCCGTTCCGCCTCTCGCCGTCGGATCAGAACGGGATGTCGTCGTTCAGATCGTATCCGCTGGCCGGCTCCTGCACCTGCCGGTCGGCGGCGCCGTCGTCCGTCGAGGGCCGGTCGCGCCGGTTCTTCAGACGGATGTCGCCGACGATCAGGCGCAGATCGTAATGCTCGACGCCGTCCTTGCCGGTCCAGGTGTCGTTCTCGACATGGCCCTGGATCACGACGCGGCTGCCCTTGCGGGCGAAGGCCTCGATGTATTTCCCGGCCGTCGCCTCGTTGAAGCAGACGCAGTTGAAGCCGGTGGTGCGCTCGCCCGGCGTACCGTCGGCGCGCCGGAAGCGGGTGGTCTCCAGCACGCGGAAGCTCGCGCGCTTCTTGCCCGAGCCCTGGGCCGACAGAATGGACGGGTCGGCGGCCAGATAGCCTTCGAGGGTGAGGGTCTGCATGGTCAGTCTCCTGGAAATGAAGGGGTTGAAGGGGTTCAGGCCGCGGCGCGGCCGGCGACGCCGTCATCGGCGGCGCGATCCTCGGCCCAGTCGAGGACGGTGAGCCGGTTCACCACCAGCTCCTTGGCGGTGCGTTCGGTCCCATCCTTGGCCGCGTAGGCCGTGTCGATGAAGGCGCCGACGACGACGGCTTCGCAGCCCTGGGCCAGACCGCGGGCGATGACCTTCTCGTTCAGGCCCTTCGACCAGCTGACGCAGTTGACCCCGACCAGCCGGTCCTTGCCGGCGGCGTCGACGCCGCGTTTTTCGAGCAGCCGGAACACCGCCTTGGCGAAGTCCGGGCTGATCTGGGGGTCGGCCGCCAGGCGGCCGGTGAACACCATGGTCTGCATGTCAGTCTCCTGTTGATCCGAAGCGCGGAGAGCCGATTCCCCATCCCGCTTCACCCGGGATCTCCCTTCCTCCCGTTCTCCGCCTGACCGGGCGAGGTCCTGCCGCCGCCCGGGAACTCCGCCCCGACCTTGGCCGGAGCGGAGCTTGATCGCGCTTGAGGCTCAGGCGGCCGCCCGGGCGAGCGCCGCCTCTCCGGCGGGAGTGACCACGAAGACGCCGGCGCCTTCAGGGTCCCCGGACGACCCCTCCCCGCCCCCGGACGCCGGGTCATGCCCGCCGTCGCCGGGCCCGTCCCCGGCCTGGACCGCGTCCGGAGACGCGGTCCAGCACAGACTCGCCGGCGCCCAGACCCGGGCCGCGGCCTGTTCGGCGACGCGCTCGACCAGCTCGGTCTTCTTCAGCGCGCCGGCGCCGTCATGGCCGTCGCCCATGGCGGCGAGCATGCCGAGCAGCAGGGGCCTGGAGTGCGGCTGCAGGAAAGGCGCGTCCGGCGTCCAGTGGCGGGTGATCTCCGCCCCGCACAACGCCGCCAGTTCGGCCGCCTCGGCCCGGGCCGACCGCCGGACCAGGGTGGTCCGCTCTTCCCGCAGGTCGAGGGTGATGGCCGTGAGTTCGGCCAGCAGCGCCATCCGGTCGTCGTGCGCCAGACCGTGGACCCAGCCGATCACCGTCTCGCCCGAGGCCTCCCAGTCGGCGCGGCGCGCGTCCAGGCGTTCCCTGACGTGGCCGTCCAGGGACTCGACCACCCGACCGCCGGTCGGCGCGAACGGACGGACGCTGATCGCCAGCGCCGCTTCCGTCCGGGCGACGCCGCCGCGGACCGCCAGCGCCGTGAACAGGCGGGCGACGAGGGCGGTCAGCGCCGTGCCGGGATCGTCCGCGAGGGCCCGGATCAGGCCGCGCGTGGCCACATCGGTGCGGGTCGCGTGCAGGGCGTGGTTCACCCCCTCGATGTCCGGCTCGGGCGCCGGGGCCATGGGCGGAGCGTAGACGGGATCGGCCGCGGGCGGGAACTCCGCCGCGCCGTCTTGACTCTCCGCGGGCTCGATCTCCGGCTCGACCGGCGCATAGCAGCGGACCTCCACGCCCGTGCGGTTCGACGGTCCCATCACCAGGACGGTGATCGCGCGGTCGCCGACGCCCGCCTGATCCCGGGCGATCCTGGCCCGGATCATCGGCAGCAACCGGCCGACCGCGTCCTCGCCCAGGTCGCCGCTCTCGACGGCCTCGACGGTCTCGTCATAACGGTCGCGGGCTTCGCGCCAGGCGGCCATCTCGTCGGCCGACAGCGCCCCGCCATGAACATAGCCCAGGAGTTCGAGGTCGTCGGGCAGGTCCGGTGACGGTCCGGCGGTCACATGGACCTCCAGCCCCTCCCCCTCCAGGACGGCGGCGATCTCCCGGGCGCGCTTCATCCAGGCCGCGGTCAACAGGTCCAGGTCGAGCAGCACCGGCGGGAGTTCGCCGAACAGATCGGTCTCCGTCCGGCCGCCCGCGGCCGCATAGAGGTCCGGCCCGACCAGGGCGCAGCGGGGGTCCCGCGTCGTCACCCGGCTTTCATCAAGGCGTTCGGTGACGCGCCAGTCCTGGAAACCGTGCCCGTCGAGCGCGGCGCGGGCCAGATCGACCTGTTCGTCCACGTCCTTCAGCCGGGCGAGCAGCCGGGCCTGGCGCAGAGTCATCCGACCGGCCTTCAGCGCCTCGAGCGCTATGGCGGGCAGGGCCGAGAGGGCGGCGAGGCGCTTGATCTCCACATCGGCGTAGCCGAGCGCCTGGGCGATCGCCGTCACGGTCAGCCGCGCGTTCAGCATGCGGCCGATGGCGGCGACGACGTCGGCGACATGGACCGGCGCCGCCGTATTGGTGAGGACGACCGCCGCGGCCTGGCGCGCCCGGTCGGTCTCCTCGAACACCTCCACGGGATGGTCGTCGTCGATGTCGCCGGCGTCCCGCAGCAGGCGCAGGGCGAGCAGGCGGCGGCGGCCGTCGAGCACCATGAAGGCCGCCTCCTTGCGGCGGCCTGGCCGCACGGTCGGAAACAGCAGCAGGCCGGCGGCCTTGATGGTCGCCGCGAGCTCGGGAATATCGGCGTCCGGCGGCTCGCCGAAGCGAAGGTTCTCCGGCGCGACGTCAAGGTCGCGCAGGCGAACGATCCTCTGGCGTCGCGAGGACGCCGCGGCGACGGCGACGCTCGTCGTTTCGACCACGGGAACGGAATGGGCGCGTCTGGTCATGGGGTGTCTCCAGCCGGTCGACGGGGCCTATTCCCCGCCGGACCGGCGCCCCTCAGCACCCTTCCTCCCGCCTCCCGGCGGCGGTCGCCGCCTCGTTCCAGTCCCCGAACGGCGGCTTCGGCAGGACCAGCCGGGCCTGAACGCCGGCCGCCGCCAGCGAACCCCGGGCGGCGCGGCCCAGACCGACAGATTGCGGGCCGACAGCAGCGCCCAGCCCGGAACCCCGAACCGCGCCGACGCGGACAGGACCGTCATCACCCCCTCGCCGACGAGCAAGGTGTCCGCGATCGGCGCCAGGCCCACGGCCGCCCCGGGCGCGAGGACCCCGACGGTCTTGCGCGGCAGACGCAGGCCTCGCGCCTTGCAACCGCCGGGTTCGAGATAGGTCAGTTCGACGGCCGTCAGGACGCCCGCCGGGTCGCTGATCCGGGCGACGAGGGCCGGGCGGACGGGGCCTTCAGGCCGGTAGACCGACACCGGCGCCGCCGGGTGGTGGCGAAGGTCGCAAAGGTCGCCTGGCGGCGTGTGGATGGCGCGTCCGACCAGATGCCGGCGCGAGGCGCATCCCTCGCCCAGGTCGGCGGCGCCCTCCCAGAGTCGCCGCGCCGCGGCGACGCGGGTCCGCTGATCCGGTCGGAGCATCGGCGCCCCGGTAGAGGCCGGCGGGCTCCCGGTCGGCCGCGACGCGGCATCGATCAGGCCGAGGCGGAGGAGATGATCCCGAACCGCCCGCCAGTCGGCCGCCCCGAACCCGTGGATCACCACCCGGCCTCCGCTGAGCAGCAGGGACGCCGATCGGTCGCCGGCGCTGTGGCCGGGCGCCGGGACATTGGCGCGCCGGCCGCCGGAATAGAGGTCTCCGCCCAAGGCGGCGACGATGCGGTGCAAGGTCATGGCCGCCTCAGATCAGGCCCAGGGCCCTGAAGCTGGCCGTGCCTTCCCGACCGACGACGAGGTGGTCATGAACCTGGAGACTGAAGACTCGCGCCGCCTCGACGATCTGGCGCGTCATGTCGATGTCGGCGCGCGACGGAGTCGGGTCGCCGGACGGGTGATTATGGACCAGGATCATCGCCGAGGCGGAGAGTTCGAGGGCGCGGCGGACCACCTCCCGCGGATATGCCGGCGCATGATCAACGGTTCCATGGGCGATCAGCTCATCCCGGAGCAGGATGTTCCTCCGGTCCAGAAACAGCGTCCGAAACTGTTCGCGCGGCTCATGGGCGAGCGCCGTCCGGACATAGGCGACCAGAGCCGTCCAGGAGGTGATCACAGGCCGCCGGCAGGCTTCGTCGCGCGCGAGGCGCAGGGCGAACTCACGCAGCAGCGCCAGATCGGTCCCGACGCTCGCTCCGGCGCCGAAGTCCCGCTCCAGTTCGCCAGGCGCCGCGCCGGCGACGGCGCCCAGCGATCCGAACCGGGCGAGCAACGCGGCGGCGAGCGGTTCGGGATCGGCATCCGTACCCGGCCTGCCGAGGATCAAGGCCAGCAGGGTCTGATCGGCCAGCGCCGCATCAACGAGGGTCGGCCCCGGCCCGGGGCGCTTGCACGGTTCAGGGGTCATCGGCCGGGTCGGGGTCGGTTTCATGGCGGTGTCCTCCGCTCCACCACGGAGCATCGCCACGCGGCCTTCCTTTCCCTCCCCGGCCGGGCTTGTTCCCCCACCCGGGGCCGCGCCGACCGCCCTCCTCGATCGAGGTGCGCCTGTCCGACTTCGACGCCGCCGCACTGAACAGTTCCGGCCCCGCCGATCGCGACCGCCTGGTCCGCCTCATCGTCCCCTGCCGGCTGGACCGCGTCGCGGGTCGGGGCGGCAACAGCCTGGTCGTCGTCCATGACCGGGTATCGCCTCCCGGAGACTCAACGGACGTCGGGTCAGCGACCTCCTCCACATCGCCCGGGGCCGGAAAGGCGCCGATTGAGAGCCGGGACGGCTAAGTCGAGAAGCGCCGCGCCCAGAAACGCCAGGCTCCCGGTGATCGCCCGTGCCAGGCCGGACGCCGTCATATCGACGCCGCGCCCGAAGGCCGCCTGATCGCAAAGGCGGTCGTTGGCCGCCAGCCAGCGTATCGGCGCCTCGAACGGCGCGCCCCCCGACCACCCATCCGGAGGCCCCGGAAGGGAGTTAAAGCCTGACGGCCCGAAGCCGCAGCGCATTGCCGACGACGCTGACCGACGACAGCGCCATGGCCAGCGCCGCCAGGGCCGGCGACAGCAGCAGGCCGAAGAGCGGATACAGAAGGCCCGCCGCGATCGGGATGCCCAGCGTATTGTAGCCGAACGCGAAGACGAGGTTCTGGCGGATGTTGCCCATAACCGCCTTCGAAAGCCGGCGGGCCCGGACGATGCCCTGAAGGTCGCCGCCCAGCAGGGTGACGCCGGCGCTCTCGATCGCCACGTCCGACCCGGCGCCCATGGCCACGCCGACGTCGGCGGCGGCCAGGGCCGGGGCGTCGTTGACCCCGTCCCCGGCCATGGCCACGATCCGGCCCTCGGCGCGCAGCCGCTCGACCACCGCCGCCTTGTCCTGGGGCAGGACCTCGGCCTGGACGTCGTCGATGCCGAGCCGGCGCGCCACCGCCTCGGCCGTCGTGCGATTGTCGCCCGTCATCATCACAAGGCGCAGACCCGCCGCCTTCAGATCGCGGATGGCCTGGGCGGTCGTCGTCTTGATCGGATCGGCGATGCCCAGGACGCCGGCCGCCGTCCCGTCCATGGCCACGAAGATGGCGGTGGCGCCGTCCTGGCGAAGCGCCTCGGCCTCGACCTCGAGCGACGCCGCATCGACGCCGATCTCCTTGAGGTAGCGGCCGTTGCCGATAGCGACGCGGCGCCCGTCGACCACGCCCGTGACGCCGCGTCCAACCGGACTGTCGAACTCCGACGCCTCCAGGAGGACGAGCTTCCGTTCCGTCGCGGCGCGGACGACCGCGTCGGCCAGGGGATGCTCGCTGTTCCGCTCCAGGCTGGCGGACAGCCTCAGAAGCTCGCCCTCGTCGAAACCGGCGGCGGGCCGGATCGCCGTGACCGAAGGCCGCCCCTCGGTGAGGGTGCCGGTCTTGTCGAGCACCAGGGTGTCGACCTTCTCGAAGCGCTCCAGCGCTTCGGCGTTCTTGATCAGCACGCCGCTCCGCGCGCCACGCCCCACGCCGACCATGATCGAGATGGGCGTCGCGAGGCCCAGCGCGCAGGGGCAGGCGATGATCAGCACCGAAACCGCGGCGACGAGAGCGTAGGACAGGCGCGGCTCGGGCCCGACCAGGGCCCAGACGACGGCCGCGAGAACCGCGATCGCGATCACCGCCGGGACAAACCAGCCTGACACCTGGTCAGCCAGACGCTGGATGGGCGCGCGGCTGCGCTGGGCCTGGGCGACCATCTGGACGATCTGGGCCAACAGGGTGTCGGCGCCGATCTTGTCGGCCCGCATCACGAACGAGCCGGTCTTGTTGAGCGACCCGGCGATGACCCTGTCCCCGACCTCCCTGGTCACCGGCATGGATTCTCCCGTGACGAGGGACTCGTCGATGGTCACCCGGCCTTCGAGGATTTCGCCGTCGACCGCCACCTTCTCGCCCGGCCGGAGACGCAGCCGGTCTCCGACGGCGATCAGGTCGAGCGTCACATCCTCGTCGCCGCCGTCCTCCCGCACGCGCCGCGCGGTCTTCGGCGTCAGATCCAGCAACGCCCGGATGGCGCCGGACGTCTGTTCGCGCGCGCGCAACTCCAGGATCTGGCCCACCAGAACGAGGACGACGATGACGGCCGCCGCCTCGAAATAGACGGGCGCGCTGCCGTCCATCCGTCGGACCGCCGCCGGGAACAGGTCCGGCGTCAGAACCGCGACCACGCTGTAGATCCAGGCCGCGCCGACGCCGAGGGCGATCAGGGTGAACATGTTGAGGCTGCGGTTGCGGATCGAGGCCCACCCCCGCTGGAAAAAGGGCCAGCCAGCCCACAGCACCACGGGCGTCGCCAAGGCGAACTGGATCCAGTTGGAGGTCTGGCCGGGCATTCGCATGGCCAGACCGGTCAGATGGCCGCCCATCTCCAGCGCCAGCACCGGCAGGGCCAACACCAGGCCGACCCGGAAGCGGCGGGTGAAGTCGACCAGTTCGTGATTGACCGGCGCCTCGACGGTGACCGTCTCCGGTTCCAGCGCCATGCCGCAGATCGGGCAGAAGCCCGGCCCCTCCTGACGCACCTGCGGATGCATCGGGCAGGTGTAGATCGTTCCCGGAACGACAGGCGCGGACTGCGGCTTTTCTCCGAGGTATCGACCCGGCTCGGCGACGAATTTGGTCCGGCAGCCCGCGGAGCAGAAGAAGTAGTCCTGACCCTCGTGGGCGGTCCGACCCGTTGCAGTCGCCGGATCAACGGTCATGCCGCAGACCGGATCGACCGCGCAGGCGCCGCTGTCGGCCGGTTTGGGCGAACAGCCGTCGGGACCAGTCGAATGCGGGTGCGAGGGCGTGGACATGACGGGCTCCTTGAACAAGCCGACGTCAAATATACCCCAGCAGGGTATCGTGCAACATACCGTATTGGGGTATATGGAATGATCGAAGCGAGGAATTGGATGCAGACCCCGACCAAGCCCAAGGTGATCAACCGACTCAACCGGATCGAGGGCCAGGTGCGCGGCATCACCCGGATGGTCGAGGATGACCGATATTGCGTGGACGTGCTGACCCAGCTGCAGGCCGTGCGGGCCGCGCTGCTGCGTGTCGAGAGCGAGGTGCTGAAGGATCACCTCGATCATTGCGTCATGGAAGCGATGACCGGCGACGATCCGGCCGACCGAAGGGCGAAGGCGACCGAACTGATCGAGCTTCTCGGCCGGGCTACGCGCTAGCCTCAGCCGGCCTTCGACGAACCGACCGGCGAAGGCCGATGCGGCTCAGGCCCCTAAACGCCTGCTGAGCGCCAGGAGCAAACATTGACACGCGGCTCAGAAGCGGACGTTCAAGCGGAGCCACGCTGAGGACGGCTTTCGACCCATAGCGGTCGTCTGGCCTCGACTTCATTGCTGATTGCTGGTTCCTTGGAGACCGGAGATACGCGATGCTCAAAACAGGCGACGTGCTGCCGTTAGGGTTCGCCGCGTTTTCGATTTTCGCGGCGCTCGCCGGGCTAACTCTGCTTGTCGGCGCAAATCACGCCTCGCCCGGCTGCACTGGACCCGAAGTTCAACGATGTGACTATGTGGCGAGCGCGAAGATTGCCGTCGCACGGTCTCAGCACCATCCTTTCCAGCCCGACCTTGGCTTTGAAGTGTTTGATCAGGGCTCGTCGGTTTTGGTCCAGCAGTTCACCCCGCCTGGCGAGCCCTCCCTGAACCACGCGCCATCAGTCCTGATCGACAAGAAGAGTTGTCGGGCCTGTCGAGTTGACTGGCACTTCCCGACCAGAGGTCACCCGCTAGACCCCTATGTGGGGCCGCTCGTCACTCGCATCCCCGCGGAAGATCCGGTGGCCGCTGCGGAGCGGACGAAACGATGGGAAGGCGGTCCCGGCGGAATTGCGCTGCTCTGACCTGTAGGTCAGCTAACCACCCATTGCAGACTGTCGCCGGGCCCGCTCGGAGCCCGGCTCTAAGTCACAGATCGATCTGTTCTGACATCTCCAGGGCGTCGTCCACCTCGATGCCGAGGTATCTGACGGTGCTCTCCAGCTTTCAGTGGCCAAGCAGGAGCTGGCAGGCGCGAAGATTGCCGGTCTTCTGACGAGGGACACCTTTGTGCGCCTGAGGCGGTGGGCGCCATAGCCCTGCGGTTCGAGGTCGATCATCCGAACCCACTGATCCACGAGCCGCGCGTACTGCCGCGTGCCGATGTGCTGACCCGGCCGGCTGCGGCTCGGGAACAGCCAGTCATCGTCGCGATGGCCACCGGATCTTCAGCCAGGCGGTGATAGCGTCACGCGCTGGCTCAGTGATCTCGAAGGGCACAGGCCTTCCGGTTTTCTGCTGGATAACGATCGAACGCTGGCGAACTGCGCCGCCGGGCGCCACGTCGCTCACACGGAGTCGAACCAGGTCACAGGCCCGCAGCTTGGCATCCAGGGCGCAGTTGAACATCGCGAGATCGCGCACTCTCTTTGCGACCTTCAACTGCTGTCGAATGGCCCAGATGTGCTTGGGTTTGAAAGGTGCCTTGGGACCGATCAGTCGGCCGGCGTTCCAAGGGCGTTTTAGTGGGATGAACAAGTCAGACTGGCGCATGGCGAAACTCCATTGGAGTGGCCTCCCTGTGCGCGTCCATCTACTCTTGTCGCGGGCTGATCAGCGCCAGGGCCGGACAATATCCCCTTGCCGGAAACACGACCTTCAGGGTTCAAGGGCGTCGGAACCTCTGCTTCCGGCCCTGTTCAACGATCACCCCAGCGAGTTCGGCGCTACCGGGGGGGCTCGTTCTGACGCCCCCATCGGTCGAAGATTTCAACTCTTCCGCTGAGCATCACCGTGCCGAGGCTCGCGCCGACCGGGAACAGATAGTGGCCCCGGGCGTCTGGCCTGACCGGCCGCCCATCGACACTGAGCGTCAACTGCCTGTTGGGCGGGCAGGTCTGTCGGCGAGAGCAGGCCGTGGAGACCGCGTATCCACCCCGCTCGACCCTCACTCGCGCCGAGAAGCGGCCTTCCGCATCCGTGGTCGCGACCACAACCGGCGAGCCCCCGGGGTCCTTGCCCAGGTAGATATCGACGCCGGGGATTGGTTCTCCAGGGGTGATCGCCGCCCCCGAGACCGCCAAGGCAAGCCCAACGAGGGCGATGAGTCTGAATCGCGATGCCATTTGGATTTCCGCAAGGCCATGCCGGCCGCTGTTTGCGGTCGGACAACGCTGGTCACCGAGAGGCCTCGTTGTCAATGCGGTGCAATCGCGAGGATCCCCCGAGCCAACGGCCATTCAGGTCAAACCTGACGAGGTCTTCTTCGAGCCGGATTGGCGTTCCGCCCGCGCCTCCAGACGACGATTGTCGCGGAAACTGTGCTCCGGGTCCTGACGATCCAAACCGCATTGACAGCCAAGCTCAACCGTGACCAGCCTGAAAAACCGTCGATATCTAAGCGGATACTGGAACCGTCATCATGACATCGCGAATGGGTCTGATCGGGCTGGCCAGTCTGGTGGGCGTGGCGCTGTCGACATCCGCCACCGACGCTCAAACGACGCGCAGCACCGGCGGCTACATCTTTACGGACATCCTGGTCTCCTCCATGCGCGGCGGTCGCACAGTCGCCAGCACCCGTACGGACCGGCAGGGCGGCTTCCGCTTCGAACTGCCCGCGGGCGACTACGACATCTGTCTCAACGGACCCAGCCTCAGGTCGGCGATCGACCGCTCCGGCGGCGGCCATGGTGAAGACCACATCATCGGCGTCCTGATCGGACTGCTGCTGCCGGCGGTCCAGACCGCATCTGATGAGCGGCAACTGACCTTCCCCGGCGCCGCCTCGGGGGCGGGCCAGGACGGACGACGCGGCCCCTCCCCAGCGGCTCGGGACCTGTGTTTCCCCTACACCGTCAATGCGGGTCCCGGACTCGTCGACGAAGCCGTGACGCGCAGGACCAACCAGCCAATCGCAACCCGCGACACCGACAACCTGAGCAGCCAGGCCCCGGCCCATGGTGGACGCGCCGGCGGCGTCCGGGTGGCGGTGGGCGATGTAAACGGCGACGGACGCGCAGACCGACAGGTCGATCCGCGCATCCCGCAGCCCGGCCCCCAAGCCGCCCCAGCGCGCCCCGCGGCGCCGCAACCGGTGGCCGTCGTCGGCGCCGTCAGACTGGTGCGATGACCATGAGCTCCGCAGGTTTGAATAGACGGTTGGTGCTCACCGGCGCGACCCTGGTCCTGGTCGCGGGCGCCGCCGCCCGCGTCGAGGCCCGGCCCCAGAACCGCGCGGCCTTCGACGGCCTGAGAAAGACCATCGCAGTCGACACGTTCCTGGCCACCGAGGCGGTCGGCGGCTCGGTCACCGCCGAGGGCATGACCGCCATGCTGACCCAGGCCCTGGTCGAGGACGGCCGCTTCCTGGTGGTCGAGGGATCCGGCGGGGGGATCGCGCCCAGCGCCATCGTGCGGGCCGCCGTGACCAAATATGAAGCGGCGGCGGGCGGCGGCGGCTTGAGCATCAGCGGCGGCCCGCTGGGCGGCCTGCTGGGCGGTCGGGCCAGCACCCGCAGCCAGACCGCGGTGATGGAGATTGCGCTGCGCCTGATCGACGCCGCCACGGGCCAGGTCGTCTCGACCTCAAGCGCCGAAGGGCGCGCCTCGTCGCGCACCACAGAGGCCGGTCTGGTCGACAGCTGGGGCGGTGCCCGCCTGGGCGGGGAGATCTTCCGCGCCAGCCCCATCGGCCAGGCCGGCCAGGACGCCATCATGAAGGCGGTCGATCAGATCGCCGGGGGGATGCGCGCGGTGGAATGGTCGGCGCTGGTGGTCGAGGCCGCCGACAGCGGCGTCTATCTGAACGCCGGGGCCGACCGAAACGTCCAGTCCGGCCTGACGCTGAGCGTCTGGCGGCCCGGCCGCACCCTGACCGATCCCGGCACCGGCGAGGTGCTGGACGTCGAGATGGCCCGCATCGGCCGGGTCCGGGTCGATACGGTGCGCGCCCGGCTATCGACCGCCAGCGTCATCGAGGGCGAGCCGCCGATGCGCGGCGACGTGCTGAAAGCGGATTAGCGGGCCCCGGCCTGTCCACGGAGAGATGACCATGACCCGCCACGCCGCGCCGCTCGCCGCCGTCCTGGCCCTGGCCTCGATCCTGCTGATCGCGCCCGCGTCGGCGGACATCGGCGAACCGATTCCCGGCATCGACATCGTCGTCAGGAAGAACCCGGGGGGCTTGGCCGTGGTTGCGGCGACCAGCGGCCGCGATGGCCGCTTCTCGGCCCGCGTCCAGCTGGAACCCGGCGAATACCAGGTCTCCACGGCCTGCCGCGCGCGAACCGCCTGTCCAGCTCATGAGCTGAGTTCGCTGACGGTCGATGGCCGGCCCGCGCGCAGGGTCGAGGACCCGCCCATGCAGACGCGCGGTGATCGCAACGGCATCGGCATTTACATTATCGGTGCGATCGTCATGCGCGAGCGCCCGCCGGTGGTGATCGCAGGGCAGGTCGCCACGCGCCGCATCGCGCAACCCGCTGATCCTCGCGACCTCGCCCGGGGCCTTCCATACGCCACATCCGGCCACGGGGCCGCAACACGGGAGTGAACACACCATGCGGAAAACAGCCCTCATCCTGGCCGGCGCGGCCGTTTTTGATCTCGGCGTCATGGCCGTGTCGGCCCAGGCGCAGCAACAGGTCCAGCCGCCCCCGCCGTCCCCCGCCGGCCCGGCTGGCCTTCGCGGTGGGTTCATCATCCCGTCCACCGGGGTTGCGGAGGATCCGGGGGCCTGCGCCCAGGGCAAGCATATTCCGGCCGCCCAGCTCAGCGCATGTCGCGGAGCAGCTCCAGACAATCCCACAGGGCCCGTAGGCCAAGCCGCAGCCGTGGACATGTTTCTCAAGATCGACCGGGTGAATACGGTCCAGGCTTGCGCTGCCCGGCGGGGCACGGTGGTCACCCGCGACGGCTCCCAGCAGTGCCGAATTCCCGCCGATGGAGCCGGGTCGGCGAGCGGACGCCCGCCCACTGATGCCGCTCCAAGGGGCAGAATCATGTCCGAGCTCTCAACGATGGAAGTGGAGATTTTCATCAAGATCGACGCGGTGAACACTGTCCAAGCCTGCACGGCCCGACGCGGCGAGATCGTCAGGCATGAGGGGGTTCAGCAGTGCCGCCTGCCAGCGCCGGCCGGGTCGCCCAACCTCCGGGCCGCGCCGAACGCCGGGCCGGGGGACTCCGACATTCACAAGCAGGGCCTCTCGTTGAACTTTATGAAGATCGACGTCGACTACACCGCCCGCGCCTGTGTCGCCCAGCGAGGCGAGGTGGTCACGCACGAAGGTGTTCAGCGGTGCCGCCTGCCGGGCGATCCGGGGGACATCCAGCCCTCCTCCCCCCGGCGATAGTGGCCGGGGCGGCGAGCTCCGGGCGCGGGACGAAGCCGCAGCGGGTCGATCCGGACGATGACGCGGTCGTGCGCCTGTCCGCCGTCCCGCGGGACGGCGGCGCGACCGCCATCGGCCGGGTGATGCTGGAGGTCGGGGAGGAGCGGATCCCAGTCGAGATGACCGTGCCCGCGGGCCCCGTCGCGGTCGAGGACGTGCTGCCGATTCTGCACGGCCTCAGCAGCCTGTTCGCGACGCGGGCGACCGCACGGGCCGAGGCCGACGGGCGGGAGATTTCCTGCCGCGCCGGCTGCGGCGCCTGCTGTCGGCAGCTGGTGCCGGTCGCCCCCGCCGAGGCCCGCGCCCTGGCCCGGCTGGTCGAGGCCATGCCCGAGCCCCGGCGCGAGCGGGTGCGCCGCCGCTTCGACGCGGCCCTCGACATCCTGGAGCCGCTGGGCCTGATGGAGCGGCTGGACCAGAACCGCGACGATCGCCAGGTGATCGCGCGGGAGTATTTCGCCGCCGGCGTCGCCTGTCCCTTCCTTGAGGACGAGGCCTGCTCGATCCACGCGGACCGCCCGTTGTCGTGCCGCGAATATCTGGTCACCTCGCCGCCGGACCTGTGCGCCGCCCTATCTCCAGGTATCGAGAAAGTGACTCTCGAGGCGCGGCCATCGCTGGCGCTCCTGAATGCCGATCTCCGCGACGGTTGGCTGCCGCTGGTACTGTCGCTGGTCCAGGACGCCCAGGCGCCGCCTTCGCCGCGTGACCAACCGGCGGCTGACATCCTGAAACAGGTGATCGGCGGCCTGTGATACCGGGCCGGCACTCCGTCATCACGGACGAATGCCAACTTTATCTCTTGTGTGAGGCGCCCGATTGCCCACCCGCAAAGCGGACGTCTTCAAGTCCTGCGAGGGGTCAGGCTCCAACATTCGACGAAGTCGGCATCGCGCCAGGGGCGGACATTGGCGCGCTTCCGAAAAGCGGACGTTCATGCTGAGCCAGGTCGAAGGGCTGCTTTCGACCCATTGCGGACTATGGGTGTTCGATTGTCCCTGATGCGAAGGTCGGCCAAGCTGGCAGAACAGCCATCGTCGAAGGAACGACAGATGAGACACAACCATTTGGCCCGATCAGTGCTCCTCGGGACCGCTATCGTTCTGCTGGGCGGCCTACCAGCCATGGCGTGCAGCCGGGGTGTGCCACCGCGACTTTCGGGCGAGACAGATGAGCAGTGGATGGCGCGGGGGCGCTCCGTCGAGCAAGCACGGTTCCTGGCAGAAGCCGATACCGTCTTTCTGGCTGAGCTAAGTATGATGAAGCGTGTCGGCGCCTCGGACGTTGAGACCACCTTCACGCCTGTCGTCCACCTCGCCGGCGACGATGTGCCGACCATACCCCTGACCTCGCGCGACCATGAAGGTAACACATGTCGCAGGCCCGAGCGGGTGGGCGACACAGTAGTGGTTTACGCTGAACGAACCCAAGCAGGCTATTCGATCGTCGGCTTGGTTGCTGATCTTGAGATAATCGACAGGGGAATGATCCGGACGATCCGTGCAGCGGCGCGTGGTCAACTCCCGAACCCGTATATCCCGATTAGGTTCTACAACCCGCTTCGATGTCCGCTCGCCACCCTTAGGTGACTGACGGCTCCCGACCCTTAGCGGACCTTCCGCTTCCTCCGCTTGTGGCAAACCTGCGGTTCTGGGAAGGATGGTCCCATGACCAAAGAGCACTATCCTGACGCTATCCCTGCCGATGAAATCGTCGATGAGATCGGGAAGCGAAGGGTCGCCCATCCAGTGTTTCGCTATGGCTACGAGTGCCTGTTCATCGCAGCGAAATCGACCAGACCTTCCATGGAGTTCTCGCTTCTTCCGGCAGACCTCAACTCCCCGGATTGGAGATCATACGTCGTTCAGCAGGTTGGACGCGCAAAGGAAGACGCTCGCGATGGCGAGACCGTCTACTTTGATGCTGACTGATTTTTGTCCGCTACCCACCCTTAGGCGGCGGTCGGCTGCCGACCCTTAGCGGACTTTTCCGGCCTATAAATTGAGTGGATGGGTCGGCAGCCAATCCGAGTGCTGGGCGGCCATCCGCTGAACGGCGTCGGCGTCTGGCAAGAAGAGATCAATGCCGCCGTCATATGGGGCGAAGATCGCCCCATCCGTCCCCATCCATAAAGTCGGCCCCGCCTTCTCTTCGGCTATGGCCAGAAGCAGCTCGTCGAACCGACCGGGCGACCAGCGGACTTGCGCGGCATACACTCGCCAAGGACGCCCCTCTTCGCCATCGTCTTCAAGAAACTCGAAGGCGAAATCCAGTTTCCAGTCGCGCGTGGCCCGGAACGGATCGTGTTGTTGGTCTGCCGCGTCCCGTTCTCCGGCGTGCAATATCCAGTGGGCTTGCACGAGCCAGCAGGGGCGGTCGCCGAGCACTTCTGAAGCCAGCACATTCTGGCGGCCCAACAACAACAAGCGTTCTTCGTCCGTGTCGGCATACCGTTTCGACGCCGGGAGTGAATGAAAGCGAAGACGGTTTGCCGCTCCCTCGCCAAGGAGCATCCAGCCTATCGGTCGTTCACCAGGGTGAGACTGCGCCCAATCATTTTCGAATGACATTGGTGGAGCGTAGCAGGGGAACAGCTTGATGTCCGCTTCCCACCCTTTGGCGACCGTCTGCTGCCGACCCGAAGCCGACCTTACCGCAAGCGAGCGCGGAGGCGGGGAAGCTCGGCAGCGAGGCTTTCGTGCGAAAAGATGCCCAAGTTCACATCGCTGCACGTCATTGTGAGAAGAATGCGGCGAGGGAAATCGCCTTGGTCAAGCGGAGCCCACCCGCCACGCCCCTGTAGGGGGCTTGCCCGCTTACGGTCGTCGTCGTCAAAATCCTGCGTTTGGAGAACGCGGATGCGCTCCCTAGCGCAATCCATTTCAACAATGCTGTCCCTGCGCACGATCTCCCAACCCTCCACCGGGGCGAGATAGACCTCTACTAGCGTTGCTCGCCGGATCGCGCCTTTGCGATCGATACTGTCAGTCGGGGTGAAATAGGCGGTGCGATCACTTACCATCAAGATGATGCCACGCGTGTCGAGAGAGGGAGCGGTCTGAACCGACAGGGCGAGGAGAAGCGACATAAGCATTCGCTATTGGCTCCTATCGGGGGCCCTCCGTCAACGCGCACCCTTTTCGGAAGTACCGCTGACCCCACACCCGTGCTTAGTGCCCTCCGGCCTGACGACCGTTGCGGCACGAAGGTGACAGTTCAGAGACTGATCTCGGCCAAGCGGCTCAGCCCGCCATTTCGCTATGACCGCTTTCCACCCCAAGGCGACAACGACCGGGTCCGCTTTCGGGCCCGGCCGTGAGTCACAGATCAATCTGTTCTGACATCTCCAAGGCGTCGTCCACCTCGATGCCTAGGTACCTGACGGTGCTCTCCAGCTTCCTGTGGCCGAGCAGGAGCTGGCAGGCGCGAAGGTTGCCAGTCTTCTTGTAGACGAGAGACACCTTCGTGCGCCTGAGGCTGTGGGTCCCGTAGCCCTGCGGTTCCAGGTCGATCATTCGAACACACCGATCGACGAGCCGGGCATACTGCCGCGTGCCGATGTGCTGACCCGGCCGGCTGCGGCTCGGGAACAGCCAGTCATCTTCACGCTCGCCGCGGACCTTCAGCCAGGTCGCGATCGCATCGCGCGCAGGCTCGGTGATCTCGAACGGCACCGGCCCCCCCGTCTTCTGCTGGATGACGATCGAACGCTGGCGAAGCGCGCCGCCGGGCGCCACGTCGCTAACCCGGAGCCGAACCAGGTCACAGGCCCGCAGCTTGGCGTCGAGCGCGCAGTTGAACATCGCGAGATCGCGCACTCTCCTCGCGACCTTCAGTTGCTGTCGAATGGCCCAGATGTGTTTCGGCTTGAGCGGCGCCTTTGGGCCGATCAGGCGGCCGGCGTTCCATGGGCGCTTCGGTTGGGTGAACAGGTCAGACTGGCGCATGGCCAACCTCCTCTGAAGCTGGCCTCCCTGTCGCAGTTCATCCTACGCTCGCGGCAGCTCTTCAGCGCCATAAGCAGACATTCGCCGGCAGGCGAGAAGCCGACATTCACCTGGGGGGAAGTTCGCCTTCGGACCGAGCCACTCTCCGGTTGTTTAAATCAGGAGGGTTCTGGTTTTCACAACTCGCTGATCCCCGACACGCCTTTCTTCGCCCTACGGCTGACGCAACCCACTCGCCGCGTCCGGTCTGGGGCGCGACGCAGACACATCAAACCCGCCGCTACTCCGCCCCGCCGAACCGGTAAGACAGCGTCCATCTCAATTGGGGACCATCTCCCCTCGCCTCCAGCCGCTGCTCAAACTCAGGTGTGGTCAGCGCAAACGTCTGGTCCCCGCTGTCGAACAGGTCAGAAATGGTCAAAACCGACACGAGCCGACTGGTAATCGGCCGCCGCCAGCTCAGGCTAGATTGGAAAACTGCCGAACTGGTCGTCTGATAGCCTTGGGATTCCCCCGAGTAGCGAAGCGACCACTGGAAGGTGTCGCTCATCGGGTCGGAGCCGAGCGGTTTGAACGACATCGCCAAGTTCGTGCTGAACTCGATGAACCCCTCCCTAGCCAGCGCACCGCTGACCAGCACATCCTGTTCCGAGTGAAAAATATTCGCCGTCGCGAGAAGTCGGTAACGGTCCGAGAGAGCCCGCCGCATCGATAGCTCCAAGCCCGTATTGGCCCGCGTCCCCGCATTGACGAAGGTCTGAACGATGATCTGCTCGGCGTTCAGGTTGAAGGATGCTTGCCAAACATCGGAAGTGACGCGGCGATACAGCGTCGCGCTCGCGTTGTTGTCACCGGAGGCATATTCGACGCGTGCTTCGAAAGCGTCTGTGAACTCCGGAGCGAGGCCCGGCGAGCCGACCGAAACATTCGTCGCGCTGGAAAACACGGGCCTTGGGTCTAGCCGGCCCAGGTCGGGACGATTGACTCTGCGCGAATAGCTTAGATTGAGCTTCCAATCTGCCGAGATCGGACGCCTCAGATGTAGGCTTGGGAACAGATCTATCTCGTCCTCACGGTCGAGCGCCGTGTCACCGATTTCATACGCCGACCGCTCGATCCTCAAGCCCGGCATCACTGTCCAATCAGACGTAGGCCACTGCATTGAGCCGTAGGCCGCCCAAAGCCTCGTGTCACCGCTCAGACCGCTCTCTTCACCTGGCAGTCCCACATCGGTCAGACGAGAGATGAGTTGGCTTTCGGTGTCGAAGGCGACGCCTGCCTTGAGCACCAGTTCGTTCGCCCCATCGTACTCAACCGAAGCAGCGAGCGAGGCCTTGTCAGTCGAATAGCGGGAGGACATGCCGAACAGTTGCTGAGGCGCAGAGGGGTTCGGGGTGCGGATGTATGCGTCCTCGGAGAGAAAATCGTTTGAGGAGATTGTACCGGATATCTTGGCCAACAAGCGGTCGTCGAGCGACTTGGTCCTGTACTCAATGTTCGCGTCAGCAGTGTCTATCACAGCTTCGCCCAGCAAGATTTCCTCGTACTCCGTCGAGATCGAACCGCTAAGTATCCGGGCAAAGGCGTTGCGGTTCTCGGAGCGCACATGACCGATGGTTCCGCCCCAGGTCAGTGACCGTCTCTCATCAAACGCATAGGTAGCGGTCACGCCGAGCGCAGCATTGTTTCCCGACTGCCGGAAAGCCGATGTCTCCGAGACATCTGCGATCGCCGGCGAAAAGGCGTCTCGAAAGAGCGAGCGATCCTGTTGCGACGCTGCTTCTTCAAGCGACACGTTGCCCGTTACCGTAAGTCTCCCGACGCTCGTTGAGGTCGACACCGAGAGCCGCATATCCCCCAAGGTGCCCGCGCGACCCAGTACGTTACCAGACAGTCCGATCGGCCTTCGACGTTTGGTGATAACGTTTACGACTCCGCCCGTGCCCTGGGCCCGAAACTCCGCTGACGGGTTTGTCATCACCTCGACGCGATCCAAATCCGATCCCTGAAGCACCCGAAGCGCCTCAACATTCGCGGCGGGCTTGCCGTCGATGAGGACGGTGGCCGTGCCTTGGCCGAGAAGAGTGATTGTCCCGGATAACGTGACGGAAACGGACGGGAGGCGACCGATCACTTCGAGAGCTGTGCTGCTCTGCGAGAGCGGATCGCGAGCGACATCGTAGACGCGGCGATCAATACGGTCGGTCTGGGATTGGACGGGGGCCACGACCTCAACGTCTTCGAGCTGGACCGGGCCAGCGTCGGGGGACTGCGGCGCCGGCGAACCCTCCTGCGGCGCCGACTCATCCCCCGTCGCATCCTGTGCCGATGCAGCCTGCGCTGAGGCGAGCGTCGGCAATGCCGCGCTTAGGCAGATGAGCAACGCTCTCTTAAAATGAATGCCCACCCGCACCGCCGCCTCGCTCGAACTACCTTGACAGTTGCTCTGCTCCGCGTCCACATCCTTAGCGGGGGCAGTCAAGAAAATGCAATCAGTTCTAGAGGCGATGGCCGTGAAGGACCAGAACGAGCCATCAGGCTCGGTGACGTCTGTCCAGGTGGCGCAGGCGGTTTCGCCGCGGCTTCAGGAACTCATTCTGCTGCCGACCGAGAAATGCAACTTGCGATGCACCTACTGCTACGAAGATTTCAAGATCGGTCGTATGTCAGAGACGACTCAGCGCAGCGTCGAGCTCTATCTCGAGCAGCGGGTGCCGCAGCTCACCAGCCTCCGTTTCAGCTGGTTCGGCGGGGAGCCTCTGGTAGCGAAGGACATCGTGCTGAGACTTTCGCGGTTTGCGAACACTCTTTGCGACCGCAACGGCGTGGAGTTCCTAGGTGGCCTCACGACCAATGCTTATCATCTGGATATAGAGACTTTCAAAGAACTTCTGGCCTGCGGGCAGGATTTTTTTCAGATCACGCTGGATGGCTGGCGTGAGAAGCACGACCAAGTCCGTCGGTTCGCCAACGGTCGCGGCAGCTTTGATAGGATTTGGTCGAATCTGATCGGTCTCAAGGCGGTAGAGTCGGACTTTGAGATTCTTCTTCGCATACATGTTCGCCGCGACAATATCGACAGCCTGCCAACGCTAATCGAGAAGGTGGCCGAAGAGTTTGGCGGCGACCGGCGATTCCGACTGGACTTCGAGCATCTGCGGGATCTTGGCGGTGATGGCGGTCGCACCATCGTTGACGGCGTGAGCTACGAGGAATTGGGGTCAATCGAGCAACCCCTCAGGGAGCTCTACTATAAGGCGACGCACGCCAAGCACGATCTGGACGACCAAGTCACGACCGGACGGCGGGAGGCCGATGCGGTCTTCGCGGAAGCCAAGGCATCCGGGGAATCCGCTGGAAGTCAGCGTCTGTCTGACATTGCCGCAGGGGGCCCGTACATTTGCTATGCCTCCAAACCCAACTCGCTGCTGATCCGAGCTGATGGCCGGATTGGAAAGTGCACAGTCGCTCTGAACGACAGGCGGAATGATATCGGCCGGCTGAACCCGGACGGGACGCTCGCTATCGATAATCCGAAACTTCGGCCTTGGATCAGGGGCTTTGAGCATCTTGACGAGAGTGTTCTCGGGTGTCCGCTAGCAGGATTACCGGGCGCGCTTGAGAAAGAACTACAACTGATACCGGCGTGAAACTGAAGCAGAGGAGGGGTTTGACTTGAAACTTTCGTTTGGCGACCTCGTACTGGACGAGCTTGGGCGGGTCATATTGAGCGATGCGGATCTTGGCGAGATTGAGGACCTGGGCCTTGTGTCAGTTGGTGGAACGGACGGTCAGATCAACAGCGGTACGTGCGTCAATTCGGCCAGCTGCGCTGCTACGACCAATGGACAATGCACCAACACTCAAGGTGCCTGTGAGAGGTCCAACAACACCAAGTGTCCAACAAAAGATGAGATGGAAACTATAGAGCCCTAGGAGGGAATATGAATTCGATTGATCTTACGGGTTTCGAGCTGGACGAATTTGGCAGAGCTCGCCTATCGGATGAAGATCTAAAGCTACTTGACGATTTAGGTCGCGTGTCTCTCTCAGGCGGAGACGGTGTAAACGACAGCTGCGGCGGCACAAACAATTCGTGCCGCAACGAAATCAAATGCGACGGCAGCTCCAATGGGCAATGCGCCAACGCTGGAACCTGCCATACCACCAGCAACACGAAGTTTTGCAGCAATACGGGCGAAGAGCAGATCGAGGTCCCTCCTTAAGAATCTCCCGCACATGTCGTCATCGAAAAGCCGACAGCCCAAAATGTCGTGGCGAGAACCTGTATTTGAATTACAGGCCGAGCCAGCGGATTGCGGTTATGTAGGCATTAGCGTTCTGCTCGCGTTCTTGGGCATCCGGCGAAGCGTGGCGGAAATTAAAACAGAAGGCGGGCTCACCTCGCGAGGTCTCTCGGTTCGTCAGGCCCGCCAAATCTTACAACGGTATAATGTTGAAGCCGACGCGGTCTACTTCGACCGCACCAGATCGGAAGCCTACCCCTGTCCAGGCCTCTTGCTACTCTCCAAGGGGCACTACATCGTTCTCGTGCGCAGGGTCGGGGATGCCTTCCACTCTTATGACCCGAACTTCGGGTGGCATAAGATCACCCGGCAAAAACTCGCTCGTCTGACCCAGGGCATCGGGATTGAGGTGGCGTTGCCGACTTCAGCGCGTTTGACGCCGCCCACGATCCCACCCTTACCTTCCTTTTTTTGGTCGCTGTTTGGCGGAAGGTTGGGGTGGCTCGCGGTCGCCGCCATCGCAATGACCCAGGTCGTGGCGTTGTCCTTGCCTCTACTGTCTCAGCGCTCGATCGATGAACTTGGCGCTCGACTAGACCCCTCCTTCCTTGGCATGGTCGGGTTAGGGTTCGTCTTGATTTCGGCGCTCAGCATGCTCACCAGCTTCGTGAGCACTGCGCTTGGTCTCAAGATTTCTCGGCGCGCTGCGCGTCGCCTCGGCCAACATACCTTCGACCGACTCGCCCGCCAGCCGGTCTCCTGGTTTACCAGAACCAGCCCAGCCTCGATCCAGTACCAGATCGCCGGCCTCGACCTCCAATATTCGCTCGTAGGCGAGATCATCCGAGTTGTGATTACCATCTGCGTGACACTGACGTTTGGTCTCCTCGCATTCCTCGTCGTATCACCTTGGCTCGCCATACCCGGCCTTATCGGCGCCGCGATCAGCATCAGCGTCGATCTGCTGTTCAACAGGATGCAGTTGTCGCTGCAGCATAACTCGATGCAGTCGATGCAGCGACGTTCCGCCCTGAACTACGATCTACTGACTCAGATGCCGCTGCTCGCCCGGTTCGGCGCGCTGGCGCGAGGGCGCGCGCGCTATGCGAGTGTCATATCTAAGAGCAATGCGGTCGACGCCAGGCTGCAAACCCTTCGGAACTGGAAGACTCTCGTCCTCGGGATCGTGAGGTCAGCCGACGCTCTCGTCTTTGTCACCCTTTCCTCCGTCCTCATGGTTCGAGGAAACTATTCTCTGGGGGCCTTTGTCGCTGTCGGCGCATACAAAGATCTCGTCGCGCAATCGCTGCTCAGCGCATTCGCGCTAAGACAAAGGATCAAGCACACTGAGGGCCATCGCCTTCAAACGAGAGATTTACTCGCTGTAGATCTGAGCGTCCCTCCGACAGGGGGCGTCAGGATAGAGGAAGGTCGGGTCGAGTTTTCGGCCGTATCATTCAGCTACGGATCCCTGGATCGGGAAATCCTCAGGAACGCCAACCTCACGATTGAACCGAAACAGTGCGTCGTCATACGCGGCGAGTCCGGCATCGGAAAGTCGACTATCGCTCGCCTCCTGTCCGGATCCGTTGAACCGATGTCTGGTCAGGTCAAAATAGACGGCCAGGTCGTGGCCCACCCGATCATGGGCTTCGGGGCCGTTCTTCAGGAGGATCGGCTCATTTCCGGGTCCATTCGCGAAAATGTGTTGTTGTATCGGGACGGCTTCAACGACGCGGCCGTGTACGCCGCGCTCGAGTGTGCAGAACTCGACGAGTTTGTTCGCGGCCTGCCGATGAAGCTGGAGTCCCAAGCGACGGAGCACAGTGGTGGTCTCTCGGGCGGACAACGGCAACGACTTCTGATCGCTCGCGCCGTCCTCGGCACCCCGAAGTTGGTCGTTCTCGATGAGGCGACCGCGTCACTGGAAGTCGAGCGCGAGCGCTCCATCGTTAAACGCTTGAAAAGCACAGGCGCCACCCTCGTTATCGTTTCCCATAGGCCAGAGGTGTGGTCGCTGGCCGATCGGCTGTTGGAAGTTACCGACGGAATCATCCGCGAAGTCCCGGTTGTGTCTGGTCTCGCCCCAGCTCGGGCGGCCGAGACCGGTCGGTTTTGATGGCTGGCGCAGTCGCGTCTGCCCGCTCATCAGGCCGCTTTAGGAAATGCAACGGCGGCTAAAGGCGGGAATCGCGCTCGCCCAGGCGGATCGACTAGATCCCGCGCTCAGGGCGACCTTCATCGACCCTGTCGGCGAGATCGAGCTTCCGGATGAGCCGGAGGATTCTTTCGACCCCGACGCCCCCACACCAAGGCCACGTCCTGCGGCCGACTATTGGCCGAGGCCTTGGTGGACTCAGAAGCGCTAGGGGCTAGCAGCGTCAACGTCCCTTTATCCCCGGGTCACCGCTCGTCGAGCATGGCTTGGGCTGTTCCGGGGCAACAAGGGAGATTCATCCGTCGGGCCGTTCATACGGATGGCTGGACGTGCCCGATCGGCAATCATTGGAAGGGATCGACTATTCGACCTCGGTTCTCGCCCGGGCGAACAATGCCGCGTGCTGGGTTCGGCTGAGCGCCATGAGCAGACATCAGGACCACGTCTGAAAGCCGACCTTCGTTGAGCGCGCCGTCGCTTGGTATTAAGCAACGGCATGCCTGCGCCGACTGCCCAACTTGAACTCGGTCGAGACGGTGCTGAGCTGGCACCCAACGCGCTCGAAAGCTCCACACTCGCTGCCTTGGAACAGGTACTCGATGGCCAGCCGCGCGACGTCGCCGGCGTCAGGCTTTTCGGCGTGGAAGGGGTGCTGGACTTCCTCGCCACCAACGGCCCGATCGGCAGCCTCGCCGCCTGGCGTCTTGGTGAGATGGCGCGGCCGGTGCGGGCGATCCTTTTCAACAAGACAGCCTCCGCGAATTGGGCGTTGGCCTGGCATCAAGACCGCGTGATTGCGGTGCGGGAGCGAGAGGAAGTGGAAGGCTTCGGACCTTGGACGCGCAAGCATGGCGCGCTGCATGTCGCGCCACCGTTCGAGCTGCTAGCCGGTATGCTCACCCTGCGCGCCCACCTCGACCCTGTGCCTCAGACCAACGCTCCACTACTTGTCGCGCCGGGGTCGCACCGCTTTGGCAGGATCCCGGAGGCGGATGTTCCCGAAGTGGTGTGCAAGTGCGGCGTCGCCATGTGTCTGGCTGAAGCGGGCGACATCTGGATCTACGCGACGCCGATCCTGCACGCGTCCGACAGGGCGTCCGTCGCGACGCACCGCCGAGTCCTACAGGTGGACTATGCCGTCGGTGATCTTCCCGGCGGACTGCAGTGGCTTGGCGTCTGAGACGCGCCAAGTGCGGACATTGATCGGTGGTCAGGAACCGGACCGTCGGTGCGCTGCGGCCAGAGCGTCCGCTTTGATGTGGCCCTGTATGGCGGCTCACGATCACCGAGCCCCGACACGATCAGCTTGACCCCAGCTCCTGGATTACGGGGCAGCGGATTTCGTTTCCGTCACGACAGTCGGCGACGGCTTGCTGCAACACGCCCCGAAGGCGTTGCAGATCGACGATCTTTGCGTCGATGCTCGCGATGTGCTCCTGAGCCATATCGCGCACCTCGCAACAGGCTTGGACCTCCGGCTCGCTTAGCGCGATCAGCCGTCGAATGGCGTCGATGCTGAAGCCGAGTTCCCGAGATCGGCGGATGAACCTCAAGCGCTGGGAATGACCTGGCGCATAGCTTCTATGGCCACCCTCCGTTCGGGCGGGGGCCGGCATGAGTCCGATCCGCTCGTAGTAGCGCACCGTCTCCAGATGCACACCGGCGCTGCGCGCCAGGCGTCCGATGGTCAAAATCTGTCTGCGCACGCTCTTGATCCCGTAGTGGCTACGGGTTGTAGCGTGTATCAGATGAAACAGGAGGTCCATGGTGACCGATCAAAACCGCCCTCGCATTCCTGAAGTCGCCGTCAGCGCCTCGGCGGCTGTCGGTGGGCTTGCCTCCGTCTTCGCTTGGGCGGCCTGCTGCGTTCTTCCCTTGGCCCTGTCGGTGGCGGGCGTGTCGTTCGCCGGCGCTGCCCTGATCGCGGGTGCGAGAAACTGGCTGACGCTCGTCGCCGGCGTCCTCTTGGCCGCAGGTTGGTTTCTGCATTGGCGCCGTCGTCGAATGTGCCGTCAGGACGCAGCCTGCGCCCGGCCGTCGCCGCTGGTCTTCTGGCTGCTGGCCGTCGCCTCGGTGCTGATGGTGCTGTCCTTGGCGTGGGAGCCTATAGTCGAGCCGTGGGCGATGCCCCGACTGGCGGCCATGCGATGACCTCCATTATCGTCTTGGAGTCCACCCTGACCTGCCCGACCTGCGGACATGTGGCGACTGAAACCATGCCCACGGATGCCTGCATCTGGTTCTACGACTGCGCCGGCTGCGGGACCAAACTGAAACCCAAGCACGGCGATTGTTGCGTTTTCTGCTCGTACGGCGATGTGGCGTGTCCCCCGATCCAGGCGGGCGGCCGCGACGCATGTTGCGGGTAGAACGCACCCTGTGAACGAGGACACGCCATGGTCGCCTACGACCTGATCGTCATCGGCAGCGGCACGGCCGCCCAGGTTGCCGTCAGCCGCATCCGCGCCGCCGGATGGTCCGTCGCAGTCATCGATCATCGCCCGTTCGGCGGGACCTGCGCGCTGCGCGGCTGCGACCCAAAGAAGATGCTGGTCAGCGGCGAGGAGGCGATCAGCTCGAGAAATTAGCTCAACTCCACGAACGCGGCGTTCTCACTGATTCCGAGTTCCAAGCTCAAAAAACTAAGCTTCTCGCGAGCTAGGTCCGGCGGGCCTTTGAGCTAGGAGCGGACATTCCAAGCCCACCGGGAAGCAGTCGCGGCAGGGGAACTTCCGAAGGTGCTTGCCGGACGAAGGCGTCTTTTCGGTCATGTAAGAGGTCTCTGTCGACGCGAACGACGGAGGCCATAGGGTGTTTTGGGGGGACTACGATGAGACACTGGGTTTTGCTGGCAGCGCTGAGCGCAGGCTGTTTTGCCTCTGCCCCCTCACAGGCTCAGAGCTGCTACGAGAGCGTAGTTCGCTCCCCGTCGCCGTTTTTGGGAAACCATGACGAGATCTTTCGCCTGCAAGACGGCACGATTTGGCAGGTCCAGCACGAGTACGAGTACCTCTATGAGTACTACCCCTCGGTGGTGATTTGCCCTGCTCGAGGGGCGCTGGTGATCAACGGAAAACGGCTGGCCGTTAGACAGCTGAACGGCTCAGCCACGCCGGACGGTGGAAGCGACCTGATCGAGTCACGTATCGACGGTGAGTTTTCCGGCTGGGATGGAGAGACCGTTTTCAAGCTCGCTAACGGCCAGATTTGGCAACAGGCGAGCTATGACTACGAGTACCACTACGCGTACAGCCCTGAGGTATTTATCGTCCGGACAGGTGGTCGTTTTATGATGACCGTCGAAGGCGTTGATGACCCAATCCGAGTGATCCGCCTCCGGTAGGCTTGGAATGGTAGCGAGCCTGAAGTCCTATCAGCGCCAGTTGCGGACGTTGATGCAGCTCCTGACACCGGACGGTGGCTTCGGGCCGCTCGTCACACCATTGCCTACGGCGGCGCTGAAAGTTACACGGGCGTTGGAGCCTCGATTTGCCGAACGCCCTTCGCCACCTCTGCATCGGTCTGTGCGTCGCCGTCCTGGCGGCCATGAACCTGCATGGGCTGTCGCAGTCGCAACATGCCGTCGGCCACGCCGCCGACTGGCCTGCCATCGCCTTGAGCGAGGCGGACGAGGATCATCACGGCCACGTCCATGTGGCGCCTGAAGAGGCCCCAGATACCGACCCCGATCGCGACACAGACGGCGCGCGCCCGGTCGGGCATCACCATCACGCCGGCGGCGACATTCACGCCGCCCTGCCCTTGCTTGAACGGGATATGACCGAAGCATCATCGCTGACGTCGGCGCTCCGATGGGCCGGTCCCGATCCCGTCTTGCCGAGCCTCTCCAGCGACGGGCCCGAATACCCTCCAAAACGGATGCGCACGGTCGTCTGAACCGGCGCGGCCGTTCGGCTGCGCGCAACCCGTTTTCCGGAGATACCCTTGAAGACCCCGATCGCCGGCTCAGCCGGATCGTGGGCGCGTTTCGCGGCCGTTTCGATCGCAGCGCTCTCACTGGCGGCCTCGCCGACCCACTCCGCCGTGGCCCAGGAGCCGTCCGGCTCCATCGCAAATGCGCCTGTGCTGTCCCTTGAGCGCGCCCTCGCGCGCGCCGTCGAGGTGGACCCCGGCCTTCCGGGCGTGGAGGCCCGTGCCCGCGCCGGGGACGCGGCCGTGCGGCAGGCCGATGTCCGACCCAACCCAACCGTGGGTCTGATGGTCGAAAACCTGCCCACGCTGGGCGGCGGCAACATCATCGACCGCACCGAGACGACCCTGTCCTACGAGCAGCGGTTCGAACGCGGCGGTGACCGGCCGGCCCGCGTGGCTCTGGCGAGGAGCGAAGCCGCCCTCGTCCAGGCCGAAGCCGCGATCAGGCGGCTCGATCGCCTTGAACAGGTGCAGCGCGCCTGGGCCGAGGCGCTCGCCGCCCAGGCCGAACTTGAGATCGCCCGCGAACGCCTCGCCCTCGCCGAGCGCTTTCAGATCGAGGTGCAGCGCCGGGTCGACATGGCGCGTGACCCGCTGTTCGCCGGCGCCCGCGCCGAGGCCGAACTCGCGCAGGCCCAGATCGACTTCGATCAGGCCGAGATACAGGCCCGTCTGGCCCGCGCCACGCTGGGACGGTTCTGGATCGGCGCGTCGGACTCCTCGCTGGACCCGGCGGACTTCGAGGACACCAGCGCCGCGCGCGAAATCGCGGGCGACGCCGCCGAGATCGACCTCGCGGTTCTGGCGGCGCAGCGCGATGTCGCCCGGGCCCGCGTCAGCCTCGAACAGGCCCGCGCCATGCCGGACGCGACGGTCAGCGTCGGCGTCCGCCATTTCTGGGATGGGCAGGATCTCGGCCTCGTCGTCGGCGGTTCCATCCCGCTCGGCCGCCATGACCGCAACGAGGGCGCCATCGAGCGGGCCCGGTTCGAAGGGGTCGCGGCCGAGGCCGACATGGCGGCGCTCCGGCAGGAACGGGAACGGGAGATCGCTCGTCTCCAGGTCCTCTTGGCCTCCCGGGCGCTGGAAGCCCAGCGGATCGCCGGGGAGACCTTGCCGCAGGCCGAACGGGCCGTGGCGCTCGTGCGCGAAGGCTTCGCGCGCGGCGGCTTCTCCTACAATGACGTCATCGCCGCCCAGACGGCGCTCCTGACGGCGAAGGCCCGCCGCGTCGCCGTTCTCAAGCAATTCCACATCGATCGCGCCCGCCTTGACCGGTTGACCGGCGCGCATGCCGACCTGCTCGGCCTGGAGACCCAACCGTGATCCATCTCACCCCCTTGCGGCGGGCCATCGCCGCCTCGTTCGTGGCCCTCGCGGTCGGCCTCTCGGCCTGCGATCAGGGCGGACCGGCCGAGAAGGCCGAGGGCGAAGCCGCCGCCGGCGAATACGAGCGCGGCCCTCACCGGGGACGGATGCTGCGCGACGGCGACTTCGCGCTGGAGATCACCCTCTACGAAGAAGGGCCCGAACCCCTGTTCCGGCTCTATCCCTACATCAAGGAGAGGCCGGTCGATCCGCGACGGGTCCAGGCCGCCATCACCCTCAGCCGCCTCGGCCCCAAGACCCACCGGTTCGCCTTCACCGCCGAGAACAACTATCTGGCGTCACCGGATGTCGTCTTCGAACCCCACTCGTTCGACGTGGTCGTGACGGCGGCGCACGACGGCAAGCAGCACCGCTGGACCTATGCCTCCTACGAGGGGCGCACCACCATCTCGGCGGAGGCCGCCCGTGCCGGCGGCGTCACCGTCGAGCGCGTCGGGCCCGCCACGCTCGGCGAGACCCTGCCGCTGACCGGCCGGGTCGAGATCACGCCGGAGGGCCAGGCTGACGTTCACGCCCGCTACCCTGGGCGCGTGGTGGCGCTGAACGTCGCCCTCGGCACCCGGGTTTCGCGCGGTCAGGTCATCGCCCGCGTCGAGTCCAGCGAAAGCCTCCAGACCTATTCGGTCACCGCCCCGATCTCCGGCATGATCGTGGCCAAGAACGTCAATGTCGGCTCGATCACCGGCGGCGGCGAGCCGATGCTGATGATCGGCGACCCCACCCGGCTGCACGCGGAGTTCCTGCTCTATCCCCGCGACGCCGAGCGGGTGCGGGCGGGCCAGCCCGTCACCGTCAAGAGCCTGGCCGGCGACTACACCTTCAACGGCCGGATCGAGGCGGTCCTGCCCTCCACCGACCTGACCAGCCAAGTCCTGATCGCCCACGTCGACCTGCCCTACCAGGGCGGCATCTGGCGGCCGGGGCTGGGCGTGTCGGGAGAGGTCCAGGTCGGCGCCGGGCAGGTTCCGCTGGCGGTGCGCACCAAGGCGCTCCAGCCGTTCCGTGACTTCACCGTCGTCTACGCCCGCTTCGGCACGACCTACGAGGTGCGCATGCTGGAACTCGGCCGCCGCACGCCCGAGTGGACGGAGGTCCTGAGCGGCATCGATCCGGGCACGGAGTATGTGGTGGACGGCGCCTTCCTGATCCGCGCGGACGTCGAGAAGTCCGGCGCGAGCCACGACCACTAGGGGCTCGCATCATCATGCTCGAACGCATCATCGCGCTGTCGATCCGCTTCCGCTGGGTCGTCATGGCGCTTGTCGTCCTGGCCTGCGCCGTGGGCGTCTGGAGTTTCCAGCGCCTGCCCATCGACGCCACGCCGGACATCACCAACGTCCAGGTCCAGATCAACACCGAGGCTCCCGGCTTCTCGCCGCTGGAGTCGGAACAGCGGATCACCTTCCCGATCGAGACGGCCATCGCCGGCGTGCCGGGTCTGCAATACACTCGCTCGGTCTCGCGCTACGGCCTCAGCCAGGTGACCGTCGTCTTCGAGGACGGCACCGACATCTATTTCGCGCGCCAGCTGGTCAACGAACGGCTTCAGGCCGCGAGGGGTCAGCTACCCGAGGGCCTGACGCCCGAACTCGGTCCCATCGCCACCGGCCTCGGCGAAATCTTCATGTATACGATTGAGGCCGAACGGGGGGCGCGCCGACCCGATGGCGAACTCTACACGCCAGAGGACCTCCGCACGCTTCAGGACTGGGTCATCCGGCCGCAACTGCGCAACACGCCGGGGGTCACCGAGGTCAACACCATCGGCGGCTTCGAGCGGCAGTATCACGTCACTCCCTGGCCGGACCGTCTGGTCGCCTACGGCGTGACCATGGCCGAGGTCGTGGAAGCGCTGAACCGTAACAACGCCAACGTCGGCGCCGGTTATGTCGAACGCTACGGTGAGCAATATCTCGTCCGGGTGCCCGGCCAGGCCGAGAGCCTGGAGGATCTGGGCGCGATCATCGTCTCCAACCGCAACGGCGTGCCCGTGCGGATCGCCGACGTGGCCGATCTGGTCATGGGCGAGGAACTGCGCACCGGCGCCGCGACCGAAGACGGCCGCGAGGTCGTGCTCGGCACAGTGTTCATGCTGGTCGGCGAAAACAGCCGCACCGTCGCCCAGGCCGTCGCCGCCCGGCTCGACGAAGCCGCCAAGGCGCTGCCGGCCGGGGTCAAGGCCGTGCCGGTTTATGACCGGACCGACCTCGTCGATCGGGCCATCCACACGGTCGAGAAGAACCTGCTCGAAGGCGCGCTTCTGGTCATCGTCGTGCTGTTCCTGCTGCTGGGGAACATCCGCGCCGCGCTGATCACCGCCGCCGTCATTCCCATCACCATGCTGATGACCATCACCGGCATGGTGCGCACCGGAGTCTCCGGCAATCTGATGAGCCTTGGCGCGCTCGACTTCGGCCTGATCGTCGATGGTGCGGTCATCATCGTGGAGAACTGCCTGCGCCGTTATGGCGAGGCGCAGCACCGGCTGGGCCGTCTGCTCAACCGCGAGGAACGGTTCGCCCTGGCGGCCTCGGCCTCGGGCGAGGTGATCCGGCCGTCGCTGTTCGGGGTGCTGATCATCACCCTGGTCTATGTGCCGATCTTCGCCCTCACCGGCGTCGAGGGGAAGATGTTCCACCCGATGGCGATCACGGTCGTCATGGCCCTGACATTCGCCCTGGTTCTGTCGCTGGCCTTCGTTCCGGCCGCCGTCGCCATGTTCGTCACCGGCAAGGTCGAGGAGAAGGACAGCTTCGTCATGCGCGGCGCCCGGCGCTTCTATCAGCCGGCGCTGGACCTCGCGCTTCGGCTGCGGGTGGCGTTCGTCGCGGTGGCCGTCGCCCTGGTCGCGATCGCGGCCTTTGGCGCCAGCCGCATGGGATCGGAGTTCATCCCGAACCTCGACGAGGGCGACATCGCCATGCACGCCTTGCGCATCCCCGGCACCTCGCTGAGCCAGGCCGTGCAGATGCAGACCGCCCTGGAGCGGCGCATCGCGCAGTTCCCCGAAGTCGAGCGCGTCGTGGCCAAGATCGGCACGGCCGAGGTGGCGACCGACCCCATGCCGCCCTCGGTCGCCGACACCTTCATCATGCTGAAGGACCGCAAGGACTGGCCGAACCCGCGCAAGCCCCGAACCGAACTTCTGGCCGAACTTCAGGCCGCCGTCGCCCAGATACCGGGCAACAATTACGAGTTCACCCAGCCGATCCAGATGCGCTTCAACGAACTTCTCTCCGGTGTCCGGGCGGATGTGGCCATCAAGGTCTTCGGCGACGATCTCGACGAACTGCTTGAGGTCGGTAACGCCATCGAAGGCGTGGTCGGCGGCATCGAGGGCGCCGAGGACGTTTCGGTCGAGCAGGTGACCGGCTTGCCGGTGCTCCAGATCAGACCTGACCGCGCCGCCCTGTCACGGCTCGGGATCAGCATGGATGACATGCAGCAGGTCGTCTCGACCTCGATCGGCGGTGTTGTCGCCGGTCAGGTGTTCGAAGGCGACCGGCGCTTCGATGTGGTCGTGCGCCTGCCCGAGACGTTGCGGGAGGACACCGAAGCTATCGGTCGGCTGCGCATCCCCGTGCCCGGCTCTGGCGGAACGGCCTTCGTGCCGCTGGAAGAGATCGCGACGGTCGTCGTCGAGAAAGGCCCGAACCAGATCAGTCGCGAGGACGGCAAGCGCCGCGTTGTCGTCACCGCCAATGTGCGGGGTCGCGACCTCGGCTCGTTCATCGCCGAGGTGCAGGAAAAGGTCGGGGCCGAGGTCGAGGTCCCGGCCGGATACTGGATCAGCTATGGCGGCACGTTCGAGCAACTGATCTCGGCGGCCAAGCGCCTGCAACTGGTCGTGCCGGTCGTCCTGCTGCTGATCTTCGGCCTGCTGTTCGCCCTGTTCCGGTCGGTCAAGGACTCGGCCATCGTCTTCTCCGGCGTGCCCCTGGCCTTGACCGGAGGCGTGGCGGCTTTGGCGATGCGAGGCCTGCCCTTGTCGATCTCGGCGGCGGTCGGCTTCATCGCCCTGTCCGGCGTCGCCGTGCTCAACGGCGTGGTGATGGTCAGCTTCATCCGAACCCTGATCGCCGAGGGCAGACCGCTCGGCGAGGCGATCCGCGAGGGGGCCCTGACCCGGCTGCGTCCGGTGCTGATGACCGCTCTGGTCGCCAGCCTCGGCTTCGTGCCCATGGCGCTGAACGTGGGCGCCGGGGCCGAGGTGCAGCGTCCGCTGGCGACGGTCGTGATCGGGGGGATCATCTCGTCGACCATCCTGACCCTGCTGGTGCTGCCCGCCCTCTACAGCCTCGTCCACGGCCGCCCGCCTCGCCCTGCCGGCGCGCGTCCGGCCTGGCTGTCCCGTCTTCCCTTCAATCGGAGTAACGCATGACCGCCGCGACCCATCGGTGGGCCGCCTGGCTGAGGACGCCCGCTGGCGTCTTCGTGCTGGGGCTGCTGATCCTGTTTCTCAACGGGCTGCTCACGGCCGCCTTCGCCCACGGCGTCGCCGAAGGCGACAAGGGTTACATCCAGGAGACCTCGGGCTTCCTGTTCTGGCCGTTCGTCTATCTGGGGGCCAAGCACATGGTCACCGGTTACGACCATCTGCTGTTCCTGCTCGGGGTGATCTTCTTCCTCTATCGGATGAAGGACGTCAGCCTCTATGTGACGCTGTTCGCCATCGGTCACTCGACGACCCTGCTGCTGGGCGTGCTGACCGACATCAGCGTCTCCAGCTATCTGGTCGACGCCGTCATCGGGCTGTCGGTCGTCTACAAGGCGCTCGACAACATCGGGGCCTACCAGCGCTGGTTCGGTTTCCAGCCCTCCACCAGGGCCGCGACCCTGATCTTCGGCCTGGTCCACGGCTTCGGCCTCGCCACCAAACTTCAGGACTTCAACCTGTCGTCCGACGGGCTGATCGGCAACCTGATCGCCTTCAACATCGGCGTCGAAGCAGGCCAGTTGCTGGCGCTCGGCGCCATCCTCATCGTCATGGGCTTCTGGCGGAAGACGTCCAGCTTCTGGCGGCATGCCTACGCCGCCAACGTCGTGCTCATGACCCTCGGCTTCATTCTGGCGGGCTATCAGCTCGTCGGCTTCCTCGTCGCCTGACCGGAGACCTGACCCATGTACAACGCCAACAAACCCGACGCCTCCGAACTGCCCTCGACCGGCAAGCTGCTGAAGTCGACCGGCATCGCCGTCGTGGTCGCCTCGGCCCTGCTCGTGACGGTCGTCCTGCCGGCGGAATACGGCATCGATCCCACCCGGGTCGGTTCCCTGCTCGGCCTGACCGAGATGGGGCGCATCAAGAGGCGACTCGCCGCGGAAGCCGCCGCCGAGGAAGCCGGTGCGCCAGCGCAAGCGGTCACCTTCGCCACGACCGCCGCCGCCCCTTCGGAGGCGGCGATGGTCCGACCTTCCGAAGCGCCGCCGGTCGGAGAGACGGCGCCGGCCGTCGCCGCGTCTTCAGCCGTCCTTCAGACGCCGCCGCCCGCGCCCGCCGCCGCGCGTTCGGACCGCACCAGCCTGACGCTCGAACCCGACGAGGGCGCGGAGATCAAACTGACCATGAAGGAAGGGGACCGCGCCGAGTTCACCTGGTCCACCGATGGCGGAGCGGTGAACTACGACACGCACGGTGATGGTCGAGGGATCTCCTACCATGGCTATGGCAAGGGGACGGACACGCGCGTGCAAGGAACGCTGGTCGCCGCTTTTGACGGCAAGCACGGCTGGTTCTGGCGCAATCGGGGGGACGAGCCGGTGACGATCACGCTGGAAACCCGGGGCTCCTACGAGCGTGTGGAGTTCATCGAGTAGCGGGGGCGCGGAGCGCGCGCGGATCAACTTTTTCCGGACGGCCAGCGGGCATGCTGTTCGTCGACGACGAAGGGATGGGCATGGACGCCCGTCTCGTCAACGGCATGCGCCCCGGCCAGATGCGGATCATCCGGCGCAAGGTCGTCGTGCCGGTGCGGCAGGGTCTCCGGGTCGTGGGCGGGCCAGATCACGAGGGCGGCCATCGTGCCCGTCGCGCACAGCCCCGCGAGCACGAGGAAGGCCGCGCCGGGATCGGCCTCTGCGCTGACCAGACCGGCCACCGGATAGGCGATCAGCCAGCAAGCGTGGGACAGGGCGAACTGCGCCGCGAACAGCGCCGGTCGGTCGGCGGGACCCGACGACCGCCGCAGGGCGCGGCCCGCCGGGGTGATGGTCAGGGAATAGCCGAAGCCCATCACGACCCACAGCGCCAGCAGCGCTGGGTAACTGACCGCGAGCCACGGCCCGGACAGGAGCACCACGGTCATGGTCCCCGCGCCCAGGACCATCGCCGAGCGGTCGGGCAATCGCGCCAGCAGGCGGGGCAGGATCACGGCCGCCGTCATCGATCCCCCGCCGAACGCCGCCAGCGCCCAGGCCGTCGCCTGCTCCGACATCGCAAAGCCCGATTGCACCAGGACGACCGTGTTGACGAACACCATCGCCCCACCGGCTGCCGTCGCCAGGCTGATCGCCAGAAGACCTCGAAGACGCGGCGTCAGGGCGAACAGCCGGACACCGCCGGTCAGGCGTTGCAGGAACGGGCGGGACTGAGCCGTGCTGAGCGCCGGGAGGACGGCGCTGACGACAAACAGCGCCGAGACGACGAAGCCGACCGCCGTGCCCGCGAACAGGTTGCTGTAACTCATCACCGCCAGCAGCAGGGCGGCCAGCACCGGACTGGCCACGCTCTCCAGGTCTGCGGCCAGCCGCGAGAGGGACAGGGCCTTGGTGTATTCCGCCTCGTCCTCCAACAGGTCCGGGATCATGGCCTGGAAGGCGGGGGTGAAGGCGGCCGAGGCGACATAGAGGATGGTCATCAGGGCGTAGACCTGCCAGGCCTCGCCGACGAAGGGCAGGGACGCCGCGACGCCCGCCCGCACGATGTCGAGCGACACCAGCAGCGTCTTCCTCGGGAGATGAGCCGCCAGGGCGCTCGCGAACGGCGCCACCCCGATATAGGCGACCATCTTGATCGCCAGGGCCGCGCCGAGGATTTCCCCGGCGCTCGCGCCCGCCAGGTCATGAGCCAGCAAGCCGAGCGCCACGGTGGCCAGCCCGGCGCCGAGCAACGCCGCGACCTGGGCGGTGAACAGGTGGCGATAGGCCGGGTGACGCAGGGGGGAGAACATGGGCCCATCCTGCCCTTGAAGGCGTCTCGCGAGAACCCGGAGCGTTCGGCACAGGCCCTTTTCCGGCATATCGGTCTGAACTAGAATGAACCTCCGGGCCTGGTTGCGGGCGCCCGGTTGAGGCGCCGTAGCCCAAGACCCGCTCTGGTCGCGCGAAGCGCGGCAAGGAGCGCGCCTTGTCCAAATCCCCGGCTTTCCCCGATCGCGCGACGGCGCAGGAACCGTCGCCACCTGCCATGACCCATGGTGGCCTTTTCCTACGCTTCCTCAAGTTCGGTGCGTTGGCCTTCGGCGGCCCCGTCGCCCAGATCGCCATGGTGAGGCGCGAACTGGTCGACGAGGAGCGCTGGATGTCCAGCGCCCGGTTCAACCGGCTCCTGGCCGTCATGCAGGTCCTCCCCGGCCCGGAGGCCCACGAACTGTGCGTTCACCTCGGAATGCGGGCCAAGGGCCGGTGGGGTGGGCTGCTCGCCGGTCTCGGCTTCATGCTGCCGGGCTTCGTCCTGATGCTGCTGCTGTCTTGGCTCTATTTCCGCATCGACTTCGACCGGTCTTGGGTTGGCGCGGCCTTCCTCGGTGTCCAGGCGGCGGTCATCGCGCTGATCATCCGGGCGGTTCACCGTATCGGCGAGCACGTTCTCGTCGACCGCTGGCTATGGGCCGTCGGGATCGTTGCCGGCGTCGCGGCGCTTCTGGGCGTCACCTTCTGGATCACCCTGCCCGCTTCCGGCGTGGTCTATTTGCTAGCGAAGGCGGGACGCAAAGGCTTGGCGCTCGGCGTCGCCGCGCTTGCCGCAGTGGTCGCAATCGCCGTGACCCTGGTTATCCCGGAGAAGGCTGCGGAAGCCGCTACCGTCCTGGTCGCGGAATCGCCCGGATCGGTGGCGTCACTGGTCCTGTTCCTCTCCGGTTTGAAGGCCGGCCTGCTGACCTTCGGCGGGGCCTACACCGCCATTCCCTTCCTGCGGAACGACGCGGTCGGTCGCGGCTGGATGGGAGACGGCCAGTTCCTCGATGGCCTCGCCCTCTCGGGCATCCTGCCCGCGCCCCTGATCATCTTCTCGACCTTCATCGGCTATGTCGCCGGAGGTCCGCTAGGCGCAGTCGCCATCACAGCAGGCATCTTCCTACCCGCGTTCGCCTTCTCGCTGATCTTCTACGACCGGCTTGAAACTCTGGTGGAAGCACCCCGCGTAAAGCTGTTGCTGGAGGGTGTGGCGGCTGGCGTCGTCGGTCTGATCGCGGCGACCACCCTCGAGCTTGGGCGTGGCCTCCTGTCATCCCAAGGTCGCACACTCCTAGTGATCGCTATCGCAACGGGCGCGCTGATCACTCTCTACCTGTGGAAGGGTAAGCTCGCACCTCCGGTGATCTTGTTGGCGTGTGGGCTCGTCGCCGCTACTTCGCTCGGCCTCCGAGCACCAGACGTTTACGTTCTGGACCGCGCTGAGAAGGGGGAGTCGCAGGACAGGCGACTAGAGGCCCAACTGCAGACGTTACGAAGTTCACCAACGAGTCAGGAGCGGCCATTCACGTTCAACCAGACACCAGAGCATTTGTCAGCGAAACCCGCTGATCCAGCGCTCGACTTCGACCTTCAATCCGCCTCGCGCCAGATCGAGGCCCGCTTTGGCCAGGATGTCCATGTGCGATGACGCGATCTCGGACCGGCGGGCCATGTCCATGCAGATCGAGAAGACGGCCTGGTGCAGGTCGCCGTCCGCGACCAATTGAAGAGCCCGGGCCTTGGCCGCCTCTATCTCCGATGTAGAACCAGCCGCCCGCGTGTCGAGGGATCCGCCCGCGTTTTCGGCGAAGGGCGCCGGTGATCCCGTCAGATGTCCGGCCCACGCCGCCAGGGCCGACCGCTTTTCCGGCAGATAGGTGTGGCGATCGTATACGCCGGTGACAGCGGCGCCCTCGTTAGCCGTATGTCCCAGGACCAGACCGACGACGAAACGGGTGACGCCGTAGCGGCCGGTCAGGGTGGTCGCTCCCGAACGCCGTATGTCATGCGGCGAGCCGACCGGGATTTTTCGGCGAGCGCAGGTGCGGGCGAAAGCCCGCGTGATGGCGTGGGGATCCAGATGTTGGTCGGGCGCCCGGCCTGACGGAAATACAAACGGACTTTTCGGGTCGAGCGCGAAAGCCTCCTCGAGCACGGTCAGGCAATCCGGCCCCAATGGCACGACATGCTGATGCTTCGCCTTGGCCCTTGTCGACGGGATGATCCAGACCTTGGCGGCGAGATCGAACTCTGTCTTGAGCGCGCCGGCGACCTCGTTGCGGCGGGTCAGGGTCAGCATCAAAAGCTGGATCGCCAGCCCCATGACCGGCTCGAGGCGGGCATGGACTCCGGCGGTCTTCTCGCCCGGAGTCCTCGGCGTGCTGGCCTCCACGGCCGCCCCCCACAGGACCCCGAGCGCGGCGTCGTCGAACATCCGCTCGCGGGATGTCAGGGCGAGCGGCCGGGCGAGACCGGCGGCGACATTCGATTCCAGCCTTTCCTCCAGAACGCCGAACCCGAGGACGGCGTGCAGGACGCCTCCGATCGACGCCACGCTCGCGGCCGACAATCCCTTTTCAGTGATCAGGGTTCGCATGAACGCCTTCACGTCGGCGCGGCGGATCTCGGTGAAGTCGCGACCGCCCAGCGGACGCTGGATATGGTTTTTCCAGACGCTGCGCTCGTTCTGGATGGTCACCGCCCGCTTCGGCTTGCGCCGCCCGCCGTGCAAGCCGACTTCCGCGGCCCCCCAGTAGGTTTCGGCGAGCTGGTCGAGCGTGTCGCCGGTCTTCGCCTGCTCGCGCGCCCGTTCCCGCGCTGCAGTCCTCTCGCCGACCGGGTCCAGTCCCTCGTGCACCGCGACGCGTGTCGCAGCAGCCTTCGCCCTGGCTTCGGCGAGCGAGAGATCCGGATAGAGCCCCAGCACCAGACGCCTGCGCTTGCCACTCCCCGTGAGGTAGCGAAGCTCGAATTGCTTGGACGATGACGGATAGACCCGAAGGCTCAGGCCCCGGCTCCCGCCGACCCTCATTTCGTAAGGCGCCGCCGCCGCCCTGAGCGCCAAAATCTGGCGGTCGGTGGTAAGCTGAATGGACGCGCCCATAACCCCTGCCCGCGACGGAGAACCCTGTAAATCGGACCACCAGCCTAGCGATTTGTGGGGCGGTAGTGGGGCATATTTGACAGCACTCGCTGAATAACGGTGAAATGCAGAAAAATTTGGAAACGAACGATTTCAATATGCTGCATCGATCTTGAAATGTAGTGAAACACCCTGAAATGGCTCTTGAGGCGATTCACACCGAGGGGGTCACAGGTTCAATCCCTGTCGCATCCACCACTCCTCCTCCAGATCGATCAGCCGGCCGGCGTCTGCGCAACAAGCGCGTCCGCATCGCCGCGCCATTCCCTCGGGCCGATCTCTATGGTGGCGAGGAAGGCGCGGAAGACCGGGAGGTCCCGGGCGATGCGGTTGCGATCGGTGTTCAGGCCGGCGCGATAGATGACCACCTCGGACCGCCTGGAGCCCTCGGGGCCCGGAGCGAGCTCCATCTCCCCCAGGGTCGCGACCCACACCGTGTAGGTCTCGTCGGTGTTCCGTCCCTGGCAGGCGGTCGAGGTCCGGCTGCCGATCATAAGCGACTCGACATCTGGAGCCCGTTCGCCGGCCGGGACTTCGACCGGACACAGGTCCCGCCTGAGCTGCTCCGGCGGGAGGCCGAGCCCGCCCGTGGCGGTCAAGCCCATGCCGGGGACCGTCTCCTCGCGAATGCTGTCGCACCGCGGCGGGTCCGCCTCGAAGGTCTGGTGATAGCCGCGCAGCGCCGACAGGCTGCTGCTCGCGTCGCAGATCTGGCTCCCGGCCGGAAAGGTGGCCCGGAAGCCGTAGTGCTTGTCCGACACCTCCGGGCTCCGGACCGGCGGGCGGCCGATCGCCTCGCAGCCGGCCAGAAGGATAAGACCCGCGTAGAGCGCCGCCGCCGCCCTCACGCTCCCATCTCAAGCGGCAAGCGCACGATGACGTCGTCGACCTGGACGCCGCCGCGATCGATGACGAGGTTCTGGTAGTTGCGCTGGCCTTCCTGGGTGGTGGCCTGGACGTCCTCGACCTCGACGCGGAACTGGCGGCGCAGATAGGTGGCCAGCTCGCCGGCGGTGACCAGACGGTCGCCGTCGCCGTCGGCCTCGCCCGACATGCCCGCGCGCACGAAGTGGGACAGGTAGCCGCCGGCCTGGAATTTGCCGGCCACAGCGCTGGTCAGGTCCTCTTCCGAACTGAACACGCCCATGACGCCGGGACGGTCGACGACGTTGCGGGCGAAGCCGCCAGAGAAGCAGGCGTCGACGACCAGCAGCGCCAGCCGGGTGTCGAGCGAGGCGAACAGGCTCGCCAGTTCCGTGTCGTCGATGTCGCCGTCGAACAGGGACAGGGTTTCGGCCTTGCCGTCCGGTTCCAGGCCGCTGACCGCGGTCGGCTGCTGGTCGCCGTGGCCGGAGAAGAAGAACAGGAACAGATCGTCCGGTCCGGCCTCGGCCGCGACCCGCGCGAAGGCGTCGCGGACCCCGTCGACGGTGGCGTCGGCGTTGGTCAGCACGATGCTGGCGTCGTTCAGCGAGCCGTCGCGGCGCAGGACCTCGGCCAGTTTGCGGGCGTCCTCGTCGGTGAAGGCCAGGTCGTTGATGTCGCCCTCGTAGTCGGAGACCCCGACCATCAGGGCGAACACCCGGGGTCCGCCGGGCACGACGGCCTGGCGGGGCGGCTCGCGGCCGGCCTCGACGCTGAAGCGGTAGGAGCCCGTCTCGCCCGGACGGTAGGAGGTGACCTGCACCTCGTAGTCGCCGTCCTCGGGCAGGACCAGTTCCTGCCGGCTGTTGGTGCCGTCCTCGCCGTCGTCGTTGTCGAACTGTTCGCCGGAGGGGGTGATCACCATGGTGTAGGCGTCGAAGGCCGAGGAGGTCAGGTCGACGGCGACGCGCTGGCCGCGCTGGCCGCTGAAGCGATAGCGATCCACGTATTCGCCCGAGTTCAGGGTGTCGTCGCCGCCGGCCAGGGCGCCCGAGACCGCCTCGCCGAGGGCGACTTCGCCGCCCCGCGCCGGGCGCGCCGACGGCGCCTCGGACGCCGGCCGGGGGGCCGAGACGCCGGCGCCGTCGAGGACGGCGAGGCGGTAGGCGCCGGTCTCACCGGCCTCGTAGCTGGTGGCGGAAATCTGGTATTCGCCGTCGGCGGGCAAGGTGATCAACAGCCGGCTGTCGCGCGAGTCATCCACGCCGGCGTCGTCGTCATTGTCGCCGGAAAAATCGTCGGGGCCCCTGACCATGAGATACGGGTCGAAGGCGGTCGAGGTCAGGCGGATATCCAGCTGCTGGCCGCGCCGGCCCCGCAGGGTCCAGGAATCGATGAACTCGCCAGAGTCGAGCTGTTCGTCTCCGCCCGCCAGGCTGCCGCCGACGGTTCGACCCACGGCGATGACGCTGGACGCTTGGCCAGCGTCCGGTCGCGCCTGCCCCGCGCCGGCCGCCTCGAGCGTCAGCCGGTAGGCGCCGGTCTCGCCAGGCTCGTAGCTGGTGGCCCCGATCTCGACCTCGCCGTCGGCGGGGGCGGTGAAGCTCAGGCGGCTGTCGCGCGAGCCGCGGGCCGCCGGATCGTCGTCATTGTCCTCGCTGAGGCCACCGGGGCCGCGCACCAGCAGGTAGGGATCGAAGGCGGAGGCCGACAGGGCGACCTGATAGGCCTCCCCGGCGCGGACCCGGAAGGTCCAGGTGTCGTTGTATTCACCGCTGTCGAGCGTGTCGTCGCCGCGCCGCAGCTCGCCCTGCACGGTCTGGCCGGGGCGAATCCCCCGCGAACCGTCCTGGGCCGGCCCCACGGGAAAGGCGGCGGCGGGCTGGGCCAGCACGGTCAGGGCCGTGGTGGCGGCGAGCAATGATCTGAACATGGCGAATTCCCCTCTTGCATCGCAGCTTTACCGAACAAGGGTCGCTTGTCACCGTCTGTCGGCGGCGGCGTCAGAAATGGAAGGGATCGTCGCGCTTCCGCCTTGATCGGCAGGCATACGACCGCCCCTTCGCCGCCCCGCCCGGGGCTGGCGCGCGCCGCCGTGGCGCCTTACGGACCGCTCCATGCCCTTCCCCGCCAGTCATCCCGCGCTCGACCGCGCGCTTTCCGCCCGTGGCTACGCCGAGCCCACGCCCGTCCAGGCCGCCGTGCTCGACGCCGAACAGGGGCGCGACCTGCTGGTCTCGGCCCAGACCGGATCCGGCAAGACGGTGGCCTTCGGGCTGGCCCTCGCCCCCACCCTTTTGGGCGAGGCCGAGAAATTCGCCGAGTTCGGCGCGCCGGTGGCCCTGGTCATCGCCCCGACCCGGGAACTGGCTCTGCAGGTCTCCAACGAGCTGCAGTGGCTCTACGCCCAGACGGGCGCCCGGATCGTGTCCTGCGTCGGCGGCATGGACCCCAAGGTCGAGCGCCGGGCGCTGGAACGCGGCTGCCACATCGTCGTCGGCACGCCGGGCCGCCTGCGCGACCACGTCGAGCGCGGGGCGCTGGACCTGTCGACGCTTCAGGCCGTCGTGCTGGATGAAGCCGACGAGATGCTGGACATGGGCTTCCAGGAAGACCTGACCTTCATCCTCGACGCCGCCCCGGCCGAGCGCCGGACGCTGCTGTTCTCGGCGACGCTGGCGCGCGACATCGTGCAACTGGCCAAGACCTACCAGAAGGACGCGCTGCGCATCGACACGGTGGCGGGCGCCGGATCGCACGCCGACATCGAATACAAGGCCATCCGCGTCGCCCCGAACGAGGTCGAGCTCGCGGTCGTCAATGTGCTGCGCTACTTCGAGGCGCCCGGCGCCCTGGTGTTCGCCAATACCCGCGAGCGGGTGAAGCACCTGACGTCGAGCCTGCGCGAGCGCGGCTTCTCGGTCGTCGGCCTGTCGGGCGAACTGACCCAGAGCCAGCGGTCCGAGGCGCTGCAGGCGCTGCGGGACGGCCATGCGCGGGTGTGCGTGGCCACCGACGTGGCCGCGCGCGGGCTGGACCTGCCCGACCTGGGTCTGGTCATCCACGCCGAGATCCCGGTCAACAAGGCCGGCCTGCTGCACCGTTCGGGCCGCACGGGCCGCGCGGGCAGGAAGGGCGTCTCGGTCCTGCTGGTCAGCTACACGCGCCGCCGCAAGGTCGAGCTGATGCTGCAGTCGGCCTCGATCCAGGCCGAGTGGTCGGGCCCGCCCTCGGCCGAGATGATCCTCGAGAACGACCGCAAGCGCATGCTGGCCGATCCGGTCCTGACCGCGCCGGTCGAGGACGAGGAGGCGCTCGCCCTGGGCCGGCAACTGCTCGAGAAGAGCTCGCCCGAGCAGGTCGCGGCCGCCCTGATCCGCCTGTACCAGCAGAAGCTGCCGGCGCCGGAAGAGGTCTATGACGACGAGCGGATGAAGCGCCAGCAGGCCACGGGCCGCAACGACAAGGGCCAGCCGGACGTGCCCTATACGGACTTCGCCCGCGGCGGCGACATGGCCTGGTTCCGCATCAACATCGGCCGCGACAAGAACGCCGACCCGAAATGGCTGATGCCGACGATCTGCCGTCTGGGCCATGTGACCAAGCGCGACATCGGCTCGATCAAGATTTTCGAGCGCGAGACCAAGTTCGAGATCACCCAGGAGATGAAGGCGAAGTTCGAGGCCGCCATCGCCCAGGGACTGGAAGACGGCGTCAGGATCGATCCCGCCGTCAAGCCGGGCCCGTCCGAGAAGCCGGTCAGCCGCTGGGACAAGAAGCCCGCCGGCGACCGTCCAGAGAAGAAGCCGTGGAAGGCCCGCGAGGACGGCGGCGACAAGCCGGCCTGGAAACCGCGCGAGGATCGTCCGGAAGGCGCCAGGAAGCCGTGGGTCAAGCGCGAGGATGGCGACAAGCCGGCCTGGAAGGCCCGCGAGGACCGGCCGCAGGGCGAGAAGAAGCCGTGGGTGAAGCGCGACGACGCCGCTCCGGCGGCCGAGGGCAAGAAGCCCTGGGTCAAGCGCACCGCCGACACCCCCACGCCGCCCGGCAAGAAGCCGTGGGTCAAGAAGCCGGCCGCCGAGGGCAAGACGCCCTGGGCGCCGCGCTCTGACGCCGAAGCCGCCCCCGCCGCGGGCGACAAGCCGTGGAAGGGCAAGCCCAAGGGCGGCGACCGTCCTTGGGCCCCCAGGGACGCGCGCGGCAAGCCGCCGGCGGGCAAGCCCTACAAGGCCAAGGGTCCCCGCTAGCCGGCCCGCCCCGCCCGCGCACGAGGATTGCGCACCGCCTGTAACCGTTTACGGTGACGCCAAAGCTAGAAACGGCGGGCAGGAAACATGGCGGACGTCCGGCTGACCGGGGTGACCAAGCGCTTCGGCGCGACCGAGGTCCTGAAGGGCATCGACCTGGAGATCGCGGACGGCGAGTTCGTGGTCTTCGTCGGCCCGTCGGGCTGCGGCAAGTCCACCCTGCTGCGCACCATCGCCGGGCTGGAGGAGGCCGACGGCGGCGAGATCGCCATCGGCGGGCGCGCGGTCAACGACCTGTCGCCCTCGGACCGGGGCATCGCCATGGTGTTCCAGTCCTACGCCCTGTACCCGCACATGAACGTCTATGAAAACATGGCGTTCGGACTGAAACTTGCCAAACTGGACAAGGCCGAGATCGACCGGCGCGTGCGCGGCGCGGCGGAGACGCTGAACATCACCGACTACCTGGACCGCAAGCCCAGGGCCCTGTCCGGCGGACAGCGGCAACGCGTGGCGATCGGCCGGGCCATCGTGCGCGAGCCGCAGGTCTTTCTGTTCGACGAGCCCCTGTCCAACCTCGACGCCGCCCTGCGGGTGCGCATGCGCTACGAATTCGCCAGCCTGCACGAACGGCTGAAGACCACCATGGTCTACGTCACCCACGACCAGGTCGAGGCCATGACCCTGGCCGACCGGATCGTGGTGCTGAACGCGGGCGTCATCGAACAGGTCGGCAAGCCGATGGAGCTGTACGAGCGGCCGCGCAACCTGTTCGTGGCCGAGTTCATCGGCAGCCCGAAGATGAACCTGCTGCCAGGCGAGATCGTCGCCGCCTCGGGCCGGAGCGCGACGGTGCGCACGGCGGCGGGCGAGAGCGTTACGGTCGATGTCGACGCCTCCCGGGCCGCGGCCGGAGACGCGGTGACCCTCGGCGTCCGGCCGGAGCATCTCTCATTGTCCGGCCGGGGCGACTCCATCGCCGCGACCGTGACCTTCGTCGAGACGCTGGGTCACGCCACCTACGCCTATCTGACCGCCGGAGACGCGGCCGTTACCGTGCTGCTGCCCGGCGACGCGCGGCCCGCCATCGGCGAGGCGCTCAAACTGCGCGTGCCCGCCAGTCAGGCCCATCTGTTCGACAGCGACGGCGCGGCCTTCGCCCGGCGGTAGATCGTCAGGGCTCGGTGCGCGCCAGCTTGCAGCCGCCGGCGATGCCGCTCGCCTCTGCGCACGGCCAGGCCCGGTCGAACCGCCCCTCGGGCGTCAGCCTCAGCATCATCCCCGACCCGGCGCCGCAGCTGAGTTCGTAGTAGCGGGCGCCGGCGGCCTCGCCGACGATCCGGGCCCGGTCGGCGCCGCATCCCGGTCCTTCGGCCGGCAACCACGACGCCACCGTGGCCGCCTGTTCGCCCGTCGTGGTGAATTTGCAGGCCTCGCCCATGGCGGCGAGCTCGAGGCAGGAGAACGACTCGGTCACGCCGGTCTGGTTGATCCGGGTCTGCAGCCACAACCCGTCGCGGCCGTCGCAGCCGACCTCGTAGCGATCCTGGTCCTCGCCGACGCGGCCGATCCAGGCGGCCTGATCGACCGCGCAAGCCGGGTCGATCCGCGCCGCCAGCGGGCGCAGGGCGGCGGCGGCGTCCTTGTTCTGATCCAGCAGACAGAGCGAGGTCACCGGCCTCGAGGCGTCGGCGGCCCGCTGCGCCTCCTCGGTGGCGGCGAGGTGGAGGCAGTTGAGGACGGCGGGCGCGTCGGTGGCGACCACCAGATAGCCGGGGCCTTCGCGGCAGGCGACCTCGTAGATCTCCTTGCGCTGGCGGGTCTCTCCGGGATTGTGGGCGGCGACGATCTCACACGGCGTGCCGGCCTCGGCCAGAATTTCGGCGGTGCGTTCGCGCACCAGCCGCTCGGGGACGGGGCGCCGGCTGCCCTGGGGCCAGTTGCGCAGTTCGGCGGCGCTGAGGTAGGGACCGATCGGTCCCTGATGGTCGCCCACATGGTGGTTGTCGGAAAGCTCGTGTCCGCCCGTGGCGTTGCCGCCGGCGGGCTCAGCCTGGGCCATGGCCTCACCGGAAGCCGCGAACCCGAGAACCAGGACCGCGAACAGAGCGCCCGCTGTTCGAAAGAACGGCATCATCACCTCCATCAGAACGCCGTGATCTGAACACCCCATGAAGGGGCGGTCAAACAGCATCCTCGAATGGAGTTCGTGTTGCATCGCACAACGCGCTGGTTCTAGATGAGCCATGTCCGCTCCGGCCACCCTGAACGTCGACCTCGATGCGCTCGTCGCCAACTTCCGCGCGCTCGAGGCGGTCGGCGGCGTGCCGGTGCATCCCGTGGTCAAGGCCGACGCCTACGGCCTCGGGGCCGAGGCCTGCGCGCGGCGGCTGGCGGCCGAGGGCGCCCGGACCTTCTTCGTGGCGCGGACCAGCGAGGGCGAGCACCTGCGAACGGGCCTGGGCGCGGGACCGGCCATCTATGTGCTGGACGGGTGCCTGGCCGGACGGGCCGGGCGGCTGCGTGAGGCCGATCTTCGCCCGGTGCTGAACACGGACGCCCAGATGGCCGAATGGCGCGCTGCGGGCGGCGGGGCCTGCGGGGTGCAGATCGACACCGGCATGAACCGACTGGGATTCCGGCCGGAGGCGGCGCCGGAGCCGTTCGAGGGCCTGGACCTGGTGCTGAGCCACCTCGCCTGCGCCGACGATCCGGCCGAGCCGATGAACGCACGCCAGCGCGACGCCTTCGCCGCGGCGGCGGCGCGATATCCGGGGACGGTGCGGTCCTTCGCCAACTCGGGTGGGATCTTCCTTGGCGGAGACTACGGATTCGACGCGTCGAGGCCGGGCATCTGCCTGTACGGCGGCGGGCCCGAGGGACGGCCGGATGACCGTATCCGGCCGGTGGCCACGCTGACCGCCGAGGTGCTGCAGGTGCGCGACGTGCCGGCGGGGGAGAGCGTGGGCTATTCGCGCGGCTTCGTTGCGGCCGCGCCCCGCCGCATCGCCACGGTCGCCGCCGGTTACGCCGACGGCGTTCTGCGGAGTTACAGCCCGCGCGGACTGGCCTTCGCCGGCGGAGCGCTGTGTCCGATCGTCGGCCGGGTGTCGATGGATGTCTGCGCCGTGGATGTGACCGGCCTCGATGTCGCCGTTGGGGATGCCGCGGAACTGTTCGGGCCGAACCGCCTGCTGGACGACGCGGCGGCGGGGGCGGGCACGGTGGCGTGGGAGCTGCTGACCTCGGTCGGCCCGCGGGTGACGCGGGTCTATGCCGGCTGAGACCAGTTCCCCATCTGGGTTCCCGCTATGGCGAACAGGGCCAGAATCATCGGGAAAACCAGAATGAACAGGACGCGGGCGATGCCTGCCCAGCGCGTGACTGCCTCGTCGTTCAGGCCGGCATAGCGGCCGGTCAACAACCAGACGATGCCCCGTACGCCGTCAAAGGGATGGAAGACGTCCGGCGCGTCCGCAGCCTCGCCTCTCCGCTTCAGATGCCGCACTCTCATGGCCAGCTTCAGGGCGCTGAACGCGTAGGCCATGGCGCAGAACCAGACGAAGATGAACACCTTGACGAAGGTCGCTTCGGACATCGCCCCTCCTCATACGTCATTATCGGTCGCACGCCCGTCGGAGCCCCCTGCCCCGCCCCCGCCGACTCCTGTAAGCCAACAGCATGGCTCGTGATGGCGCAATCTATGTTTGTCAGTCCTGCGGGGCGGTCCACGGCAAGTGGTCCGGCCAGTGCGGCGCGTGCGGCCAGTGGAATTCGATCGTCGAGGAGAGCCGCTCGGCCCCGCCGGGCGCGCTGAAACCGGCGTCCAGCAGCCGCACGCGCGGCGTGCAATTCGAGACCCTGCAGTCCGACACGCCCGAACCGCCGCGCATCGTCACCGGCGTCACTGAGTTCGACCGGGTCTGCGGCGGCGGCGTGGTGCCGGGCTCGGCCATCCTGCTGAGCGGCGATCCGGGCGTCGGCAAGTCGACCCTGCTGCTCGACGTCGCCGGGCGGGCGGCGATGTCGGGGCGGCGGGTGGCCTATATCTCGGGCGAGGAGGCGGTCGAACAGATCCGGGCGCGGGCGAAGCGGATGGGACTGGAGAAGGCCCCGGTCGAACTGGCCTCGGCTACGGCGCTACGTGAAATCCTCGGCACGCTGAAGCGCGAGAAGTTCGACATCGTCATCGTCGACTCGATCCAGACCCTGTGGTCGGACGCCCACGAGGCCGGACCGGGCTCGGTGACCCAGGTGCGGGCCTGCGCCGGCGAGATGGTGCGGCTGGCCAAGTCGCAGGGCGTGGCGGTGGTGCTGGTCGGGCATGTGACCAAGGACGGCCAGGTGGCTGGGCCGCGCGTGGTCGAGCACATGGTCGACGCGGTGCTGAGCTTCGAGGGCGAGCGCGGCTATCCGTTCCGCATCCTGCGCGCCGGCAAGAACCGCTTCGGAGCCACCGACGAGATCGGCGTGTTCGAGATGGGCGACGCGGGCCTGCGCGAGGTGGCCAATCCGTCGGCCCTGTTCCTCGGCGAAGGCAAGGACCGGGCTCCGGGGGCGGCGGTGTTCGCCGGCATCGAGGGCTCGCGGCCGGTGCTGGTCGAGGTGCAGGCGCTGGTCTCGAAATCGGCCTACGGCACGCCGCGCCGGGCGGTGGTGGGTTGGGACACGGGGCGGCTGGCCATGGTGCTGGCGGTGCTGGAGGCTCGC
>JACPDR010000012.1 GCA_016183935.1 Caulobacterales bacterium
GCCGCTGCTCCTCGCGCCGCCGCTGCGTCACATAGGCGGCCATCAGCTCGTACAGGCTGGCGTCGATCCGGTCCGACGGAATGATGACCAGCGCCTCGGGGTCGCCGCGCGTGAACACATCGCGCTTCAGCCGCGGCCGGGCGGTGATCGCCTCGACCGCCTTGCGCATCGCCTCCAGCTTCTGCAGGCGGAACGCCAGCGCCGCGGCCATCTCCTCGGCCGGCATCTCCTCGCCGGCCTTCTCGGTGCGCGGCAAGAGCAGGCGCGACTTCAGATAGGCCAGCCACGAGGCCATCACGAGATAGTCGGCCGCCAGCGCGAAATTCCGCCGCCGCGCCTCGTGCACGAACGCCAGATACTGCTCCGCCAGCCGGGTGATCGACAGCTTCAGCAGGTCGACCTTCTGCGTCCGCGCCAGCGCCAGCAGCACGTGCAGCGGCCCCTCATAGCCCTCCAGATCGACCACGAAGGCGTCGTGCTCGTCGGCCTGCTCGACCGCGGCGAAGTCCAGGTTCGGCTGAAAGGCGTCGGTCACGCTTGCGCCTCCCCCACATCCGGCCCCTTTGCCGCCTCCAGCCTGCCGCTCATCAGCGCATCGAACCGGTTTCTCGCCTCCATCGGCTCCAGCGGCTCCGGCTCTCGCACCACCCGCGCCAGCGCCGCCTCCGCCCGTTTCGCCGCCCGGCCCTTCAGCCGGCCCACGCCCTCCGCGACCTGCCGCATCTCGTCGAGATCGCCGTTGCAGTGCAGGACCACGTCGCAGCCCGCCTTCAGCGAGGCCTCGGCCCGCTCCCGGAGGCTCCCCGACAGCGCCTTCATCGACAGGTCGTCGGTCATGATCAGGCCGGCGAAGCCCAGCCCCTCGCGCATCAGCTTCACCGCCTTCCGCGACGTCGTCGCCGGCCGCTTCGAATCGACCGCGTCGAACACCACATGCGCCGTCATGGCCAGCGGCATGTCCGACAACGCCCGGAACGGCGCGAAGTCCCAGCCGTCCAGCGTCTTCAGGTCGGCATGCACCACCGGCAGGTCGTGATGGCTGTCCGCGAAGGCCCGCCCGTGCCCCGGCATGTGCTTGACCACCGGCAGCACCCCGCCGGCCAGCAGCCCCTCCGCCGCCGCCCGGCCCAGCATAGCCACTGTCGCCGGGTCGCGCGCATAGGCGCGGTCGCCGATGATGTCGTGGGCGCCTGGAACCGGCACGTCCAGCACCGGGGCGCAGTCGACGTTGATCCCCACCGACTTCAGGTCGTGCGCCATCAGCCGCGCCCCCAGCCGGACCAGTTCGCGCGCCGCCAGCGGGTCGTTGGTCGCCTTCAGGAAGGCGTCGCCCGGCGGGTATTTCGGCCAGTGCGGCGGCCCCATCCGCTGGACCCGGCCGCCCTCCTGGTCGACCAGCACCGGCGCCTCCGCGTCGCCGATGCAGTCGCGCATCTCGTCGGTCAGGGCGCGCAGCTGGTCGGGGCTGTCCACATTGCGGCGGAACAGGATGAGGCCCCACGGCCGGACCTCGGCGAAGAAGCGCCGTTCCTCGGCCGTCAGCCGATGCCCGCCGCAGCCGTAGATCGCCGCCGAGCGTGTCACCGAAGGATGCAGTCCCCGCCCGAGGCCCGGATAGCGCCGCACAGGGCCCTCGCCTGCTCCTGGCTGAGACCCGTGACGGTGGTGCGATAAACGGTCGAGCCGTTCGACGCCGTCACCTCCTGCACCCGGCGGCTGCCGCCCTCGGTGAGCTGGGGATAGCGGCCGACGACGGCGTTGTATTCGCGCTCGGCCAGGGTCGGGGTCGAGAAGGCGCCGATCTGGACGCCGGCGCTTCCACCGACCGGGGCTGGACCGGGTTCGGCCTTCTTGGCGGGCGGAGCGGCCGGGGTCGGGGCCGGGGCCGGGCGGGCCGGAGCGGGCAGCGGCGCTCCGTCGATCGGCGCCGGCGCGGGACGCGGGGCCACCTCTTCCGGCGGCGCCGTGAAGGTGGGGTCCGTCGTCGCGGCGGGCGCCTCGGAATAGACGTCGATGCCGGCGGTCGGATCGACCGGCTGGGCGTCGATGGGGACGCCCGCCTTCATCTCGCCGACCGGCGTGCCGACCGCGGGCGGCGCGTCTTCCGAGGCGCGCAGGCCGCCCCGGCTGTAATAGACCGCCACAGCGATGATCAGCACCAGCAGCACCACCGCCGAGATGATCAGGGTCCACGGCGGCCCCTTGCCGCCACCGCCGCCGCCCCGGCGCGGGTCGTAGCCGCCGCGGTTGAACGGCAGGTCGTCGTCGGTCGGCGGCGTATAGGCGCCCCGGTCGCGGCCCTGGTTCGGGCGATAGGGATCTTCGTGGGACATGGCCGCGCCTTCCGTCACACCGCGCGAATCGACGCGCGGAACAGACACTCTATCCCGGTCGGAGTCCTTTTTCAGGCCATCTTACCGACCACCACCCCTTCCCGTCATCCTCGGGCTTGACCCGAGGATCAGAGGCAAAGCCAGGCTGTGCGGTGAAGAAGGCCCGCGACCGTGCGCCAGCCCACCGAGCACCGGACGGTCCGATCCTCGGGTCAAGCCCGAGGATGACGGAGCTATAAATCCAGCCCCAGATCCAGGCTGAACAGCCTCCTGTGCTCCTCGATCGCGTACCGGTCGGTCATGCCGGCGATGTAGTCGCACACCGCCCGCGCCCGCCGCGCCTCGTCCCAGGTCCCCGCCTTGCCCGACCACTCCGGCGGCAGGGTGCCCGGATCGGCCATGAACAGCTCGAACATCTCGCCCAGCAGCCGCCGCGCCTGGCTGCGCGTCCGGTTGACGCGATAGTGGCGGTACATCCGCTCGAACAAGAACGACCGCAGCACCCCCAGATCGGCCAGCATGCCGTGCGAAAAGCCGACCAGCGGCCGCCCCGCCGTCCGCACGTCCTCGGTCGACCGCACGCCGGCCGCCTCGATCCGCGCCTCCGTCTCGGCCAGCACGTCCTCGACCATGACCCCGATCATCCGGCGCACCGCCTCGATGCGGACCATGCGTTCGTCGATGTCCGGCCAGTCCTTGCGCACCCCGTGCAGCACCGGTCCGATCAGCGGCACCTCGGCGAGGTCCTCGAGCGTGAACAGCCCCGCCTGCACCCCGTCGTCGACGTCGTGGTTGTTGTAGGCGATGTCGTCCGCCAGCGCCGCCGCCTGCGCCTCCAGCGAGGCGAAACTGTCCAGCCGCAGGTCCCAGCCCGGCGCATAGTCGGCGATCGCCTTCCACGCCGGCTCCTCCAGCCGGTGCGACACCGGCCCGTTGTGCTTGACCACCCCCTCGACGGTCTCCCAGCTCAGGTTCAGCCCCTCGAACTGCGGGTAGCGATGTTCCAGCCGGGTCACCACGCGGAAGGTCTGGACGTTGTGGTCGAAGCCGCCCCACGGCTCCATCCGCGCCTGCAGTTCATCCTCGCCCGAATGGCCGAACGGCGGATGCCCCAGGTCGTGCGCCAGCGCCACCGTCTCGGCCAGGTCGGTATCCAGCCGCAGGGCGTGGGCGATCGAGCGGGCGATCTGCGCCACCTCCAGCGAGTGGGTCAGGCGGGTGCGGTAGTGGTCGCCCTCGTGCGCCACGAAGACCTGGGTCTTCTCCTTCAGGCGGCGGAAGGCGGTGGCGTGGATGATCCGGTCGCGGTCGCGGGCATAGGCGTTGCGGGTGCGGCTGATCGGTTCGGGCGTCAGCCGGCCGCGGCTGTGCTCGGGGTATTCGGCGTAGGCGGCGCGCTCGGGGATCAACGTCGGCTGCTCATTCGATGGCGGGGCCTTTGCGATCGGCCCTGCGCGCCTCATATAGCCCCCTGTGAGCACCGTCCAATGAGCACTGATCTGGCCGCCCCCGCCTTCGAGATTTCGCCCCACGCCGGCGGGCATGGCCTGACCCTGTCCGAAAGCGCCGCCCGCCGCCTCGCCAGGCTGACCGCCGACGAGGGCCATCCGGTCCTGCTGCGCGTCGCTGTCGACGGCGGCGGCTGCTCCGGCTTCCAGTACCGGTTCGAACTGGTCGAAGCGGCCGAGCCCGACGACCTGCGCATCGAAGCCGACGGCCAGGCCGCCC
>JACPDR010000005.1 GCA_016183935.1 Caulobacterales bacterium
TCGGCTCGACCTCGGGGTGGTTGATGTTGTGCGGGATGATGGCGCGGCCGCGGGCGATCTCCTGACGCACGAACTCGGGGGTGACGAAGTCGGGGATGCTGGCGCCGAAGTCCTCGCCGTCGCGGATGCAGGGAGCGGTCTGCTCCCGGCGCAGGTTCTCGCGGATGGCGACGTATTCCATCTCCGGGGTGATGATCCCCGCCTTCGCATACTCGTACTGGGTGACCGGGCGGCCGGGGACGCCCTTGAAGACCTTGTGGTTGGAGACGTCGAAGCGCGGGGCGAGGTGTTTGCCGCTGGCGTGGCCGTTGTCTTCCGGCTTGACCTCACGGGGGTTGAGCACGGGGGCGATGTCGCCGCGGTCGAGCTGCCAGCTGGATTTGACCAGCGGCAGGCCGCGCTTGATGTCGATGCTGACCGTCGGGTCGGTGTAGGGGCCGGAGCTGTCGTAGATGGTCACCGGCGGCTCATTGGCGCTGGGGTGGACGGCGACCTCGCGGAAGGGGACGCGGATGTCGGGATAGAGCTCGCCGGCGACATAGACCTTGCGGCTGCCGGCGCGCTCGCCGGTCGGGATGGCGCCGGTCTCCTTCATCACCTGATCGCGCGCGTCTTTCAGGGCGAGATCGACGTTGGGCTCTTCGGGGAGCGACGGCGGGGTGACGGCGATGTTCATGGCGGCCTCGGTGTTGAGGGCGCCGGCGTCGGGCGAGAGGGTCCTGTGGCGTGGACCCGAGCGTTTCCCATCCCTTCGCCGGCATGACCCGGATCAGGTTCGACGGGTCAGAGGAAACACCTCAATCTCAGCCGCTCGAATGCGACCCCCCGGAGAACGGGCGGAACCTGCGCCCGGGGGCGGGACGGGTCAAGCGGGGGCGGCCCGGAGACCGCCCCTTTGTGACTCAGCGGATCAGGCGACGACGGGGCTTGGTTCCCGGGGGCGCCGGATACTCGCGCTCGTAGAAGGCGACGGCGTTGTCCTCCAGCACGAGCGGGTCGGCGACCTTGCTCATGTCGGCGCGCACCAGCTGGAACTGGGTGCGCGGGGCCCAGAGGGCGGCCGCGTGCTGGCCCGGTGTGACCAGCTGCATCTTGATCGTCTTCTGTCTGAAAGCCGCGACCGAGGTCGAGCTGGAGTAGCCGAACTTGTAGGACAGGGTGCCCTTGACCTTGGCCCCGACGCCGAAGCTGACGCCGGTCTCATAGCTGATGCTGATGCCGACTTCGTGGCTGAAGGTTTCGCTGGACGTCTCGGTGACGCCGACGGTGACCTCGCTCTCGATGGTGTGTGGCTGGGCCTGCTGGTTGTTGTCGTACAGCTCGAGCTGGAAATTGACCCAGCGTTCGAGGACGTAGAAGGGCGAATTGGCGACCTTCCAGTCGACGCCGTACTGGTCATCGGTCACGCCGGTGAAGGGCACGGTGACGCAGCGGTCGCGGACCAGCTCGGATTGTTCGGGCGGCTTCGCGAAGCTGTCGAGCCGCGGCAGGGGCGGCTGGGCCCCGCTCTCGGTCGGCGGTTCGAGGCACAGGACCTTGACCGCGACATTCGGCCGGTCGTGGCTGGCGTGGCCGTAGTAGGTGTTCGGCGCGATCAGGATCTTGGTGTCGCTGATGTAGACGGCCATCGGATTGATGGTCCATGCGCTGAAATCGGCGTCGGCGCCGGAGCCGCTGTCGTCCCAGATCCAGTCGGCGATGATGCCGTCCCAGACCAGATCCGCACGGACGCACCAGACGTCCTCCACGGCCGGCGGGTCGTAGTTGCTGACGAAAACGTCGCCGAGCGCGACATAGCCGGCCGGTGGGTTGGGCCGCCAGCACGAGCCGTCGCGATCGGCGCCCGAGCCTCCGTCGCCCCAGATCCAGCTGTAGCCGGTGGGACGCGCCACGGCGCCGGAGTTCTCGACCGTGGCCTTGACGCACAGGGCCCAGGTCTGGTGGTCGGGATTGTTGTAGCCCGACACCCCAAGGCCTCCGAGGGGGCTGAAGCCCGCCGGTGCATTGGGGTGGTAGAAGGCGCCGTCGTGGTCGGCGCCGCTGCCCTGGTCGTTCCAGCGGAGCTGGAAAGTGTCGGTGAAGGTGAGGGTCAACGGTCCGAACGCGACCTCGCGGACAACGCTTACAGCAGGCGCTTGGGCTTTCTGCAACATGGTCAGTCCTCCCGGCGGCGCGGAAACGGCTCGCCGGCCGGGAAATAAGCCACAGGCCGCAAAGGTTAACAACTTATAATTGTATCCATTGAGGTTGAACCACTTCTGCGTACCGGCCGGATTTCAACATGATCAGGGCTCGGTCCAGCCGCGGGCGTGGAGCTCGAGGCCGGCGCGGGGGTCGGCGGCGAAGCCGAGGGTGATGGTCTCCCGGCCGCCGGCGGGAACGTAGTCGAGCGTGGCGGCGGCGGTCTCGTCGCCGAGCCGGCCCTCGATCTCGACGGCGGCGGCGGTGGTCGGGCCGGTGTTGCGCACCTCGACCTCGGCCCGCCACTGGCCGGGGCCGCCGTGCACCGCCTGCAGGGTCGGTTCGATCACCGGCGGGCCGCCGGCGGACAGGCCCTCGCGCAGGATGATCGCCAGGACGGCGAGGGTCAGCAGCAGGCCGAGGCCGCCCATGATCCATTCGAGGACGGGCGGGCGCGTGTGCGGGGCGGTTTTCTTCGGCATGGTCAGACCAGCAGCCGGGCGGCGGCGGCGCCGACCGAGCCGGGGAAGGCGAGGACGACGGCGGCGTCGACGATCTCGGTCAGGCCGTGACCGTCGGTGCGTCCGAACACCCACAGCACATAGAGGCTGACCAGCAGGACGAGGCCGTAGCCGGCCAGGGTGTAGTGGAAGAAGGCCGTGACCGGATGGCCCTGCTCCTCCTGGCCGGCGAAACCGGCGCGGTAGACGATGGCGTGCATGACGGCGAGGGAGACGGCGATCAGGGCGACGGCGTGCCACGGCGTCATCCGGTAGGCGATCAGGATCATCTCCTCGGTCGGGGCCAGGTTGAGGGCGAGGAACAGGGCCCCGGCGACCATCAGGAACAGCTCGCCGAGATAGCGGGCCTCGTCCTCGTCGCCGTCGCCGCGCCCGGCGCTGAGCTGACGCCGGGCCAGCAGGGCGCCCATGGCCCCGGCCACGGCCTGCAGGGCGATCTGGCCGACCGGGTGGCGCAGCGGGCCGTCCGCCTCGATGATGGCCATGACGGTCAGCAGCACGGCGGCGGTCAAATAGCCGACGGCCAGGGCGACGAAGGTGTCGAGCACGGCGTGGACGAGGCCGTGATGGCGATGGCTGAAGCCGGCGAAGAAGGCGAGGCCGATCAGCAGCGGCACGGCGGCGATCAGGAAGACGGCGAGCCGGGCCGGATGCAGGGTGAAGCCGAACCACCACATCTCCATGGTCATCAGCAGCGGCAGGCTGAACAGCAGGGCGCCGCCGAAGGCGCGGCCGAGGTCGCGGGCGTAGGCGGTTTCGCGGCGCGGCTGGAGGGCGGCGGGGCTCATGGATACGGCAACGCCTGACGCGGCGGTCCGCTCCCGCGGGCTATTCCGGGAAGGCGACCAGCAGGGCGTCGAGCGCCGTCTCGATGCGGGTCCAGCCGGCCTCGTCGAGGGCCACGCCGCCGACGCCGGGTCGGGTTCCGCCCGACAGGGCGAGATGCTGGACGGCGGCCAGCAGCACGGCGTTGATGGCCACCGCGTCGCCGGCGGGCGGGGTGCGCAGCCGGGGCCGGCGCTCGCGCATCCACGCCTGCAGCACGGCCGAGCGCTCGGCCTCGATGCGGTTGAGCAGGGGCGAGGACTCGACCAGGGCCCAGGCCATCAGCCGCAGGGTCAGGGGGCTGGCCCTGAGCGCGCCGAGCCAGGCGGTCAGGCTCTCGTGGGCGAAGGCGCGCAGCGACTCGGTGCCGGAGGCCGGGGCGGCGTCGAGGGAACGGACCAGCGAGGCGTGGGCGCGGGCGGCGATGCGCTCGACCGCGCCATCGACGCCGTCGAAATAGCGGTAGACCAGCTTGCGGTCGCAGCCGGCCTCGGCGGCGAGGGTCTGGACGTTGAGGCCGGGGAAGCCGTCGCGCAGCAGGATGCGCTCGCCGGCCTCTACGATGAGGGCCTCGGTGGCGGAGCGGTCGCGCAGGCGGGCGGGGGCGGCAGGCGATTCGGCCATGCCTCAGCATCACGCCGCCGGGGAGTCGCGGCAAGGGGCGTGCCCAATCCCGATCCCCAATCGCCTCACCCGTCATCCTCGGGCTTGACCCGAGGATCAGGCGCGAGGGCCGGGACGGTGCGACGGGGACGGCCCCGCGATCGCGACCGCCGCTTGCTCACCGCGCACCGACGGTCTGATCCTCGGGTCAAGCCCGAGGATGACGGCGGAAGGGGTGATGGAAAGGGGACAAGGTGCGGCCCGGCCTGCGTCGGGGGGGCGTGGCAGAGGCCGGGCCGCGGGTGGACTAGTCGAGCGCGCATCGCCGCTTGGTCCGAGCGATTAAACATCACTCGCCGAGTTCGGTTCCGGGGGTTATGCGAACTTTCTGGATTCCCGGGCGCAGGCTTGGGCGCGGACGCTGATCGGGGCTACCGACGAAGCGGATCAGGCAGGTGGAGAAAGAAATGGCCGTTCGAAAGGTAGAAGGTGAGTTGGTCAGGTTGAGGTGCAAGGCCTGCGGCGGCACGGCCTCCCAGCTGGTGCTGAGCGGTGACACAGACATGGCCACGGACGGTCTTGGAACGGCGACCAGCTGTTCCGCCGACCGAGTGGCCGTGGGTGAAATGACAAAGGAAGAATGGGCGGATGGGGAAGCCGGACTGGCGGGTTTCGAGGCGCGACTTCAAGCAGCGCTGGGTGCTCCAGACTTGAGGGTCGTGCGCCTGCTTCGGGTGAAAAAGCAAACGTCGGCAACGAGCGGCGAGTCGTTTGCGGCTTTCCGCTCACGCTATCGCTCACCGACCTTGATCTATAGCTGTCCTTGTTGCGGAGTTGGCGAAGCTGAAGCCGTTGCAAACATGTCGGTTGCGCAGTTTCGCATCAGAGGCGGCGAAATCCTCACCGATGGTAAGATCGAAATCTAGCGTAGCAGCCCGGAGCTCCGTCATGCACCTCGCTCGTTTCCCCCGCGTCCGCCTCGCCCATCTGCCGACGCCGCTGGAGCCGCTGCCGCGGCTGTCGGAGGAACTGGGCGTCGATCTGTGGATCAAGCGCGACGACTGCACTGGTCTGGCCGGCGGGGGCAACAAGACGCGCAAGCTGGAATTCCTGCTCGGCGAGGCCTTCGCGCAGGAGGCCGATACGCTGGTGACGCAGGGGGCGGTGCAGTCGAACCACGTGCGCCAGACGGCGGCCGCGGCGGCGGCGCACGGGCTGGCCTGCGAGGTCATCCTCGAGGAGCGGACCGGGTCGAAGGCGCACGACTATGTGGCCAACGGCAATGTGTTGCTGGACCGGCTGTTCGGCGCCGGGGTGCGGTTCACAGCCGGCGGATCGGACATGCCGGCGGAATTGGAGCGGACGGCCGCCGAGGTGCGGGCGCGCGGCGGGAAACCGTATGTGATCCCGGGCGGCGGCTCGAACCCGGTGGGGGCGCTGGGCTATGTCGACTGCGCGCGCGAGATCGTGGTCGGGGCCGACGAGCTGGACCTGCGGGTCGACCGGATCGTGACGGCGACCGGCAGCGCGGGGACGCACGCCGGACTGGTGGCCGGGCTGGCGGTGATGGGGGCGGATATTCCGGTGCTGGGCATCGGCGTGCGGGCGCCGCGGCCGAAGCAGGAGGAGATGGTGCTGAAGCTAGCCCGCGAGACGGCGGCCCTGCTGGGACGGCCCGACGCGGTGACGGCGGATATGGTGGTGGCGGATTGCGACCATGTCGGGGAGGGCTACGGCCTCGTCGACGACGGTGTGATCGAAGCGCTGAAGCTGGCGGCGCGGACCGACGGGATCGTGCTGGACCCGGTCTACAGCGGCAAGGCGATGAAGGGGCTGATCGCGCTGGCGAAGAAGGGCGCGTTCAGGGGCGAGACGGTGGTGTTCCTGCACACCGGCGGGGCGCAGGGGCTGTTCGGCTATGAGAGCGTGGTGGGGGCGGGGCTGTAGGGGAAGGTCAGTCTCGCCCGTCCGGCGCCTGTCTTCCGCGGGCGGCGCCGGCGACCTGCTGCGTATCAGTCGCGCAATATGGACAGCCCCGTGAGAAGGGGGGCGTAGGCGGCGAGCCTGCGGGATACGAACTCCGTGAACAGCTGGACGCGCTTGGTCTTGCGGGTCTCCCCCTGGGTGAGAAGCCAGAGCGTTCCGTAGAGGTGCAGGGGGGCGCCCGGCGCCCGCGCCAGCAGGGGGTCGGCGTCGCCGACGAAGCACGGCAAGGTCGTGATCCCGAGCCCTTGCCGCACCGCGACGATCTGCGCCTCGCCGTCCGTGACCCTGAACGGCGCCCCCGTCGCCTCAACCTCGCTCCCGCGGGCCCAGTCCTGGATTCCGTCGTGGCTTATGACGATCCACCGGACGGGATCCGGCGCGCCGGCGCGCCACGCGGCCAGTCGATCGCGGGACAGGTAGACGCTTCCGAACAGCTCCGGCCCCTTCAGACCGTGAAGATTGAGCGGCAGGGTCTTGCGGTCGTAGACGACGCGGATCGCGACATCGGCCTCCCGATTGGTCAGATTCGCCAGCTCTCCGGACGACAGGACGTCCAGCTCGATGTCCGGATGCAGGCGCGCGAAATCGGCGAGGTCCGGCATGAGCAGGTGTGTCGCCAGGGTCGGCGCCAACGTCACCCGCAGAAGCCCGCGCACATTCTGGTCGCGACCGAAGACGCGTGTCTCCAGCTGGTGCGACGACGCTTCCATCTGGTTCGCGAGCTCGAGGACCTCCTCGCCCGCATCCGTCAGGCGGTAGCCCGAAGGCAGCTTTTCGAACATCTGCGCCCCGAGGCGTTCCTCGAGCTGGGCGATGCGGCGCAGCACGGTCGAGTGGTTCACCCCGAGGCGTCCGGCGGCGGCCCGCACCGAGCCTCCGCGCGCGACGGCGAGAAAGTAGCGAACGTCATCCCAGTCAATCATGGGGCCAGTCAATCATGGTGCAATTCGGCACCGTGTGGCGCCCCTTCCAAAGCGCGTAGTTAGCACACCGACCAGCAGCACGGGTGGTCTTCATGGCCAGCCGGATCGTTTTTGCACCACCGATGTGCGCTCTTCAGCACTCACGCCCGTCGCCGGCGGACCCATTTCCAAGGCCTCGGGGGCGTCCCCGAACGACCCAAGGCGGAGCCTGGAAGGGATGGATGACATGAACAGACTGAACGGAAAGACCGCCGTGATCACCGGCGGCGCGACCGGCATCGGCCGCGCGGCGGCGAAGCGCTTCATCGAGGAGGGCGCCTTCGTCTTCATCTTCGGCCGCCGGCAGGAAGCGCTCGACGCCGCCGTGGCCGACCTCGGGCCCAACGCCCGTGCGGTGCAGGGCTCGGTCTCCGATGAGGCAGACCTCGACCGGCTCTACGCGGCGGTGAAGGCCGAGCGTGGAACCCTCGACATCGTCTTCGCCAACGCGGGGGTGGGAAGCCAGCTTGCGCTCGGCAAGATCACCGCCGAACACATCGACGAAACCTTCGACGTCAATGTGAAGGGTACGATCTTCACGGTCCAGAAGGCGCTGCCGCTGATGGGCCCGGGCGGTTCGATCATCCTGACCGGATCCAGCGCCGGCACGACGGGCGCCCCGGCGTTCACCGCCTACAGCGCGAGCAAGGCGGCGGTGCGCAACCTCGCGCGGACCTGGACGGAGGACCTGAAGGGGACGGGCATCCGGGTCAATGTGCTGTCGCCTGGAGCGACGGCGACCGAACTGGCGCGGGAAGCGCTCGGCGCGGAAGGCTTGGCGGCCTACGGCTCGATGACAGCCTTCCAGCGCATGGGCGACCCGTCGGAAGTCGCGGCGGCGGCGGCCTTCCTCGCCTCGTCCGACAGCAGCTTCATGACCGGCAGCGAGGTCGCCGTCGATGGCGGCCTGGCGCAAATCTGAAAACCTGAGGAGACGACTATGAGCTACGCAATCATCGGCTTCGGCAAGATCGGCCAGGCCCTCGCCAGGGCGTTCGCGCGCAACGGCATGGAAGTGTCCGTCGCAACCACGCGCGACCCGGAAAGCTTCGCCGCCGACGCGGCCGCGATCGGACCCACGATCCTTCCCAAAACGCTGGCGGAAGCGGTCAAGGCGGACACCGTTTTTCTGGCGGTCCGTTTCGACGCGCATCGGGACGTCGCGAAGGCTCTGCCGAGCTGGGACGGCAAGACCGTCGTCGACGCGATGAACCTGTTTCCGGTCCCTGAAGAGCTGGGCGGTCTCCCGTCCTCCGCCGTCGTCGCGAAGGCGTTCACCGGCGCCAAACTCGTCAAGGGCTTCAACCACCTGCTCGCCGCCACCCTGGCGGCCGATCCGGGCGTCGAGGGCGGCCACCGGGTCGTCTTCCTGTCCAGCGACGACGAGGACGCGACCGCGCCCGTGGCGGCCCTGGCCAGACAACTCGGGTTCGCCCCCGTCAGTCTGGGAAAGCTCAACGAGGGTGGCGCGCTGGTGCACGCACGTGGCGGCGCCTGGGGCCCGCTGATCTTCCAGGACCTGTTCAGGAAGGAGCCGTAGCGGATCTACGGCCCACCGTCAGAGGCGCTGCATGTCCGGGGCCCGTCCGTGAGAGTTCATGCGGGCGACGGCCTAACCCGCCCCCGCCGCGATCTGCATCATCACCAGGCCGGTGAACCAGCCCGCGGCGGTGCCGATGATGTAGCCCAGGACGGCGAGCAGGACCCCGACCGGGGCCAGCGAGGGGTGGAAGGCGGCGGCCACGACCGGGGCGCTGGCGGCGCCGCCGATGTTGGCCATGGAGCCGACGCCGAGGAAGAAGCTGGGCGCGCGGATCAGGAAGGCCATGCCGAACATCAGGGCCACGTGGATCAGCATCCAGACGCCGCCGATCAGGAAATAGACCGGGCTGTCGAGAATGGCCCCGATGTTCATGTTCAGGCCGACGGTGGCCACCAGCATGTAGACGAAGACCGAGCCGACCTTGGCCGCGCCGGGGCCTTGCAGCTTGCGGGCGCCGGTAAAGGACAGGGCCACGCCGACGACCGTGGCGATCAGCACCAGCCAGAAGAAGCTGGAGTCGAACGACAGCCGCTGGGCCCACGGGAAGGTGGCGCCGAACCAGGCTGACAACGGATCGGCGATGGCGTGCGACAGGCCGACCGCGCCGAAGGCGACGGCGAGAATGAAGATCAGGTCCTTCAGGGCGGGGATGCGGGCGGTTTCGAGCTCATAGGCCTCCGCCTTGTCGCGGACCCGGTCGACGGCGGTGACATCGGCGCGGAACAGTTTGTCGACCTTGCGCTGGTTGGCGGCGATCCACAGCAGGACGGCCATCCAGACGTTGGCGACGATGACGTCGACGGCGATGAAGATCGAGAAGATGTCGGGGCCCGCGCCGTAGATCTCGTAGAGGGCGGTCTGGTTGGCCGAGCCGCCGATCCAGCTGCCGGCCACGGTGGCCATGCCGCGCCAGATGGCCTCCGGTCCCGCGCCCATCAGGTCGGGGGCCAGCCAGCTGGTCAGCAGCAGGGCGACGGGACCGCCGATCATCACCCCGACGGTGCCGGTGAAGAACATGATCACCGCCTTGGGCCCCAGCCCGGCGATGGCCGGCAGGTCGGCCGAAACCGTCAGCAGCACCAGCGCCGCCGGCAGCAGGAAACGCGAAGCGATGAAGTAGAGCCGGGAGGACTCGGGGTCGACGACGCCGAAGGTGGTCAGCAGCGACGGCAGGAAATAGCAGAGCAGCAGGGCCGGGATGACGGCGAAGAATTTCTTCGCCCAGGGATGCTGGAGGCTGGACGCCCAGAAGACGCCGCCGAGGATGGCGGCCAGCAGGCCGAGCACGACGGCGTCGTTGGTGATCAGGGCCGTCGCGGCCCCGGTTTCGGTCTGCATTGGCGTCCCCGCATGGTTTCGGCGCATAAGGACGACTGAAAGTCCGGTTGGCAACCCGCCGCCGGGAGCGGAGGCGATATGGGCAAGGTATTGGGCGTGCTGGGCGGCATGGGGCCGGCGGCGACGGTGGCGTTCCTGGCGCGGGTGCAGGCCTTGACCCCGGCGGAGGTCGACCAGGACCACATCCGCATCCTGGCCGACATCAATCCGCAGGTGCCGGACCGCCAGCGCGCGCCGGATGCGGCCGAGGCCCGGCTGGGACAGATGGCGATGCGGCTGCGCGACGCCGGGGCCCAGGTGCTGGCCATGCCCTGCAATACCGCCCACGCCCTGACCGCCGGCATCCGCAAGGTCGGCCTGCCCTTCATCGACATGATCGCCGAGACGGCCGAGGCCGCCAGGGCGGGCGGGGCGAAGAAGATCGGGGTGCTGGCCACGCCGGGCGGCGAGGCGCTGTACACCCGCGCCCTGCAGGCGAAGGGGGCGAAGATCGTGCGGCTGACCGGGGCGGATCGCCTGGCGATCATGGCCGGCATCAACGCGGTCAAGGCGGGCGACACCGGCGAGGCCCCGCGCGCCGAGATGCGGCGGCTGGCGGCGGCGCTGGTGGGGGCGGGGGCCGAGGTGGTCATCGCCGGCTGCACCGAGGTGCCGCTGCTGCTGGGGCCCGAGGACGTGTCGGTTCCGCTGGTGGACTCGGCCGAGGTGCTGGCGGCGGCGTGCGTCAAGGCGTGCCGGTGAGATGGCGCGGTGTTGCCTAACGGCCCGGTCCGCTCCAAACCGGAGCCGGTGAAGACCCAGGCCCTGATTATCGACTGCGACCCCGGCGTGGACGACGCCGTGGCGTTGATGCTCGCGTTCGGCTCGGACGCGCTGGAGCTGCTGGCCGTCACCACGGTGGCGGGCAATGCACCGCTGAAGAAGACCACGCGCAATGCGCTGATGCTGCGCCAGATCGCCGGGCGCGAGGACGTGCCCGTGCACGCCGGGGCGGACCGGCCGCTGCGCCGCAAGCCGGCGGGCGCCGGCGAGTTCCACGGCGAGGAGGGGCTGGGCTTCATGGCGCCGTTCCCCCCGGCGGGGCTGGTCGCCGACGGGCACGGGGTGGACGCCCTCATCAACCGGGTCATGGAGCGCGAACCGGGGACGGTGGCGCTGGCCGTGCTGGGGCCGCTGACCAACCTGGCGCTGGCGCTGCGCAAGGAGGCGGCGCTGCGGGACCGGCTGGGGCCGGTGGCGGTGATGGGCGGGGCGCGCAGCGAGGGCGGCAACATCACCGCCTCGGCCGAGTTCAATATCTGGGCCGATCCGGAAGCCGCCGACGAGGTGCTGCGCAGCGGCCTGCCGGTCACGATGTTCGGCCTCGACGCGACGCATCAGGTGCGGGCGACCGAGGCGCGAATCGCGGCGATCGCGTCCATCGGCACGCCGAAGGGCGATACGGCGGCGGCGATGATGCGGTTCTCGCAGAAGGTCGAGCGCGAGATCGTCGGCTGGGACGCGCCGCCGGTGCATGACCTTTGTCCCGTGGCGTGGCTGGCGCGGCCGGAGCTGTTCGACCTCGCGCCCTGCCGGATCGCGGTGGAGATCGGCAGCGAGCTGACGCGCGGGCATACGGCGGTGGAGTTCCGCGAGGCGGTGGCCGGGAGCCTGCCGCACCGCTGGGCGACCCGGGCGAACGCCGACGGCGTGTTCGCCCTGATCGCGGAGGCTTGCGCGTGAGGATCACCGTCGTCGGTTCGATCAATCTCGACCTGGTCGCCAGCGCGCCGCAGCTGCCGCGGGCCGGGGAGACGGTGACCGGGGCGACGCTGGCGCGGCATCCGGGCGGCAAGGGGGCCAACCAGGCGCTGGCGGCGCGGCGGCTGGGGGCCGAGGTCTGCCTGATCGGCCGGGTCGGCGACGACGCCATGGCGGAGGAGGCGACGGCGCTGCTGGCGGCCGCCGGGGTCGACCTGTCGGAGGTGGAGAGCGACGCGGACGCGCCGACCGGCGTGGCCCTGATCGCGGTCGATCCGTCGGGCGAGAACCAGATCGTGGTGGCGGCGGGGGCCAATCACCGGGTCACGCCCATGCAGCTGCCGGCGCGGGTCGAGGGGGCGCTGATTGTGCAGCTGGAGCTGCCCATCGAGACGGTCGAGGCGGCGGTCGGGCGGGCCACGGACTTCGTCTGCGTCAACCTGGCCCCGGCCGGTCCGGTGTCGGACCAGCTGCTGCGCCGGGCCGACCTGATCGTGGTCAACGAGACCGAGGCGGCCTTCTACGGCGACGCGCTGCACCAGGGCGGCGGTCGGGTGGTGACGACGCTGGGGGCGAAGGGGGCGTTGATGCACCAGCGCGGGGCCGAGATCGCCCGCGCCGCGCCGCCGAGGGTGACGGCGGTGGACGCGACGGGGGCGGGCGACGCCTTCGTCGGGGCGATCTGCGTGGCGCTGCTCGAGGGGATGGAGCCCGAGGCGGCGCTGAGGTTCGCCTGCGCGGCGGGGGCGCTGGCGGCGACGCGGCCGGGGGCGCAGCCGGCGCTGCCGACCCGGGCCGAGGTCGAGACGATCATTACAGCGTCGTAACTTGGGAGCCGGCGAGGCGGCTGGCAGGGTCCCGGTCCTGTTCAGACGCCGATCCCGGGGGACCGCCCACATGACCCGCACCGCCGCGCTTCTGGGGGCCTCGCTGCTGGCCCTCTCTACACCCGCCTTCGCCCAGACGGCGCCGATCACCGTGCCGCCGCTGGAGTACACCCACCGCGAACTGGCCAACGGGCTGGACGTCTACGCCATGCCGGACGCGACGGCGGGCACGGTGACGGTGACGCTGTGGTACGACGTCGGCGGCAAGGACGATCCGCAGGGCCGCTCGGGCTTCGCCCACCTGTTCGAGCACATCCTCAGCCGCAAGACGGTCAACCTGCCGTACGGCCATATCTCGACCATCGTCGAGAACGCCGGCGGGAGCCGCAACGCCTCGACCGGGCAGGACTTCACCAACTACTACGAGACGGTGCCGCCGCAGTATCTGGAGACGATGCTGTGGACCCACGCCGAGCGGATGGCGCGGCCGGTGGTGGACCAGGCGGTGTTCGACGCCGAGCGCTCGATCGTCAAGGAAGAGCTGCGTCAGCGCGTGCTGGCCCCGCCCTACGGCCGGTTCGGCCGGTTCGTGATCGGCGACAACAGCTTCGACGAGAGCATCTACCGGCGCAGCGTGATCGGCTCGATCGAGGAGCTGGACTCGGCGCGGATCGAGGATGCGCGGGCGTTCCACGAGGCCTATTACCGCCCGGCCACGGCGACGATGATCGTCTCCGGCAATTTCGATCCGGCCCAGCTGGACCGATGGGTCGACCAGTATTTCGCCGGCATCCGCAATCCGGACCGGCCGGTGCCGGTGCTGGAGCGGCCGGTGGAGACGCCGCGCACCCGGCCGCGGCTGGTCGAGGCCTATGCGCCCAACGTCCCGCTGCCCGCCGTCGGCGTCATCTGGCCGGGCGTGTCGGCGTCCCATCCCGACGCGGCGGCGCTGGAGGTGATGTCGGCCATCCTGTCGCGCGGCGAGAGCTCGCGGCTGCACCAGGCGCTGGTCTATCGCAGCCAGCTGGCGGCCAATGCGGACATCGGCGTCGATACGATGGAGGAGGACGGCTCGATCGTCGCCACCGCCATCGTGGCCCAGGGCAAGGCCATCGCCGACGTCGAGGCGGCGCTGGACGCCGAGGTGGCGCGCATCCGCGACGAGCCGGTGACCGAGGCCGAGCTGGCGGAGGCCAAGACCGAGATCGTGGCCGGCGAACTGCGCCAGCGCGAGACCGCCTCGGGCCGGGCCTTCATTCTCGGCCGGGCGATCGTCAGCGAGAACGACCCGAAGGCGCCGGACGAAAACCTCGCGGCGCTCCAGGCGGTGACCGCGGCCGACGTCCAACGGGTGGCGCGGACGTATCTGAACGACCAGGCGCGGGTGTCGGTGCGTTATCAGGACGAGAGCGCGCGACCGGCCGGCGTGCCGGAAGACAGCTGGCGCAACCCGGCCCCGGTCCCGACCTTCGTGACCGTGCCGCCGGCCATCCTGCCGCCGAACGAACTGTTGCCGGAAGGCGCGCGGATGGCGCCGCCGGCGCTCGGCGAGGTGCGGGCGATGGCGACGCCGCGGGTGATGGAGCAGACCCTGCCCAACGGATTGAGGGTGATCGCGGCGAAGTCGACCGACCTGCCGATCATGAACGCCCAACTGGTCATCGGCGGCGGGGCGGCGGCGGATCCGGACGATCGCGCCGGCCTGGCCTCGATGACCGCGGCCCTGGCGAGCCAGGGGGCGGGCGGCCGGTCGGCCCCGGAGATCGCGCAGACGCTGGAGGCGCTGGGCGCCAACATCGGCGGCGGCGCCGGCGCCGACGGCACCACCCTGTTCGTCTCGGCGCCGATCGCCTCGGCCCACGCGGTGGGCGAGGTGGTCGCCGACGTGGTCATGGAGCCGGCCTTCGCGGCCGAGGAACTGGAGCGCGGCCGGACGCAGACGATCAACGGCCTGACCGTCAACCTGCGTCAGCCCGGGCCGCTGGCGGCGCTGGTGTTGAACCGGCTGGCCTATGGCGGAGACGCCTACGGCCGGCCGGCCTCGGGCACGCCGGAGAGCGTGGCGCGGCTGACCCGCGAGGACGTCGTCGGCTTCCATGAACGCTGGTGGCGACCGGACAACGCCACCCTGATCGTCACGGGCGGCATGACCCCGGATCAGGCCTTCGCCTTCGCCCGGGAGACCTTCGGCGACTGGTCGGCGCCGGCGGGCGCCGTGCCGGTGCTGCCGGCGCGGGCGGGCGCGACAGCGCCGCCGCGCGTGGTGGTGGTCGATCTGCCCGGGGCTGGGCAGGCGGCGGTGACGGCGGCGGTGCGCGGGCCGCGTCGCTCCGATCCGGCCTGGTATCCGCTGGCGGTGGCCAACAGCATCATGGGCGCCGGTCAGGACGGCCATCTGTTCCAGGAAATCCGCGCCAAGCGGGGCCTGTCCTATGGAGCCTATTCGTCGCTGGGCGCGCGGGTCGACGGCGGTCTGCTGAGCGCCTCGACCCAGACCAAGAACGAGAGCGCCGCCGAGGTCGTCGCGCTGGTGCTGAACGAGTTCGACCGGTTGCGGACGGAGGCGGTGGTCGACCAGAAGGTCATCGACCGCGAGACCTTCCTGACCGGCGGCTTCACCCGTTCGATCGAGACCACCGGCGGGCTGGGCGGGTTTCTCGCCGACGCGGTGACCTATGGCCTGCCGCTGGAGGAGATCGAGACCTATCCGGCGAAGATCGCCGCCACCACGCCGGAGAGCCTGATGGCGGCGGCGCAGGCGGTGAGTTCGGACGACGCCTATGTGGTGGTGGTCGGTCAGGCCGACATGTTCATCGATGACCTGCGGGCGGCGCATCCGGATTTGGTGGTGATCCCGGCGGCGGAGCTGGACCTGAACAGCCCGACGTTGGGGCTTTAGGGCGGCGGTGATCCGGTGATTTCCTCCCCGCGCCTCCGGCGTGGGGAGGGGGACCGCGAAGCGGTGGAGGGGCCAGTCAGTCCGGCCCGGCTATCGCGTGGTGACGGCTGCCCGGATGCCCGAGAGGACCCCGTCGAGGTTGTCCCGAATGGCCAGCGCCGGATACCGGAGAAGTGTCACTCCTCGAGTTTCCAGCCAAATGGTCCGTCGACGATCATGGGCCATCTGCTCCGGCGTGCCGTGGGCCGCGCCATCGACCTCGATGCCGAGCTTGGCTGAGGCGCAGTAGAAGTCGAGGATGTAGGGGCCGATGGGGTGCTGTCGGCGGAATTTCACGCCATGGAGATTTCCGCCCTTCAGACAGCGCCAGAGGCGGGCTTCCGGAGGCGTCAGATGGCGGCGCATCCGGGCGGCGCGCTGGTAGATGATCGGATCTGAACCCACCAGCCCCTCCACCGCTTCGCGGTCCCCCTCCCCATTGCTGCGCAACGGGGAGGAAAAAGCCAGAGGCTGCCTATCGCAGGTTGATCAACGCCCCCGGAACGCGGCGATGGCCTCCACCGTCTTGCGCACCTGCGCCTCGATGCCCGCCCAGTCGCCGGCCTTCACCGCGGCGTCGGTGACCAGCTTCGAGCCCATGCCGGCGGCGACGATGCCGGCGCCGAACCATTTCGCGATGCTGGCCTCGTCGGGGTCGACGCCGCCGGTGGGCATGATCTTCGTCCACGGCATGGGCCCGAGCACCGCCTTGACGAAGTCGGGGCCGCCGACGCTGGCGCCGGGGAACAGCTTGACGATGTCGCAGCCCAGTTCGTGGGCCTGGCCGATCTCGGTGACCGAACCGCAGCCGGGGAACCAGGCGGTCATGCGCCGGTTGCAGACGCGGGCGACCTCGGGGACGAGGCAGGGGCTGACCACGAAACGGGCGCCGCGGTTGAGGTAGAGGGCGGCCGTGCCGGCGTCGACCACCGAGCCGATGCCGAGGATGACGTCCGGGTCGGTCTTCTGCAGCTCGCGGGCGATGTCGCCGAACAGGTCGACGGCGAAGTCGCCGCGGTTGGTGAACTCGATCGCCCTGGCCCCGCCGCGGGCGCAGGCGCGGATGACGGCGAGGCAGACCTCGGGGTCCGGGTGGTAGAAGACCGGGGCCACGCCCTGGCTTTCGAGGGCGGTGAGGACGGCGAGGCGGTCGTGGCGCATGGGAGGCTCCTGGGTCGGTCCTGACTCGGCCGTGCGGGCCGATGCGTCAAGATCGCGTCCGTCACGGCGTGTTTCGGATGCCTGCCTCACTCGGGCAGGGCCGGCCCGCGGATGATCCCGCGATCGACCTCCCGCACGCGCTCGCGGAAATCTGCGGGCGGATCCTGGAGCTGATCGGGCATCGTCAGGCCGATGACGCTCCAGCCAAAGGGTTCATCAACGTCAGCGTAGACGACCACAAGGTCGGTCAGGTTCAGCAGGAAGGGGTTGCAGGTGTTTCCGGGCTGCCAACGGTAGCGAAGCATGGTGTCCGGCAACGCTCCGCCATAAACGCTGGCGATAGGTGTGAGCATGAACTCAATCTCGCCGCCCGCGACCATCCGCGCCTCTCGCGCCTGAGCGATGAAGACCGTGTCGGCGTCCGCGCGCCAATCGGCCTGCTGACGCCGGAGCCACTCGGGCGAGCCGGAGGAATAGGTCTCGCCGGTCTCGCGATCGGTGAAGATGACCGGCGTACAGGCCGAGGCGGCCGCGGCGGCGGAGAGGGCCGCGACCATGGCCGCGGCGGCCAGAAGGATGCGCCTCATGTCGTTCTCCTCGCGAGCGCCGCGATCCGTTTCACCAACCCGCTGTCCTTGTCGAACAGCGGATCGAGGACGGTGAAATGGTTGAGGCCGGGCAAAGCCTGGTAGCGGGTTTCGACGCCCTTCGCCCCCCACAGGTCGGCCATCATGCGCGACTGGCGCAGGAACTCCGGACTCTCCTCGGCGCCGACGACGCAGTCCAGCACCGTGCCGCCGGGGGTGGAGCCGTTGGGGACGGGCCAGTGGATCGGCGACAGGGCCGCGGCCTCGGCCTCGTCGAGGCGCAGGGCGACGTTGAGCGAAGTCGGGATCAGGGGGGCGAGGTCGAAGACGCCGCTGATGGCCACGGCGGCGGAGGCGCGGGCCTCGGAGAGCATGCAGGCGGCCATGTGGCCGCCGGCGGAATGGCCGAAGACGACGGGGCGGGCCCCGGTGCGGGTGCGCACGACTTCGACGGCGGCGCGGACCTGGTGGAGGATCCGGCCGAGGCGGACCGACGGGGCGAGGTCGTAGGACGGGATGGCGAGGCTGACGCCGTGGGCGAGCAAGGCGGGGGCGAGGCCGGAGAACCAGCTGCGGTCCAGCGCCTGCCAGTAGCCGCCGTGCAGGAAGACGGCGACGGGGGCGTCGGGGGCCGCCTCGAACAGGTCCATGCCCTCGCGCTCGCCGGGGCCGTAGGCGATCTCGACGGGCGGATGGGCGGCGCGGGCGGCTTCGGCGGCGCTGCGCCAGCGCAGCATGACCGCCTGATGGTCGGGCACGCGGGCGCGGTTGTTGTATTCGGCCTCGAGGTCGATCCCGCTCTTACCCGTCACGCTGTCATCCGCTAGATGAACCTCCGAACACCGGAAGGACCGCCGCCATGATGACCGCCATCTTCGTCTTCATCAAATGCGAGCTGGGCCACGCCAACGACGTGGCGGCGGACGTGGTCGACAACGTGGAATACGTGTCGGAGGTCTATTCGACCTCGGGCCAGTACGACCTGCTGGCCAAGTTCCAGCTGCCCAGGGACATGGACATCGGGACCTTCGTGACGAAGTCGGTGCAGACGCGGGCGAACATCCGCGACACCTTCACGGTGATCACCTTCTCGCCGTTCCTGCCGGGCGGGAAGTAGCCGGCGAGGCTCTTGCCTGACGCAACGTCATCCGTGAGACGCTGCCGACGTGGACGCGGACGGAGATGCGCGCATGACGGACCTTGAGACCTTCCGCGCCGAGACGCGGGCGTGGCTGGAGGCGAACTGCCCGGCCGAGTGCCGCGGGCCGGTGGCCAGCGACGAGGACCGGGTGTGGGGCGGGCGCAACGCCGTGTTTCCGACGCCGGCGCACACGCTGTGGCTGGAGCGGATGGGCGCGAAGGGCTGGACCGCGCCGGAGTGGCCGAAGGAATACGGCGGCGGCGGGCTGAGCCGGGAGGAAGCCAAGGTGCTGGCCTCGGAGATGCGCCGCCTCGACGCCCAGGCGCCGCTGGCCAGTTTCGGGGTGTGGATGCTGGGCCCGGCCCTGCTGCAGTTCGGGACGGGGGCGCAGAAGCAGCGCTTCCTGCCCGAGATCGTCCGGGGGGAAATCCGCTGGTGCCAGGGCTATAGCGAGCCGGGCGCGGGGTCGGACCTGGCGGCGATCCAGACGCGGGCCGAGGACCGCGGCGACCACTGGATCGTCAACGGCCAGAAGGTGTGGACCTCCTATGCGGACAAGGCGGACTGGATCTTCTGTCTGGTGCGGACCGATCCGGAGGCGCCCAAGCATCTCGGCATCTCGTTCGTGCTGTTCGACATGGCCACGCCGGGGGTCAGCACGCGGCCGATCACCCTGATCAGCGGCAAGAGCCCGTTCTGCGAGACCTTCTTCGACGACGTGCGGGTGGAGAAGGCCAACCTGGTCGGGACGCTGAACCGCGGCTGGGATGTGGCCAAGCATCTGCTGGCGCATGAGCGGACCATGATCGGGGCCATGGGCGAGGTGGCCGGCGGGCGGCCGCTCGGGCAGGTGGCGACCGGGTCGATCGGGCTGGACGACGACGGGCGGCTGGACGAGCCGATGCTCCGGGCCCGGATCGCCGAGCTGGAGGTGGACGCGGCGGCCTTCCGCCTGGCCATGGAGCGGACCGGGGATCAGGTGAAGGCGGGGCAGGCGCATCCGGCCATCGCCTCGATGCTGAAATACTACGGCTCCGAGCTGAACAAGCGACGCCACGAACTGCTGATGGCGGCGGGCGGATCGGACGCGCTGGAGTGGGAAGGCGAGCGGTCGCGCGAGGGGGCGATGGCGCGCGACTGGCTGCGCACAAAGGCCAATTCGATCGAGGGCGGGACCAGCGAGATCCAGCTGAACATCATCGCCAAACACCTGCTGCAACTGCCGGGGGCCTGACGCGTGCCGCTGATCCTGACCGAAGAGCAGACCATGCTGAAGGAGGCCGCCGACGGCTTCCTGGGCGAGAACGCGCCCATCGCGCATCTGCGCAAGCTGCGGGACAGCCGCGATCCGGACGGCGTGTCGCGCGAGCTGTGGCGGGCGTTCGGGGAGATGGGGTTCGCGGGGGTCCTTATCCCCGAGGACCACGGCGGCTCGGGACTGGGCGCGGTCGAGGCGGGCGTGGTGGCCGAGGCGCTGGGGCGGACGCTGACGCCGTCGCCGTTCATGGGCTCGGGCGTGCTGGCGGCGACGGTGCTGAAGGGCGGCTCGGCCGAGCAGCAGGCGGCGTGGCTGCCGCGGATCGCGGCGGGCGAGGCGATCGTTTCGCTGGCCGTCGACGAGGGTCCCAAGCATGCGCCGGCGCGGATGGCGGCGACGGCGGTGCGGTCGGGCAACGGGTTCCGGCTGAACGGCGCCAAGGGGTTCGTGCTGGACGGGCATGTGGCCGACGCCCTGATCGTGGCGGCGCGGACGGAAGAGGAAATCGGCCTGTTCCTGGTCGATCCGTCCACGGACGGTGTGGTGGTCGAACGGACGGTGATGGTCGACGCGCACAATGCGGCGCGGGTGACGCTGACCGATGTCGAGGTCGATGCGGACGCGCTGATCGGGTCGGTGGAGGCCGGCGAGGCGCTGCTGGAGGGGGCGCTGAACCTCGGCCGGGCCTGCGCGGCGGCGTCGCTGACCGGGGCGGGGGATCAGGCGTTCCAGACCACGCTTGAGTATCTGCGGACGCGGAAACAGTTCGGGAAGCTCATCGGCGAGTTCCAGGCGCTGCAGCACCGGGCGGCGCATCTGTTCTCGGAGATCGAGATCGCCCGGGCGGCGGTGATGGGGGCGCTTCAGGGGCTGGACGAGGGGCGCGGGAGCGCGCCGCTGGCGGTGTCGGTGGCCAAGGCCAAGGCCGGACGCGTGGCCGAGCTGGCGGTGCAGGAGGCGGTGCAGATGCACGGCGGCGTCGGCATGACCGACGAGTTCGACGTCGGCCTGTTCATGAAGCGGGTGCGGGTGCTGAACGAACTGCTCGGCGACGCCGGCTTCCATCAGGAGCGGATGGCGCGAAGCCAGGGGTTCTAGCCCGGGCGGGCGCGGCGCCCTAAACCTCTCCCACGGGAGACGACGCACCATGACGACGCGAGCCAACGCGCCTGCCTACATGCCGGGGTTCGGCAATCACTTCGCCACCGAGGCGGTGGCCGGGGCGCTGCCGGAGGGGCGGAACTCGCCGCAGCGGCATCCGCTGGGGCTGTACGCCGAGCAGCTGTCGGGAACGGCGTTCACTGCGCCGCGCAGCGAGAACCGGCGGTCGTGGCTGTACCGGCTGAGGCCGTCGGCGCAGCACCCGGCCTACAAGCCGTTCCAGCAGGGTCTGGTGCGGTCGGGGCCGTTCCACGAGGCGCCGCCGTCGCCGAACCGGATGCGCTGGGACCCGCTGCCCATGCCCGAGGCGCCGACCGACTGGGTCGAGGGGCTGACGACCTATGGCGGCAACGGCGATCCGGAGGCCGGTCTCGGGACCGGGATACACCTGTATGCGGCCAACCGGTCGATGACGGACCGGGTGTTCTATTGCGCCGACGGGGAGTTGCTGATTGTCCCGCAGCTGGGCGAGCAGGCCTTTGTCACGGAAATGGGACGCATCGACGCCCGACCCGGCGAGATCGTGGTCATACCCCGCGGGGTGCGGTTCCGCGTCGAGTGCGGCGGGCCGATCCGGGGTTATGTCTGCGAGAACTACGGCGCGGCATTCCGGCTGCCCGATCTGGGGCCGATCGGCTCGAACGGACTGGCCAATCCGAGGGATTTCCAGACGCCCGTGGCCGCGTTCGAGGACGTCGATCGCAAGACCGAGTGCGTGCAGAAATTCGGCGGGCGGCTGTACTCGACGACCTTCGACCACAGCCCGCTGGACGTGGTGGCCTGGCACGGCAACAACGCACCGTACAAATACGATACGGCCCGGTTCAACACGATCGGGACGGTCAGCTTCGACCATCCGGATCCGTCGATCTTCACGGTGCTGACCTCGCCCAGCGACACGCCGGGGACGGCCAACGCCGACTTCGTGATCTTCCCGCCGCGCTGGATGGTGGCCGAGGACACCTTCCGGCCGCCGTGGTTCCACCGCAACGTGATGAGCGAGTTCATGGGGCTGGTGCACGGCGAATACGACGCCAAGGAGGGCGGGTTCGCGCCCGGCGGCGCCTCGCTGCACAACTGCATGAGCGGGCATGGGCCGGACCAGGCGTCCTATGACAAGGCGGTCGGCGCCGAGCTGAAGCCGGTCAAGATCGAGAACACCCTGGCCTTCATGTTCGAGACGCGGGCCCCGATCCGGACCACGGAATGGGCGCAAACCAGCCCGACCATGCAGCTCGACTACGACGACGTCTGGACCGGATTCGAGAAGGGGCGGCTGGCATGAAGCGTCTGATGATCCTCGCGGCCCTGCTGGCCGCCGCCTGCCAGCCGTTGCCGGCGGAGGACGGGCTCACCGGCGCGACCGACGGTCAGGTAGTGAGCGAGATCGATACGACCGACGTGCCGCCGCCGGTCCGGGTTCCCGAGAACGCCGCGGCGGCCGACTGCCAGGCGCGGGGCGGCAGGATGCTGCCGCAGGGACGGATGCAGACGCTGCAGTGCGTGGTCTCATACGCCGACGCCGGGCGGCGATGCACGGACGGGGACCAGTGCCAGGGCGACTGCCGGGTCGAGGACGTGGCGGCCGCGCCGGTCGCCGGAGCCGCCGCCGTCGGCCAGTGCCAGGCCGACAGCAGCCGGTTCGGTTGCTACACCACGGTCGAGAACGGCAGGGCCGAAGCCACGATCTGCGTCGACTGAGCCGATGGGTCCGGTGACGAGCGGCGGGTGTTCCCCGCCATGACCCTGGCCGAGATCGCCGCCCTGCTAGGGCTGAACCTCGCTGTGTCCCTGGTCGTGATGCTCGGGCTATCGGTCTGGGCGGTTCGCTCGAACCGGATCGGCGTGATCGACGGCGTCTGGCCGTTGCTCCTCGCCGGGCTGGCGGCCGTGACATTCGCGGCCACCGAAGGCGATCCGGTCCGCAAGGGGCTGCTGCTGTGGCTGGTGACCTTGTGGGCGCTGCCGCAGGCGTGGCGGCGGCTGTCGCCCGCGGAGAGACGCGCCGCGGACGCCCGTTACGCCGGCGTCGCGACGGCGCTGGCGTCCCGACGGCGCTGGAGGCCGGCCCTCGCCTCGCTGCTGCTGTTCTTCCTGCCGCAAGGCGCGCTCGCCTGGTTGACGGCGCTGCCGGTGCAACTGGGCCAGATCGATTTCCTGCCGCCGGTCGGCTGGATCGGCTGGACCGGCGCGGTGCTGGCGGTCCTCGGGATCGGTCTTGAAGGCCTGGGAAGCCTGAAGCTGGCGACGCATCGCAAGGCGCCCGCCATGGAAGCGCCTTCGCCCGCCGGGCCGCGGCGATGGTTGCTCCGGCCCGATTATCTGGGCGACCTCGCCGTCTGGTGGGGGCTGTGCCTGATCGCGTCCGAGACCGGCCCCGGCCGGTGGTCGGTGCTGGGCCCCCTCTTCCTGACCTTCGCCATGGCCCATTGGGCGACGACGGAAAACCCCCGCCGCGAGCGCGACGGGGGCTGACCGTTCGAAGGGTTCAGCCGGAGGTCATGAGCCCCCGGACGGACTTCCAGGTCTTAGTAGGCCGGAGCTTTTTCCTGCCCCGGGTTCGCCGTCGAGGGCGAGGTGTTCGGGGTGTTTTCGGTGGTCATGCCGCCATCGGCGTTGCCGGCTTGCTGTTCGATCATGTCCGCCTGCTCGTTGAGGGCGGTTTCGGCGGCTTCGGTCGGGGCGGCGGCGGCCTGTTCTTCCAGGGCGTCGGCTTGCTGTTCGGCGGCCTTGTCGGCCTGGCTTTCGCAGGCGGCGACGCCGGCGAGGGCGAAGGTGGCGACGGCGGCGATGATGAGTTTACGCATGGGTGGGTTTCCTTCCACAGTGGAGCCCGAATAATGCGCCGCTTCGGATTTGGTTCACGGCCGCGTGACCGTTGCGTGAGAATCTTCTGTCAGCCCGCCTCGGCGAAGGCCACGCGGGCGGCGCCGAGCAGGGCCGCGTGCTTGTGCAGGATGACATGGGTGGGGATGGCGGCCATGTAGTCGGTGAACCGGCCCTTGCGCTCGAACCGCTCCCGGAAGGGGCTGGCCTTCAGGAAGGGCAGGATGCGCGGGGCGATGCCGCCGGCGATGTAGACGCCGCCGCGCGCGCCCGTGGTCAGGGCGATGTCCCCGGCCACCGCGCCGAGGATGGCGCAGAAGCGGGCCAGGGTGGCCCCGCAGGCGCTGCGCGGGTCGGCCATGGCCTGATCGGTGATCTCGGCCGGGTCGTCGATGTGGGTCTCGCGCCCGTCGATCTCGGCCAGGGCCCGGTGCATGTTGAGCAGGCCGGGGCCGCAGATCAGCCGCTCGATCGAGACGCGGTCGTAGCGGCGGCGCAGGATGCGCAAGATCTCGTCCTCGACCGGATCGCCGGGGGCGAAACAGGCGTGGCCCCCTTCCGAGGGCATGGCCATCTCGCGACCGTGGAAGTCGCGGATAAGGGCCGAGACGCCGAAGCCGGTGCCGGGGCCGAGCACCGCGACGGCGGACTCCGGATCGCCCTCTTCCGGACCCCCGAGGGAGGCCAGCTCGTCCCGGGGCACGACGCCCGCGCCCCAGGCGAGGGCCTCGAAATCATTGATCAGCCGCACCGGATTGAGGCCGAGCGTGCCGAGTTCTTCCTCGGACACGCGCCACGGCGAATTGGTCAGGTCGATGGCGCCGTCGGTGACCGGGCCGGCCACGGCGATGACGCCCGAGGTCGGCTTGATCTCGCAGCCGTCGATGAAGGCCTTCACCCCGCTGAGGAAGGTCGGATGGTCGGCCCCCTTGAAGCTCTGGTGCTGCTCCAGCACCGGCTTGCCGTTGATCATGTGGGCGATGGCGAAGCGGGCGTTGGTGCCGCCGACGTCGCCGACCAGCAGCGTCTTGTCCCAGGCGATGGTCATGCGGTGGTCTCCTCGGAACGGGACATGTCAGGCGTCGACCGCGCGGTCGTTGAGATTCGGATCCGGCTGACGGTCGGTCCACGCCGACCCTCCCATGGGGCCGGCGAAGCAGATGGAGGCGCCTTCCTCGGCGGTCGAGACGACGTGGCGGAAGGCGGCGAACAACTCCCGGCCATAGCCCCAGGCCGAGCCGCCGGCGTGGTCGGCGGACCGCTCCGCCGCCGGCCGCGTGGAGAGATCGACGCCGACGGTGGTCAACGCCCCGGCCTCGGGATCGAGCCGGATGACGTCGCCGTCGCGGACGCGGGACAGCATGCCGCCGGCCAGCGCTTCGGGCGAGACATGGATCGCGGCGGGCGTCTTGCCCGAGGCGCCGGACATGCGGCCGTCGGTGACGAAGGCGACCTTGAAGCCCTTGTCCTGAAGCACGCCGAGGGCGGGGGACAGGCTGTGCAGTTCGGGCATGCCGTTGGCCCTGGGGCCCTGGAAGCGGAGCACGACGACGACGTCCCGATCCAGCTTGCCGTCCTTGAAGGCCTGGAGCGCGTCTTCCTGGGTCTCGAAGACGGCGGCGGGGGCCTCGACGATGCGGTTCTCCGGTTTGACGGCGGAGATCTTGATGACCGCGCGGCCGAGGTCGCCCTGGACGAGGCGCAGGCCGCCCTCGCGGTCGAACGGATCGGAGGCGGGGCGGAGAATGTCCGTGTCCAGACTTTCGGCCACCCCATCCTGCCAGACCAGTTGGCCGTCGATCAGCGCCGGTTCCTGGAAATAGTGGTGGATGCCCGGGCCCATGATGGTCTGGACGTCGGTGTGGATGTTGCCCGCGCCGGCCAGTTCGCGGGCCACGAAGGCGACGCCGCCGGCGGCCTGGAAGGCGTTCACGTCGGCCGAACCGTTGGGATAGACCCGGGCCAGCAGGGGTGTGACCGACGACAGCTGGTCCATGTCGGTCCAGTCGATCAGGATGCCGGCCGCGCGGGCCATGGCCACCAGGTGGATGGCGTGGTTGGTCGAGCCGCCGGTGGCCAGCAGGGCGACGATCATGTTGACGATCGACTTCTCGTCGATGACGTCGGCCATGCGGCCCTCGCCCGCGCGGGCCAGCTCGACGGCGCGTTTGGCGGCGGCCGCGGTCAGGGCGTCGCGCAGGCCGGTCTCGGGATGGACGAAGGCCGTCGACGGCATGTGCAGGCCGCCGAGCTCCATCATCATCTGGTTGGAGTTGGCGGTGCCGTAGAAGGTGCAGGTGCCGGGCGAATGGTAGGAGCCGATCTCGCTTTCCAGCAGCGTCTTCCGGTCGACCTTGTTCTGGGCGTAGAGGGCGCGGACGCGGGCCTTTTCGGCGTTGGGGATGCCGCTGGGCATCGGACCGGCCGGGGCGAAGACCACCGGCAGGTGGCCGAAGGCCAGCGAGCCCATGAACAGGCCGGGCACGATCTTGTCGCAGACCCCCAGGCACATCACCGCGTCGAAGGCGTCGTGGGTCAGGGCCACGCCCGTGGACATGGCGATGACGTCGCGGCTGAACAGCGACAGCTCCATGCCGGAACGGCCCTGGGTGACGCCGTCGCACATGGCGGGCGTGCCGCCGGCGACCTGGGCCGTGGCGCCCACCTCGCGGACGGCCTCGCGAATGACGGCCGGGAAGCGCTCGAACGGCTGGTGGGCCGAGAGCATGTCGTTGTAGGCGGTGACGATGCCGACGTTGGGTTCCTTGCCGCCCATGGCGGTGAGCTTGTCCGCGATGGTCTGGCCGGCGAAGGCGTGGGCCCAGTTGGCGCAGCTCAGCTTGGCGCGGCCGACGCCCGAGCCGCCAGCGGCGTCCATGCGGCGCAGGTAGTCGGCCCGGGTCGTCCGCGAGCGTTCGACGATGCGGGCGGTGACCTCGGCCACGACGGGATTGAGCTTGGGCATCAGGCGGCCTCCGTCCACAGGACCTCGAGCGGGACCTTGTGGGCCAGCAGGGCGGCGATCGGCTGGACAGCCGGATCGCCGGCGGCCTCGCGCTCGAACACGGCGCGCTTGGCGGCGCCGGTCAGGGCCAGGACGACGCGGCGGGCGCCGACCAGGTAAGGCAGGTTGATCGACAGCCGCTCCAGCGATGGGGCCCGGCCGTCACGGCCGGGGGGAACGCCGAGCACAGCCGGGGGCAGGGTCGGGGAGAGCAGGGCCTTCAGGGTCGGGCTGTCGGGGAACATGGAGCAGATATGGCCATCCTCCCCCATGCCGAGAAGGACGGCGTCGAGACGCCCGCCCTCGTCGGCGAGCGCGTGTCCGGCGAGGGCGGCGGCGCGGTCCACGGTCACCGACGGATGGTAGAGCGGCGTGAAGCGGGCCGCGGCGGCGGGGCCGGTCAGCAGGGCGCGCTTGATCAGGGCGGCGTTGGAGTCGGGCGAAGTCTCGGGGACATAGCGCTCGTCGACGAGGGTGACGACGATGCGCGACCAGTCGAGCGGCGCCTGGGCGAGGCGGGCGTAGATCGGCGAGGGGGTCGAGCCGCCGGAGCCGGCGAAGACGGCCTTGCCGGATTCCGCGAGCGCGGCGGACAGGGCTTCAGACAGGCGGGCGGCGCAGGCGTCGGCCCAGGCGGCGGCGTCAGGGAAGGTCCGGATCTCATGCATTGCCGGAGTTCCATGCGCGGCCGGTGCGGGAGAGAAGCAGATCGGCCGCCTCGGGCCCCCAGCTGCCGGCGACGTAGTCGTGCGGCTTGAAGGCGGCGCCCTCCCAGGCCTCGGAGACCTCGTCGACCCATTTCCAGGCCTGCTCGGCCTCGTCGCGACGGACGAAGAGGGTGGAGTCGCCGTGCAGGGCGTCGAGCAGCAGCCGTTCGTAGGCGATGCGGCGGCGCGGCGGGGCGGCGGTCCGGTCGTTCTGGCCCCACGACAGGCTCATGCGGATGGGCTGCAGCTGCATGCGCTGGTCGAGGCCCGGCCGCTTGTTCATCACCGACAGGGAGATGTCCTCCTCGGGCTGGAGCTCGATGACGAGGCGGTTGGCTTCGACGCCGCCGCGGTCGCCGTGGTCGAAGATCGAATGCGGCACCGGCTTGAACTGGATGACGATCTCGGTGCGCTTCTCGGGCAGTCGCTTGCCGGTGCGCATGAAGAAGGGCACCCCGGCCCAGCGCCAGTTGTCGATGTCGGCGCGTACGGCGACGAAGGTTTCGGTGTCGGAGTCGGCGCCGCGCTCCTCGTCATAACCCTTGACCGGCTCGGCCTCGACGACGCCGGCGACGTACTGGCCGCGGACCGTGACCCGCTCGGCCTCTTCGGGCGTGATCGGGCGCAGCGAGCGCAGCACCTTGACCTTCTCGTTGCGGACCGAGTCCGGATCGAGGTCGGACGGCGGCTCCATGGCCACCAGGCAGAGCAGCTGGAGCATGTGGTTCTGGAGCATGTCGCGCAATGCTCCGTACTCGTCGTAATAGGGCCAGCGGTCGCCGACGCCGACGGTCTCGCCGACGGTGATCTGGACGTGGTCGATCGACAGGTTGTTCCACAGCGGCTCGAAGATGGTGTTGCCGAAGCGCAGGGCGATCAGGTTCTGGACGGTTTCCTTGCCGAGATAGTGGTCGATGCGGAAGACCTGGTTCTCGGAGAAGGCGTCGGCGACGGCGTCGTCGATCTGGCGGAAGGTCTCGAGGTCGCGGCCGATCGGCTTCTCCAGCACGACCCGGTCCTCGGGCTCGGCCAGGCCGGCGGCGCGCATGGCGGTGACGATGCGGGCGTAGAGCGACGGAGACACGGCCAGGAAGGAGGTGCAGGCGCCGTCGCCGACCTTGTCCTTCAGCGGCTTGAGGCTTTCGGCGGAGGTGGCGTCGACCGCCAGATAGTCGAGGCGCGCCTCCATGCGGGTCCAGGCGTCATCGGACCAGGCGGCGTCGGCCTTCGCCTTGGTCTCGACCGACTGGCGGACCTTGGCGACGTATTCGTCGCGGGTCTCTTCGGAGCGGGCGGCGCCGATGATCTTGAGGCCGTCGGGCAGCAGGCCGTCATGCTCGAGGAAATAGAGCGAGGGCAGGAGCATCCGCATGGCCAGATCGCCGCCGCCTCCGAACAGCACCAGGGCCGCCATGCGCTCTCCTCAGGTTCAGGTCCCAGCTTGACCGGGAGTTGGTCTGGCCGCTTCCGCCCGCTGAGCCAAGACGTCGAGGACGTCCTGAAACACCATGTGACGGGCCCGCAGCAACACCAGCAGATGATAGACCAAATCCGCGGCCTCGGAGGCGAGTTCCGAATCCGGGCCGGCGGCGCCGGCCAGGGCGGTCTCGACGCCCTCCTCGCCGACCTTCTGGGCGGCGCGTTTGGGGCCTTCGGCGAGCAGGCGGGCGGTCCAGCTTTCGGCGGGATCGGCGGCGGCGCGGGCGGCGATGGTCTGCTCCAGGCGGGCGAGGCGGCCGAGGCCGGGGGCGTCCTCGTCGCCGAAGCAGCTGACGCGGTCCAGGTGGCAGGCGTTTCCGACCGGGCGGACCTTGAGCACCAGGGCGTCGGCGTCGCAGTCGGGGGTGAGGGAGACGAGGTGCAGCCGGTCGCCCGAGGTCTCGCCCTTGCGCCAGCGGCCGCCGCGCGAGCGCGAGAAGAAGGTGGCTTCGCCGGAGGCCAGCGTCTCGTCGAGGGCGGCGCGGTCCATATAGGCCAGGGTCAGCACCTGAAGGGTGGCGGCGTCCTGTACGACGACCGGGATCAGGCCGCCCGACTTGTCGAAGTCCAGCTGGTCGGGATCGATCATGGCCTCACCTCCACGCCACTCTGGATGAGAAACGCCTTCAGGTCCGGGATGGCCAGCGATCCGGTGTGGAACACGCTGGCGGCCAGGGCGCCGGAGACGCCGGCCTGCTGGAATGCGTCGCGGAAATGGGCGGCCTCGCCGGCGCCGCCCGAGGCGACCAGCGGGATGGTCAGGCGCGCACGGGCGGCGGTGAGCTGGGCGATGTCGTAGCCGCGGCGAACGCCGTCCTCGTCCATGCAGTTGAGGACGATCTCGCCGGCGCCGAGCTCTTGAGCCTCGATGATCCAGTCGAGGGTGCGGCGCCCGGCGCCGCGACTGGCGGTCGGGTCGCCGGTGTACTGGTGGACGAACCAGTCGTCGCCGGCGCGCTTCGAGTCGACGCCGACGACGACGCACTGGGCGCCGAAACGGTCGGCCAGTTCGGAGATCAGTTCGGGGCGTTCGAGGGCGGGGGAGTTGACCGAGACCTTGTCGGCGCCGTGGTCGAGGCAGCGGCCCGCCTGTTCGACAGAACGAATGCCGCCGGCGACGCTGAACGGGATGTCGAGCAGGCGGGCGATGTTCTTCACCCAGCCGTAGTCGAGGGTGCGGCCCTCGGGCGAGGCGGTGATGTCGTAGAAGACCAGCTCGTCGGCGCCCTGGTCGCGGTAGCGGGCGGCGAGCTCGGCGGCGTCGCCCATGTCGACGTGGCCTTCGAAGCGGACGCCCTTGACCACGCGGCCGTCCTTGACGTCGAGGCAGGGAATGATGCGGCGCGCGGTCATGAGCGGGCGGTCTCCAGCGCCTGTTCGAGGGTGAAGCGGCCCTCGTAGAGGGCGCGGCCGACGATGGCTCCGGAGGCGCCGACGGAGCGGGCGCCGGTCAGGTCGGAGAGGTCGGCGACGCCGCCCGAGGCCTGCAGCCACAGGTCGGGGCGGCGCAGGTGGATCTCGGCCAGCAGGTCGAGGTTGGGGCCAGTCAGGGCGCCGTCGCGGCCGACGTCGGTGACCAGCAGGTGTTTCGCGGCGCCGGGCGGATAGCGGTCGAGCGCGGCCCAGAGGTCAACGGAGGCGGCCTCGGTCCAGCCCCTGAGCGCGGGGACGTAGCGGTCGCCGTCGGCGCGGACGTCGATGGCGAGGGTGAGGCGGTCAGGGCCGAAGCGCTGCAGCCAGCCGGAGACCGTATCGGGATCGGAGACGGCGAGGGAGCCGACGACGACGCGGCTGACCCCGGCCTCGAGCAGGCGCTGCACGTCGTCGGCCGAGCGCACCCCGCCGCCGGACTGGATGCGGATGTCGATGGCGGCGGCGAGGTCGCCGATCAGGCCGTGCTGCATGGCGCACCCCGCCTCGGCCCCGTCGAGGTCGACGATGTGGGCCCAGTCGGCGCCGGCGGCGCGGAAGGCGGCGAGGCGGGCGGCGGGGTCGTCATCGTAGCGGGTCACGGCGTCGAAGCGGCCGTGCATCAGCCGCACGCAGACGCCGGCCCGGAGGTCGATGGCCGGGTAGACGATCATGCATCGAGCTCCAGGAAGTTGCGCAGGATGCGGGCGCCGGCGGCGGCGGAGCGCTCGGGGTGGAACTGGCAGCCCCAGCGGTTGGCGCTGCGGACCACGGCCGGGACCGGGACGCCGTAGTCGGCGCGGGCGAGGGTCGCGTCGCCGTCGGGGCAGACGTAGCCGTGCACGAAATACGCCCAGGCGCCGTCGTCGAGCCCGTCGAGCAACGGATCGGGCTGGACCAGCGACAGCTGTGACCAGCCCATGTGCGGGACCGGGCGGTCGGCGGCGGGAGTCAGGGCGCGGACGGTTCCGGGGAGCAGGCCGAGCATGGCGACGCCCTCGCCCTCCTCGCTGGTCCCGAACAGCAGCTGCTGGCCGAGGCAGACGCCGAGCAGGGGGCGGGGGAAGGCGCGGATCGGCTCGATCAGGCCGAGGTCGGACAGGCGGGCCATGGCGTAGCCGGCGGCGCCGACGCCGGGCAGGATCAGGCGTTCGGAGTCGGCGACCTCGGCCGGGTCGGCGGTCAGCCGGACCGTGGCGCCGAGCCGCTCGAGGGCGAACTGGACCGAGGCGACGTTGCCGGCGCCGTAGGTGAGGACGGTGACCGATGTCATCCGTCTCCCCTCGGGGGAGAAGGTGGCCCGGAGGGCCGGATGAGGGGGCCGGCGAGTTCGGGCTGATCGGCGGGCGGCGAGCCTGGAGGCGGCAGCCCCCTCATCCGACCCGCTCCGCGAGCCACCTTCTCCCCCGAGGGGAGAAGGAAATCCGGGGCGCCCATCACAGCACCCCCTTGGTGCTCGGCACAGCCTCGCCCTCGACGCGGATGGCCTGGCGCAGGGCGCGGCCGAAGGCCTTGTAGACGGCCTCGGTCTTGTGGTGGTCGTCGTCGCCGGTGACCGAGACGTGGACGGCCGCGCCCATGGCCTCGGCCAGCGAACGGAACACGTGGGCGGTCAGGTCGGTGCGGTAGTCGCCGATGAAGGGGGTGCTGAACGCGCCCTCGAAGACGGGGTAGGGGCGGCCGGACAGGTCGATGGAGACGGAGGCCTCGGCTTCATCCATGGGCAAGACGAAGCCGTAGCGGGCGATGCCGCGGCGCTCGCCGAGCGCCTGCCTCAGGGCCTGGCCGAGGGCGATGGCCGAGTCCTCGATGGTGTGGTGCGGATCGGTGTGCAGGTCGCCCTCGCAGGACAGTCGCAGCGAGAAGCCGCCGTGGGCCGCGATCTGCTCCAGCATGTGGTCGAAGAAGCCGACGCCGGTGGTGATCACGACTGGGCCCGGCGCGTCGAGATCGACGGCGCAGACGATGCGGGTCTCCCTGGTGTCGCGGACGGACTGGCCGGTGCGGTGCGGCCGGGTCGGGCCCATGTCAACGCCAAGCGCATCCAGAGTCCGGTCGTTGAGGTCCCGCCGCTCGAAGACCGGAACAGCCAGGGCGTCGGTGATCGCGTAGGGGATTCCGAGCGTCCTGAGCCGGGCGGTGACGGCCTCGACACCGCCAGGCTGGACCCGGATCAATGGCTCCGTGAGGCCGCCGATCCGCATCAACCCGTCCAGTTCCGCGGCCATGCGCGCGCGCTCCTCGCGAATCCGGCTGATACGGGTCTCGGTCTCGCGCAGACGCGAGGGATCCAGCGCCTGCAGGGCGAGACGCACCGATGGTTCCGGCAGGGCGTAAGGTTCAAGCACGCTTCTGAGGAGGGCGATGAGCCGGGGCGCCGCGAGCAGAGCTCCGATGCGCGCGCCGGCCAGTCCGTAGGCCAAGGAAAGGCTGCGCACGACCACAAGGTTCGGAGAGTTGGCGACCAAGCCGGCGGCCGAAGGATTGTCGGCGAACTCGACGGCGCCTTCATCGACGACCCAGAGCGCCGGTGCGGACTCGCGGGCGTCGCGGCGGATCAGGTCGAGCGAATCGCCGCCGCTCGTGATCACCGCGAATGGCGGGCGGCGGTTGTCGGGCGGGGGAAGCAGGTTACGCAGGGTGGTGAACGGCTCGATCTCTGCCGTTGTCACGGAGGCGCCGCTCAGGGCGGCGAGGCGGAACACGAGTTCGAAGCCGTGCGTCGCACCGCGCACGGGCAGAACGTGATCGACGGGCACGCCGTACACTTCCGCCATCCGGGCGGCGAGGGCGCGGGGTTCGGCCGGATAGCGGTCGAGGCCGTCGCCGCCGGAGACCAGAGGCGCGAAGGGGGCGGGGAGATTGGTCAGGGTCATCCCCCGCTCCTCAGATCGGCGGCCCGGGCGTGGGCTTCCAGCCCCTCCAGCCGGGCGAGACGGGCGGCGACGGGGGCGAGCTCGCGGGCCCCGGCCTCGGTGACGGACTGGACCGACATGGAGGTCATGAAGCTGGCGGTGGTGATCCCTCCGAGGGTGCGGGCGGCGCCGTCGGTGGGCAGGACATGGCTGGGGCCGGCGGCGTAGTCGCCCAGGGTCTCGGCCGCGAAGGCGCCGACGAAGACGGCCCCGGCGGCGGTGATGCGGTCGACCAGGGCCTCCGCGTCGACGGTCTGCAAGGCGAGGTGTTCAGGGGCGTAGAGGTTGGCCACCTCGACGGCCTCGGCGATGTCGCGGACACGGATGGCGCGGCCTTCGGCGAGCGAGGCGCGGGCGATGTCGGCGCGGGGCAGGGTTTCGAGCTGGCGCTCCACCTCCGCGAGGATGGCGTCGATATTGGCGCGGCTCTCGGAGACGAGGATCACCTGGGCGTCGGCGTCGTGCTCGGCCTGGCTGAGCAGGTCGGCGGCGGCGATCTCTGGGTCGGCGTCACGATCGGCGATGACCAGCAGTTCGGACGGGCCGGCCGGCATGTCGACGGCGGGACCGCCGAGCCGGGCGGCGGCCTGCTTCTTGGCCTCGGCGACGAAGGCGTTGCCGGGGCCGAACAGCTTGTCGCAGGCCGGAATCTCGCCGTCGTCAAGCACGACGCCATAGGTCAGGGCGGCGATGGCCTGGGCCCCGCCGATCAGCCAGATGGCGTCCAGACCGGCCTCGGCGGCGGCGTAGATCATGGCGGGGTGGACGCCGCCGTCCTTGCCGGGCGGGGTGACGACGACGCGTTCGCGCACGCCGGCGACCTCGGCCGGGATGGCCTGCATCAGCAGGGACGAGAACAGGGGCGCCGTGCCGCCGGGGACGTAGATGCCGGCCGCGCCGATGGGCCGCCAGACGAGGCGGGAGCGCACGCCGGGGGTGGTCTCGAAGAAGGGGGTGTCCTCCGGACGGGTGGCCTGGTGGAAGATGCGCACGTTCTCGGCGGCGATGCGCAGCGAGCGGGTGGCGGTCGGCGGCAGGGCGTCGCGGGCGGCGGCGACGGCCTCGGGGGTGATGGCGATGCGGCGGGGCGCGAAGCCGTCGATCTTCACGCTCCAGTCGGCGACGGCCGCACCGCCCCGGGCGCGAACGTCGTCGAAAATCTTGCGCACCACGTCGACGACGTCCGGCTCGTTGCGGCGCGCCGGTCGGGCCAGGGCGTCGCGGCGGCCCTGTGCGTCGAGGGAAGACCAGTCGATCCGGCGCATCACATCATCTTCTCGATGGGCAGGACGAGGATGGCCGAGGCCCCCGCGGCCTTGAGCTTCTCCAGCGTCTCCCAGAACACCGCCTCCTGGCAGACGGCGTGGACGGCGACGGCGTCGTCACGCCCGGACAGCGGCATGACCGTCGGCGAGCCGGCCCCGGGGAGGATGGCGGTGATCTGGTCCAGCGCCGAACGGGGGGCGTTGAGCATGACGTATTTAGCGCCCTGTGAGGCGACGACGCCGCTCATCCGCTCGATGATGCTGTCCAGCAGGTGTTGCAGGCCCGGCTCCGGGACGACCGGCGAGCGGATCAGCACGGCCTGGCTTTCCAGCACCGTCTCGCGGGCGCCGAGCCCGTTGGCTTCGAGGGTCGCGCCGGTCGAGACGAGGTCGCAGATGGCGGCGGCGAGCTTGAGGCGGGGGGCGACCTCGACGGCGCCGCGCATGGTGACGATCTCGGCCGCGACGCCGCGCTCGTCGAGGAAGCGACGCAGGATCTTCGGATAGGAGGTCGCGACGCGCAGGCCCTCGAGCGAGGCCGGGCCGTCGTAGGCCAGGGTCGGCGGCACGGCGATCTTCAGGGTGCAGCGCCCGAAACCGAGCGGCATGATCACCTCGGCCGTCGGGCCGCCGTTGCGGGCCTCCTCCAGCACGTTCTCGCCGACGATGCCGAGGTCGCAGACGCCATCGGCGACGAAGGTCGGGATGTCGTCGTCGCGCACCCGCAGCAGGTCGATCGGATAGTTCTCGACCCGATAGAGCAGGTCGTTGTTCCCCTTGACCACACGCAGGCCGGCGTCCCGGACGAGGTCGAGGCTGCGGTCGGCCAGGCGGCCGGATTTCTGGACGGCGATGCGGAGCCGCCCCTGAACGGTGCTCATGGCGGATCAGGCCTTCAGCCGGTCGAGCACGAGCCGATAGCCCTGGTGCGGCATTTCCCTGAGGAAGCGGGCGACCCGCACGACGGTGGTCGGGCTGGCCTGGGCCGCGGCGGCGATCTCGCGATACGACTTGCCGCCGGCGTCGAGCAGGCGGGCCACCTCCCAGCGCTCGGCGAAGGCGCGCATCTCGGCCGGGGTGCACAGGTCGGCGAGGAAGGCGTCGACCTCGTCGCGCGTCTTCAGCGACAGAAGAGCGTCGTAGAGGGCGACGCGGCTGCGTGCGGTGGCGGCGGCGTTGCGGGGGAGGGTGTCGGTCATGGCGCGTTCCACTATGCTGTAACAATGGAACGGTCAAGCGGCCTGTGGCGGAGCGCCGCGGTTCGATCTATCTGCCTGTCATGACCAAGGTTGTGATTATCGGCGCGGGGCATGCGGGCGGAACGGCGGCGGCCCTGCTGCGGCAGTACGGTCACGAGGGGCCGGTCCTGCTGGCGGGCGAGGAGCCGGCGGCGCCGTACCAGCGACCGCCGCTGTCGAAGGCGTGGCTGAAGGGCGAGACGGATCTGGAAGGGCTGCTGTTGCGGCCGGAGAGCTTCTACGCCGAGCACGACATCGAGCTGCGGACGGGGGTGACGGCGACGGCCGTCGATCCGGCGGCGAAGACCGTGAGCTTCGCGGACGGGACGGTGGAGCCGTATGACGCGCTGATCCTGGCGACCGGGTCGACGGCGCGGAAGCTGGCGTTGCCGGGAGCCGATCGACCGGACCTGCTGGAGCTGAGGACGCTGGCCGACGCGGAGAAGCTGAAGGCGGCGCTGGCCCCGGGGCGGCGGCTGGCGGTGGTCGGCGGCGGCTATGTCGGGCTGGAGGCGGCGGCCTCGGCGCGGGCGCTCGGGGCCGAGGCGGTGGTCATCGAACGGATGGACCGGGTGCTGGCGCGGGTGGCGTCGCGGACGCTGTCGGACTTCTTCACCCGCTATCACCGGGACCATGGGGTCGAGGTGCTGACCTCGGCCGAGGTTACGGGCTTCGAAGACGGCGGCGTGCGGCTGGGGGACGGGCGGCTGATCGAGGCCGATGTGGTCCTGGTCGGGGTCGGCGCGCAGGCGTGCAGCCAGCTGGCGGCGTCGGCCGGGCTGGCCTGCGAGAACGGGGTGGTCGTGGACGAGACGGCGCGGACGTCGGACCCGGCCATCTGGGCCATCGGCGACGTGACCTTCCGGCCGATTCCCGTGCACGGCGGGCGGCGGCATCGGCTGGAGAGCGTGCCCAATGCGCTGGAGCAGGCCAAGCAGGCGGCGGCGGCGATCGCCGGACGGCCGGCGCCGGCGCCGGAGACGCCGTGGTTCTGGTCGGACCAGTACGACGTGAAACTGCAGATCGCCGGCCTGCCCGAAGGGGCCGACCGTCAGGTGCTGCGCGGCGATCCGGCGACGGCGGCCTTCGCCGTCTTCCACCTGGCGGGCGACCGGATCGTCTGCGTCGAGGCGGTCAACGCGCCGGCCGAGTTCATGGCCGGGCGGCAGATGATCGGCCGGGCGACCCCGGTGGACGCGGACCGGCTGGCCGACATGAGCGTGTCGATGAAGGCGGTGGCGGCGGCCTGAACCGGCTCAGGCGGCGACGACGCCGGCCCTGCGCGAGGACCCTTCCAGCCGCTCGACCAGGGCGGCGAACGACATCGGGCGACCGATCAGATAGCCCTGCGCCATGTCGCAGCCCATGCCGCGCAGCAGGGCCAGGGCGGTCGGGGTCTCGACGCCCTCGGCGGTGACCTTCATGCCGAGACCGTGGGCCAGGTCGATGGTCGACTTGACCAGCAGGGCGTCGCGGGCCGAGTCGTCGAGGCCGAGGATGAAGCTCTTGTCGATCTTCAGTTCGTCGGCGCGGATCTGCTTCAGATAGGTCAGTGACGACAGGCCGGAGCCGTAGTCGTCCAGCGACACCGATATGCCGGCCCCGGCGAAGCGGTCCAGGATGCGCAGCGCCATTTCCGGATGGGCGACCACGGCGGTCTCGGTGATCTCGAAGCACAGGCGGGCGCCGGAGGCCTCGACCGCGGCGAGGGCGAAATCGGCGAAACTCTCGTCCGACAACAGACGTCCGGACACGTTCACCGACACCATCAGATCGTGCCCCGCGCGAGCGAGCGCCGCCTGGTCCTGGATGGCCTGGCGGATGACCCATTCGGTGAGCGGGCGGATGTGACCCGTCTCCTCGGCCATGACCACGAAGACGTCGGGCGGAACGCAGCCGCGTCGCGGGTGGGTCCAGCGCGCCAGGGCCTCCACGGCGGTCACGCCTTCGGCGCGGAAATCGTATTTCGGCTGGTAGTTCAGCGAGAACTCGCCGTTGTCGAGCGCGGCCATCAATTCGCTGATCAGCGACAGATTGCCGGCCGGGTCGCCGTAACGGACGGCGTCGAAACCCATGGCGCGGCGATGGGCGGCGCGAGCCTGGTCGACAGCGATGGAGGCCCGGTCGACGGGCGAGGTCACGGTCCGGTTGGTCAGGCCGCTGCGGCCGAGACCGGCTGTGAGGCTGATGTCGACCGGGGCGCCGTTCAGGATCACCGGGGCCTGGGCGGCCTCGCAGAGCCGGATGGCGGTCTGGACCGCCGCGTCGTCGTCCTCGGCGTGGAGGACGAGGCCCAGCACGCCGGCGCCGACACGGGCCACCGGCGTTCGGGCGAGGTTCGAGAGCCGGCGGCCGACCGTGGTCAGCAGACCGGCCACGGAATCGTAGCCGATGGCGTTGCGCAGCAACTCGAACCGGTCGATGCCGAACAGAATGACGTAGACGGGCGAGTCCCCGGCGGCGGCGCGTTCCAGCGACAGGCGATTGCCGAGGCCGGTCTCCTGGTCATGCAGGGCCATGTGGGTCAGGCGCGCGTCGTGGTCGTGCGGAACGGTCCGGCCGGAACGCGGGGAGAACAGCGCGGACAGGAACGCGAACGAACGGCGCATGCCCTGCGCATAGCCCAATGTGATGAAGCGCACGTAAACCGTACTTAGTTGAGAACAGCTCGCAATAGTTCTTGCGCGGGATGGCCAAGCTGATATTGCGAGCGCATCGCAATATCAAACAAGGCCCACCCCATGCTGTCCGGTCCCGACGCTCTTCGCGCTCTCCTGTTCGCCTCCAGCGCCGCCGGGATGCTGATGGCGGGGCCGGCGCTGGCCGATCCGGGACCGGACGCCGATCCGCAGGACCCCACCAATCTCGGAACCGTGACCGTGACCGGGGATCCGGTCCGCCGGGAACCGCAGGCGCCGGAGTTCGTCGCGCCCCTGGTCGACACGCCGCGCTCGGTGACCATCATTCCGCAGCAGATCATTGAACAGACCGCGGCGACCTCGCTGCAGGACATCCTGCGCACCTCGCCGGGGATCACCTTCGGCGCGGGCGAGGGCGGCCAGCCGCTGGCCGACCGGCCGTTCATCCGGGGCCAGTCCTCGGGCAACAACGTCTTCGTCGACGGCGTCCGCGACAGCGGCGGCCAGCAGCGCGAGGTGTTCAACCTCGAACAGGTCGAGGTCATCAAGGGGCCCGACGCCGTCTACTCCGGCCGCGGCTCGGGCGGGGGCAGCATCAACCTGAGCTCCAAGGCCCCGCGCCTGACGAACTTCAGCCGTTTCGGCCTGGGAGCCGGGACCGACGGCTACCTGCGCGGGACCGTCGATCAGAACTGGGGCCTCGGCCAGACGGCCGGACTGCGGCTGAACCTGATGGGCGCGCAGGGCGACGTGCCGGGCCGCGACTCCGTCGACTACGACAAATGGGGGCTGGGCCTGTCAGGCGCGATCGGCCTGGGATCGGCCACCACGGCGACGCTCAGCTACTACCACCTGACCTCGAACCAGATGCCGGACTACGGCATCCCGCTGTTCACCAAGATCGGGGTGCGGACGACCGACAGCGGCGTATTGGACGTGCCGTATGACAGCTTCTACGGGCTGGAGGCGCGCGACTACCTGACCAACGAGGTCGACAGCCTGACCCTGGAGCTGGAGCACCGGATCAATGGCAGCCTGTCGATCCGCAACGTCACCCGCTATGCCGAGACGCTGAACGACTATGTCGTCACCAACCCGGGCGACGGCGGTCGCATCGACACCGGCGGCGTGGCGCTGATCGGCGGCGAGTACTGGATGAAGCGGGCCACCAAGTCGCGCTGGAACCCCGCCGCGACCTTCGCCAATGTCATCGACCTGTACGGCAGCGTCGACGCCGGCGGCCTGACCCACAATTTCGACGCCGGGATCGAGTTCAGCCGCGAGATCAACCGCAACGCCTCCTATAGCGTCGCCACCACCAGCGGCACGATCTGCCCCGCGCCGCTGACCGGCTTCGACTGCACGCGGGTCTATGCGCCGAACCCGTCCGATCCGTGGACCGGCACGATCACCCGCGGAACCGAAATCCACGCCAACACCAACACCCTGGGCCTGTACGCCTTCGATTCGATCGAGTTCGGGGAGCGGTGGCTGCTGAACCTCGGCGTGCGGCACGATTCCTACGACGTGGACGGCACCGTCCTGCCCCGTGGCGCCGCCGTTCCGACCGCCGAGGAAGGCTCGTGGGACTTCGTCAACTATCAGGTCGGCCTGGTCTACAAGCCGACGGCCCACTCGAGCCTCTACGCCTCGTGGGCGACGTCCTCGACGCCGCCGACGGTGTCAGGCGGCGACCAGAACGGCGTCAGCGGCGAGGGCTCAGGCAATCTGTCGGGCGAACTGCTCGATCCGGAAGAGACCGAGAGCTTCGAGATCGGGGCCAAGGCCAATCTGTTCAACGACCGGCTCGCCGTGTCGGGCGCGGCCTTCATCCTGAAGCGCGAGAACGCCCAGATCCAGGTGTCTCCGGGCGTGTTCGAGCAAGCCGGCGAGGCCGAAGTCCGCGGCATCGAACTGGGCGTGTCCGGCAACATCACCCGCCAGTGGCAGGTGTTCGGCGGTTACACCTGGATGGACTCCGAGCTGGTGTCGGGCGCCTACAATAACGTCAACGTCGGCGACCCGCTGGCCAACACGCCGGAGCATTCCTTCAGCCTGTTCAGCACCTACCGGGTGACGCCGAGGCTGAGCCTGGGCGGCGGGGTCTACTATGTGTCGGACAGCTTCGGCGGCAATCAGGGCGGGGCCGGGGGCGGGGCCAACGAGGTCTATGCGCCGGCCTACACCCGGGTGGACCTGTTCGCCTCCTACGACCTGACCGACCGCGCCTCGCTGCAGCTGAACGTCCAGAACGCGGGCGACGAGGAATACATCCTGCGCACCAACGGCGTGCACCACGCCGATGTCGCGCCGGCCCGGCAGGCTATCCTGACGCTGAATCTGCGCTACTAGATCGGGCCATGCTGCTCCACATCCCCGGCGTCTTCAGCAAGGACGAGGTCGCGACCCTGCGGTCGCGCCTGGACGCCGGGCCGTGGGCGGACGGCAATGTGACCTCGGGCCACCAGTCGGCGACCGCCAAGGTCAACCGTCAGCTGCCCGAGGATTCAGCCGAGGCGCGGGAGGTCGGGGCGCTGGTGCTGCAGGCGCTGAACGCCAATCCGATGTTCGTGTCGGCGGCCCTGCCGCACACGATCTTTCCGCCGCTGTTCAACGCCTATGAGGGCGGCGAGCATTTCGGGGTTCATGTCGACAACGCCATCCGGCAGCGGGGGAATGTCCGTATTCGGAGCGACCTGTCGGCGACTCTTTTCCTTGCCGAACCCGAGACATACGAAGGCGGCGAGCTGATCGTCGAGGAGATGTACGGGCCGCAGTCGGTCAAGCTGCCGGCCGGGGACCTGGTGCTGTATCCGTCCAGGAGCCTGCACCGGGTGACGCCGGTGACGCGCGGCAAGCGGGTGGCGAGTTTCTTCTGGATTCAAAGCCTTGTGCGCGACGACGCGGACCGCGAGACGCTGTTCCGGCTGGATGTGGCGATCCAGCGGGTCAATGCGGAGAAGGGGCCGAAGGACCCGGCGGTGCTGGAGCTGACGGCGGTCTATCACAACCTGCTGCGCCGCTGGACCGAGGTCTGAGCGCGCCTAGTAAACGTCGCGCCGATAGCGGCCGGTTTCGGTGAGCGCGAGGAGACGGTCGGCGCCGAGGGCGGTCTCGAGCGCGGCGTGGACGCCCTGCGACATGCCCTCGAGACTGCCGCAGACGAGAATGGCGGCGCCGCGATCGACCCAGATGATCAGTTCGTCCGTGTGCTGAGCGATGAGGTGCTGGACGTAACGACCGTCGCCGGGATCGCGCGAGAAGGCGCGGTCGAGGCGGGTCAGCAGGCCGGAGGCGAGGGCGGCGCGGAGTTCCTCGTCGAGGAAGGCGTCGTGGGCCGAGGTGCGCTCGCCGAACATCAGCCAGACCCCGCCGTGCGGGCGGCCGGTTCGAGCGCGCCAGTGGGCGCGGAGGCCGGCGAGGCCCGTGCCGTTGCCGATCAGGATCAGCGGAACCCCGGGCGCCGGACCGTGGAAGCCGCGGTTGACGCGGACGCGCATGCCGACCGTCTCGCCGACGGCGAGGTCGCGGGTCAGCCAGCCGGAGGCGAGGCCGGGCGAGCCGTCGGGGCGGGTCATGCGGCGGACGATGAACTCGACCCGGCCGTCGGCGGGCAGGGAGGCGACGGAGTATTCGCGGCTGCCGGGGGACGGCTCCCCTTCGGGCGCGGGCAGGCCGATCTCGGCGATGTCGCCGGCCACCCAGGCGGGGGTGTGGTCGACCGGCTCGAAGGCCAGCAGCCACGCCTCGCCGCCGGGGCTGCCGGGGTTCAGGTGCGTCCGGGCGGCGAGACGCCAGCGATCATACGCCGGCGGAGTCCAGTCGGCCTCGACGGCGTGGCCGGTGACGGCGCCGAGCTGGTGCTGCCAGTGGCGGATGGCGCCGGCGTCGCCGTTGTCGACCTCGACGCGGTCGAACAGGGGCGAGGCGCCCGAGCGCTGGAGCCAGAGGTCGAGGGCGCGGCCGAAGCCGCAGAAGTCGGCGTAGGTGCGGTCGCCGAGCGCCAGCAGGGCGTAGGAGAGGCCCGCCAGGTCGGCGGGAGCGGTCATGTGGCGGCGCATGAACCCGGACATGGGGTCGGGCCCGTCGCCCTCGCCGGTGGTGGCGGCGATGATCAGGACGCGGCCCGCGGCCTTGAGGGCGGGCGGATCGAGGTCGCCGAGCGGGACCACCCGGGCGGGGACGCCGGCCCGGGACAGGCTGGCGGCCGTCATCCACGCCAGCTCCTCCGCGTGGCCGGTCTGGCTGGCGAAGGCGACGAGCAGGGCGTCGGCGCCTTCCTGCGGGGCGAGGGTCGCGGCGCGGGCGGCGGCGGCGCGACGGGCGCGGACGCGGCCCCGGACGACCGTGGCGACGATCCCCAGCCAGAGGGCGACAGCGACAGCGGCCCACAACCAGCGCAGCGGGTCGGCGGTCACTTGCCCTCGTCGAGCATGGCGGTGAAGGCGGGTGTGACGGTCTCCGTCAGGCCGTCGGGGCCGCGCACCACGAAGGCGGCGGCGATGGCCATGGCTTCGGCGAAGGCCGGGCCCTCCTCCGGGCCCATGACGGTCAGGGCCGTGGCCATGGCGTCGGCGTACAGGGCGGTGTCGGCGAGCACGGTGACGGAGGCGACGCCGTTGTCGACCGGACGGCCGGTGCGGCCGTCGAGGGTGTGGCTGTAAGCCTGACCGTCGATCTCATAACGGCGGACCCAGTCGCCGGAGGTGGCCACCGCGAGGTCGAACAGGGCGGCGACGGTGCGCGGACCGGGGGCGCCGGGCGCCTGCTGCAGTTCGGCCCACCACGGGCGGCCGTCGGGCTTGACCCCGGCGCCGCGCAGCTCGCCGCCGATCTCGACCAGATGGCAGGTCGCGCCCATGGCGGTCAGCCGTTCCGAGACTTGGTCGACCGCATGGCCCTTGGCGATGCCGGAGAGGTCGAGCCTGACCCCGCCGAGCTGCTGCACCCCGCGGGCGGCGCGGTTGAGGCGCAGCCGGCCCCAGCCGCCGAGGGCGCGGGCGGCGGCGATCTCCTCTTCCGACGGCGCGGTGAACCGGCCCGAGGCGTCGAGCGGGCGAGGGCCCGGCGGGCCGAAGCCCCACAGGTCGACCAGGGCGCCGAGGGTCGGATCGACCGCGCCGTCGGTGTCGTCGGCGAGGTCGAGGGCGGCGTTGAGAAGAGCCCAGAAGGGTTCGGACACGGCCCAGAATCCGGCGGGTGCGGCGTTGAAGCGCGACAGCTCCGAGCGCGGCTCCCAATGGCTGAAGAGCAGGACGATGCGGCCCAGCTCTTCCTCGATGGCCGTCTGGAAGGCGGCGCGGTCCAGACCCGGCGGCGGAACGAGGCGGACGGCCCAGGTCGTGCCCATGCTCTCGCCGGCGAAGTCCTGGATCAGGTCCGACGGCGGGCGCGTCGGCGCCCGCCCGTGGGTCGGGATCAGCACGCGGTTGTGCGCGTGGGGCCCGGCGTCGCCGATCACGACCGGCGGCGGGGCCGAGCGGCCGGACAAGGAGGGGCCGTCGGTCAGGGCAGGACTTCCATGACGGCCACATACTGGGCGTTGGCGGCGATCGTATCACCCGCGGCGGGGGTGCGGACGGAGGCGTTGAGCCAGTACATGCCGGGCTCGGGCCAGGTGACGGTGAAGGCGCCGTCGGGACCGGTGGTCACGGTCATCTCTTCCGGATTGTCACGGTAGCGCGTGCCGCCCCGCGCCACAGTGACCTCGACGCCCGAGGCGGGGAGGCCGTCCATCGACAGCTTGAAGGTGGCGGGCTCGCCGGCCACCAGATCGTTGGGATGGGTGACGGGGATCAGCGCCAGGCCGTCGGCCGGGTTGGTGAAGACGGTGTCGGTCGGGGCGCCGAGAGTGACGAAGGTCTCGATCCGGTTGGAGGTGCGGGTGGCGACGACCTCGGTGGCGTCGGCCGGGATGGCGCCCGGGAGCTCGGCGGCCTGGCCGCGCCAGCGCTTCTGTTCGCCGTTCTGTTTGTAGGTGGCCATGACGCCGTTCATGACGTTGGCGACCTTCCAGGTGCCCGGCTGGGTCAGGTGCAGGTCGAACGACGAACGGTAGCGGGCGCGGATCATGTTCTCCGGCTGGGCGGTCGAGCCGTCCGGCGCGGTGATGACCAGGCCGGCGAGATTCATCGGGGCGTGGTCGGGAATGAACACTCCGTTCGACATGCCGGCGTCGAAGCCGACCCAGGCGTCGGCGCCCGACAGCACCGTCGAGGTCGGGGTGAGCCAGGCGCGGTGGGCCTGGGCCGACATCGGCAGGGCCAGGGCCGCCAGGGCGGCGACGAGGGCGATCGACTTCTTCATGGCGGTCTTCCTTAGCGGGTGACAGTGACGCTGACGGCGCCGAGTTCGTTGGAGCCGGCGGCGCGTGCGGTGTTGGGCGCGCCCCAGCGGAACGGTATGCGGACGGATTCGCGGCCGCCCAGTTCGCGGGCCGCCTCGACGACCATGACGTAGTCGCCGGCGGGCAGGTTCCGGAGGCGGGCGCCGGGGACGGTGACGGTGTGGCGGCCCGGGGCCTTGGTGGCGCTGGAGACGCCATCGGCGGGCAGGGCCAGCGAGCGGCCGCCGCGGCGCCACCAGGTGCGCATGTCCTTCAGCCAGTCCTTGCCCTCGGCGGAGTTGGAGACCTCGTACCAGACGGCGAGGGTGCGCACGGCGGTGTTGTCCGGCCGTTCGATCCACACGGCGACGTAAGGTCGATGGTAGGCGGCGACCGACAGGCGCGGAATCTCGACCGAGACGTTGAGGTCGGCGGCGAAGGCCGGGGTCGCGGCGGCGCCGGCGACGGCGGCGGTGGCGGCGAGGGTGAGCTTACGCATGGGACACTCTTGGCGGATCAGGGGGCGGGGCGGCCGGGGGTCAGTGAATGAACAGCAGGGCGATGACGGCGGGGATCAGCAGGCCGAGGCCCACCAACGGCCAGGTCGAGGGGCGCTGACGGGCGTGCATCCAGGTCAGGGCGAAGCCGGTGGCGGCGAAGACCACGCATGCGGCGGCGAAGACGTCGATGAACCAGTACCAGACCGGGCCGGTGTTGCGGCCCTTGTGCAGGTCGTTGAGCCAGGCGACGGCGCCGCGGGTGGTGCGTTCGCGCAGGACGTCGCCGGTCGCGCGGTCGATGGTCAACCAGCCGTCGCCGCCGGGTTCCGGCAGGGCGACGTAGATCTCGTCGGCGGTGGTCTCGGTGGGACGGCCGGCGATGCCGACCTTGAAGGCGTCGGCGGCCCAGCGGGCGACGGCCTCGGGGACCGGATCAGTGGTCTCTTCGGGGAAGGCGGTCAGCCGTTCGAGCAGCGGCGCGGGCAGGGTGGCGGTCTGCTCGATCGTCACCGGCTCGGCGGGAATCTGGGCGGCGTGGTTGAGGGTGATGCCGGTGACGGCGAACAGCAGCAGGCCGATCAGGCTGAGGGCGGCGGAAATCCAGTGCCACTGGTGCAGCTGCTTGAGCCAGAACGAGCGTCTGGCGTTCAGGGCCTTCGGGGGCCTGGCGGGCGCGGCGGCGTCGGTCACGTCCGGCTTGTGCCGAAGTTGCGAACGGTTTGCAATAGCATCAACGCGACAGTCTGACGCCCAGGCTCAGGGTGCGGGGCGGACCGAAGCCGGAGACGCCGTCGCCGGTCTCCGACACCTCCACCTCCGCATCGAACAGATTGGCGGCGGCCAGCCAGACGGTGGTTGACGGGGTCACCGCCCAGTCGGCGCGGAGATCGACGGTGGCGGCGGCGTCGAGGACGCGGCTGTTGAGGTCGTCGTCGAAGCGGCGGCTTTCCCAGCGCAGGTCGGCGGCGAGGGCGAGGCGGTCGACCGGGCGCCAGTCGAGCCCGGCTACAGCGCTCCAGATCGGGGCCTGGGCCGGGCGCAGGCCGGTCAGCTGCGGAGCCAGGGCGCCGCCGTCCACGCGGGCGTCGGTGGCCGACAGGGCGCCGCGGACGGACAGGACTTCGGTCAGGTCGAGGCGGGCGTCGATCTCCAGCCCGGTCGCCTCGATGGTTCCGGCGTTCATGCGCTGGCGCAGCACGCCGCCGGCGGGGACGAAGCCGGCCCGGGGGAAGGTTCCGGGGCCCTCGCCGATAGTGACGTTGACGATGGCGTCCTCGATCTCCGTCCAGAAGGCGGTCGCGGTCAGGGTGGCGCGGTCGCCGGTCCAGGCCCAGCCGGCCTCGACGCCGGACAGACGTTCCGGAACGAGGCCGGCGTTGGCCTCGGTGATGTCGTTGCCGACGCGGAAGGGGCGGTGCAGCTCGTTGAGGGTGGCGGGTCGGAAGCCGGTGTAGGCGGCGAGGCGCAGGGCCTGCCCGGACCCGATGTCGCGCCGGGCGGCGAGGCGGGCGCTGACCACCTCGCCGGACCGGTCGGGGTCGGCCTCGTCGAGGGTGGGCAGGCCGGTGGCGAGGTCGGTCTCGAAGCGGCGGCCGTTCTCGTTGCGCCAGCCGTCGTAGCGGACGCCGCCGGCGACCAGCCACGGTCCGGCGCTCCACGCACTCTCCCCGTAGACGCCGGCGACCGAGGTCTCCCCGCCGGCGATCCGGCCGCGGGTGAAGCCGGCGCCGAGGTTGCGGAACAGTTCGCGGGTTTCGCCCTCGTTGAAGCGGGCGTCGGCGCCCAGTTCCCATTCCAGCCGTCCGCCGAGCAGGGGCAGCGAGGCGCGGCGCAAGGCGGCGTTGGCGCCCCAGCCGGTGGCGGGAGTCCCGTACTGTTCGGCCGCCGGGCGCGCCGACGAGCGGTCGTCGGCCACGGCGACGAAGGTGTTGGTCATGTCGCTTTCACGGCGCCAGAGCTGGACTCGCCAGCCGGGACGGACGCCGTCCGGCGCGCGGGCGGCGGTGGCGCTGACGGCGTTTCCGCTGGCGCTGGCCCGGCTGTTCTCCACGCCCGAGCCGCGTTCCTCCTCGAAGGCCGAGGCGCGCAGGGACACGACGGCGGCGGCGACGGGGATGTCGGCGCGGAGGGCGGCGCTGCGCACTTCGAGATCGAGCGGCAGGTCGGCGGCTCCGGCGGCCGGGCCGCGCACGGGCGTATAGCCGTCGCTGGCTTCGTAGAGACCCGAGGCGACCACGCGCACGGGGCCGAAGTCGCCGCCGCCCGAGGCGGCCAGACGGGCGCCGCCGCGCTCGGCGATCGAGGCGTCCAGCACGGCGCCGCCGTCCCGCTCGCGCAGCTGGATGACGCCGGTCAGGGCGCCGGCGCCGTACGGACCGGCCCCGGAGCCGCGCACGATGTCGAGACCGGACAGGCTCTCGGTCGGGACCTGCGACCAGATCACCCAGCCGCCGAACGGATCGTTGAGGGGCACGCCGTCGAGGGTGACGAGGGTGCGGCCGGCGCCCGACGGGGCGATGGCGCGCAGGCTGATCCCCTGGGTGGTCGGATTGGCGGCGAGGCTGGTGGTGCGGCGGAACAGGGAGACGGCGGGGACGGTGGCCAACGCCTCGTCGAGCCGTTGCTGGTCGCGCAGGTCGTGGTCGTCGAGGCGGATGACCGAGAAGGCGGCCTCGCCGGCGGCGGGAGGCAGGCGGGCGCCGGTGACGACGACCTCGGGAAGCTGGGGCGGGGGCGGAAGCTGAGGCATACCGCTAGAGCGCGCAACCGCTTGATCGGATCAAGGCCGCACCGCTTTTATTCTCCGGTCGATCAGGCCGCCGCGGACGCCGGGACGGCGGCCGGCGGGCGGGCGAGCAGCGTGCGGATGGCGTTCAGCAGGACCTCGGGCTGGATCGGCTTCTGGGCCACGCCGTCCATGCCGGCGGCCAGGTAGGCGGCCTCGTCGCGCGGATCGGCGTTGGCGGTGAGGGCGAGGATCGGCAGTGTTCCGACCGGGCCGGGCAGGGCCCGGATGGCCCGGGTCGCCGCGATCCCGTCCATCACCGGCATCTTCACATCCATCAGCACGAGATCGTAGCGGCGGGTCCGCACCTGCTCGACCGCCTCGGCGCCGTTTTCGACCGAATCCGAGGTGCAGCCGAAGAGCTCGAGGACCCGGGAGGCCACGAAGCGGTTGGTGGCGTTGTCGTCGACGACCAGCACATGCAGGGTGTCGTGCGGCGTCGGGTCGGCCGGGTCCGCGTCGGCCCGCTGCTCGGGTCCAGCGCATGGCAGCGCGAGTTCGAGCCGGAACCGGGCTCCGCCCTCGGGTGACCGCTCGAGCCCGAGCCGGCCGTTCATGCGCTCGACGATCTGACGGCAGATGGCGAGCCCGAGACCGGCCCCCGCCCCGGCGCGATCGGCGTGTCCGGTGTTGAACGGTTCGAAGATGGCGGCGGCGATGTCGTCCGGAACCCCCGGTCCGCTGTCGTCGACGGTCGCGGTGACGCCGATCAGGCCGTCGCGCGCGCCGGACTGGATGTGGACGGCGACCCGGCCCTCGGGGGTGAATTTGAGGGCGTTGCCGATCAGGTTGTTGAACAGCTGCTTCAGGCGCATCTCGTCCGCGACGACCCAGTCGTGGCCTTCGGTGTCATGGCTGATGGAGAGCTCCAGCCCCTTCTCCTGCGCCCTCGGACTCCACAGCGCCCGCAGGTCGGCCGCGACCTGGTCCAGATGCACGGGGCCGGTTTCGAACGTCATCAGCCCCGCCTCGGCCCGGCTCATGTCCAGCGCATCGGTCAGCAGGCGCAGCAGACTCTGGCCGGAATCGAGAATGGTGCGGACGTAGGGCTTCATCGCCGCCTGCGTCAGCTGTCTTTCCATCAGGGCGGCGACGCCGAGCACGCCGTTGAGGGGGGTGCGGATCTCGTGGCTCATGACAGCCAGAAACTCGGACTTGGCGCGGCTGGAGGCCCGGGCCTCCGCTTCCGCCCGGGCGAGGTCGCGGGCCAGGGCGCTCATGGCCTCGGCCCGGCGCAGATGGATGGCGCTGCCGGCCTGGAGCACGTGGACGCCGGCGCCGACGCCGACGTAGCGGCCGTTGGCGGTGACGACGAAGCCGTTCAGCAGGGCGCCCAGCCGGGTCGCGTCCATGGACTGGAACAGGGTCTCGGCGTCGGCCGCGGCGTCGAGCACCCGCGGATTGGCGTTCATGAATGTCGCGGCGGGACGCCGGGCGTACAGGGCGCGGCCGAATTCCGCCGCCATCTTGAGGGTGAAGGCGTTGCGCTCGATCAGGCCGACCGGCTGTCCCGCGTCGTCGACGACCGCGATGACGAGGGTGTCCGGCTCGTTCTGAAAGCGCTCGAACACTTCGGCTCCGGACGTATCGGGGCCGATGGCCGCCGATGCGTTCGTGAAATCCCCGATACTGGCCATGCTCATCCTCTGCAACGGCAGGGGCATAGGCGGGGCGCGCTTAACGACAGCTTTGCCGTTCGTGAACGTTTTGAGTATTTCTCTTGAATTTCAATCCGTAACCGGATGCATGCGGCGGAGAAGTTCGGCCGCAAAAATGGACAGGGTGTCGTCCCGCGCGCCCATGACGACGATGCGGTCGCCGGGGCGGGCCAGCTCGATCAGGCGATCGCCGCAGGCCTCGCGGGTGGACAGGGCCTCGGCGTGGCGGCCGGCGGCGCGGATGCCCGAGGCGATGTCCTCCGAGCCGACGCTTCGGTCGGTGGTGCCGCCGTAGTAGACGGGCTCCGGCATTAGCAGGACGTCGTCCGGGCGCAGCAGGCCGGTGAAGCCGTCGATGAATTCGGTCTTCATGAGCCTCAGCGGGCCGAAGCCGTGCGGCTGGAACAGGATCAGCAGACGGCCGTCGAAGGCGTGCAGGGTCTTGAGGGTGGCGGCGATCTTGTCGGGGTTGTGGGCGAAGTCGTCGATGACGGTGACGCCGTGGGCGGTCCCGACCACCTCCATCCGGCGGCGGATGCCGGAGAAGCTCTCCAGCGCGGCGACGGCCTGGTCGAGCGGCACGCCGATGGCGCGGGCGGCGCCGAGGGCGGCGAGGGCGTTGGCGACGTTGTGGGCTCCGGGAACCTGCAGGGTGACGAGGGCGTCGGTTCCCGTGGTGAGCTCGGTGAGCCGGAACCGCATGCCTGTCGGCAGTGGATCGAGGTCGTGAGCGGAGAGGTCGGCGGTCTCATTGCCGAGCGCGAAGGTGACCACGGCGTCGCCGCGTCCTGTTTCGACCATGTGCTGGGCGAGCGCCGCCGTCTCGGGATTGTCGAGATTGAGCACGGCCGTGGCCGAACGGGCGGTGAAGCCGCCGAACAGGTCGCGCAGCTCCTCCATCGACTTGTGATCGAGCGAGATGTTGGAGACCACGGCCACGGTGGGGTCGTAGCGGGCGATGGACCCGTCGGACTCGTCGACCTCGGAGACGAACAGGTCGCGGCCGCCGATCAGGGCGCTGGCGAAGGGATGGTCGGCGTCGGCGAAATTCTTCATCACCGCGCCGTTCATGACGGTGGGTTCGCGCCCCGCCTGATGCAGGATCCAGGCGATCATGCCGGTGATGGTCGACTTGCCGCTGGTGCCGGCGACGCCGATCGAGGTCGGGGCGGCGTTGAACAGCTGGCTGAGCAGTTCGGGGCGGGTGACGATGCGGGCGCCGGCGCGTCTGGCCGCGCCGATGTCGGGAACGGTGTCCTCGATGGCGCCGGTGGCGACGACGATCTGGTCGGGACGGGTGACGCCGGAGCCGTCCTGCGGATGCAGGGCGACGTCGTGGGCTTGCAGCCAGGCGAATTTCTCGGGGGTGCGGCCCTGGTCCCGGGAACGGTCGGAGCCCTCGATCCGGCCGCCCTGGGCCTGGACGATCATGGCTAGGGGCAGCATGCCCGAGCCGCCGATGCCGCAGAAGAAATAGTCGTTCGCCATGACGGCTGAGTAGGCGGCTTGGGCCCGTCGGGAAAGAGCCAGCGCGCAATCGGCTTTCCGAAGCCGCCGGAGAGCCCTAGGCTGGGCCGTCAACAAGGACGCCGAGCCGAATGCCGCCTACGCCTGCAGGATTCTGGAATCGCATCCTCGACCTGGTCTTCGGCGCGAAATTGCAGGGCGTCGATGCGGAACGAGCCCTGTCGGAACGGCCACCTCGAGCCCTGCGGGCGGCCTACGACATCCTGCATCTCAGCTCATTCCTGTCGGTCGCGCTTCTGTTCCTGTGGAGTCACGGGTGGCTACCCTTTGTGGACTCGCGAATTGACTCGACATGGTTCTGGTCCGCCTTCGGCTTGAACGTGCTTCTCAGGTTCGGCTGGGAAAGGATCGAAGCCTACTACAGGGCGCGGGCAAGAGGCCCTGAGGCGAAGGCGTCTCCCCAATGAAGATCGGCATCGTCAACGCCAGTTCGCGCTTCAGCCGTGAGCGGGCCGACGCCGTGCATGCATGGTTCGCGGCCAATGTGCCCGCCGGCTCGATCAAGGTGGTGTTCCACCCGGCCAGCTTCGGCAAGCACGGGCATTTCGGCGGCGATGACGCCAGCCGGGCCGCCGCCTTTGTCGAATACGCCAACGATCCGCGACTGGACGCCGTGTGGTTCGCGCGCGGCGGCTACGGTTCGTGCCGGATCGCCGAGGCGGTGCTGCCGCAACTGGAGCCCGTGGCGCGGAAGAAGCGGTATCTGGGCTATTCGGACGCCGGCACCTTGCTGGCGGGGCTGTACAAGGCGGGCTTTCCGCATGTGGCGCACGGGCCGATGGCTTCGGACGCGGTGCGCAACGACGCCACCGCGTGGCGCGCGCTGAACTGGCTCAAGCGCGGCGACCCGTCGTCGTGGGAGCCGTCGCTACATGATGATCCGCGCCCGGCCGTGGCGTTCAACCTGAGCATTCTGGATGCCCTGGTCGGGACGGCGCTGGAGCCGGACCTCAGCGGCCATGTGCTGATGCTGGAGGACGTGTCGGAACCGCTGTACCGGATCGACCGGATGATGTTCCACCTGACCAGCCAGCCGTCGATCCGGCGGGTGGCGGGCATCCGGCTGGGGCGGGTGTCGGATATCGTCGAGAACGATCCCGACTTCGGCCTGACCCCGGAGGAGATCGCCCGCTACTGGTGCCAGCGCTCGGGCATTCCGTATCTGGGCGCCGCCGACATCGGCCACGACCGCGACAACAAGGTGGTGCCGTTCGGGCCGCGCTAGGGGCGCGACAGCGGTGACGCTGGCGCGCGCGCCGACGCCGCGCCATGTTCGCCGGGCATGAACCGTCGCAACTTCCTGATCCGCGCCGCCGGGCTGGCCGCCGTCGTCGGCGGCGCCTGGTGGACTCGCGAGACCCTGCTCTGGCCCGATCCGAAGCTGAGCTTCGCGGACGGCGGGGCGACGCCCTGGCTGCCCTATGCGCGGCGGGCCAATGTGCCGACCGTGCCGGTCCGGGTCGCCGGGCGCGAGGTGATCGCCCTGATCGACACCGGAGCGCAGTATTCGGTCATCGACCGGCGGCTGGTCGAGGCCCTGCCGCCGCAGCAGCGGTCGATCTTCGAGATGCCGCTGGTCGCCTATGGCGTCGGCGGCGGGACGCAGATGGGGCGGGGCACGACCGTGGACGTCGACCTGCCCGGCCTGGGCATCGGCAAGTTGCGGGCGGCGATCCTGGACCTGGGGCCGCTGGCCTCGGACGGCGGGCTGAACACGCCGCTGATCCTCGGCCGCGACATTCTCGAGCATCTGGTGCTGGCGCTCGATCCGGCGCGGCGGCACGTGCGGCTGATCGCGCGCGAGGCCTTCGTGCGGCCCCCCGACCTGGCCCCGGCGATCGTGAGGCGCTCGGGCGGCGGTCTGATCGCCGAGGTCACGGTCGAGGGGGTGATCGTCAACGCGGTGGTGGACACCGGCGCTTCGTCATTGCTGGCGCTGGACAAGGCGACGGCGCAGGCCGCCGGCCTGCTGGACGGGCGGCGGCAGGAGGTCGGGACCAGCCTCGTGCTCGGCGGGGCCATGCGGGCCGCCGTGGTCGAGGCGCGCACGGTGACCTTCGCCGACCACCTGTACCGGCGGGTGCAGGTCGGGGTTTTCGACCAGCCTCCGCTGCCCAACTTCCCGGGCGCGCTGGTCGGCATGGAGGCCTTCGCCGCGCGCCGGGTCGCTTTCGACCTCGGGGCCGGCACGCTGCACGTGTCGCAGCCTCTGGACCTGACGGTGAACTAGAACGCCGAGAAGGTGTCGCAGGCGGCCGGGTCGCCGGTCTGATAGCCGCGCCGCAGCCACTCGGCCCGCTGGGCCGACGAGCCGTGGGTGAAGCCCTCGGGCACGACCTGGCCGCCCTGGCGGCGCTGCAGGGTGTCGTCGCCGATGGCCGAGGCGGTGCGCAGGCCTTCCTCGATATCGCCCGCCTCCAGCGCCACCGCGCCATTGGAGACGGCGGCGGCGTTGGCGGCCCAGACGCCGGCGTAGCAGTCGGCCTGGAGCTCCAGCGCCACGGAATAGCGGTTGGCCTCGGCCTGGCCGGAGGCCCGCTGCTGGGCCCGCTGCACCTGTTGGGAGGCGCCGGTCAGGGTCTGGACGTGGTGGCCGTATTCATGGGCGATGACATAGGCGCGGGCGAAGTCGGCGGCCGAGGCGCCGAGCTGGCTCTCCATCTGCCGCCAGAACGACAGGTCCAGATACACCCGCCGGTCGCTGGGGCAGTAGAACGGACCCATGGCGGCCTGGCCGAAGCCGCAGCCGGTCGAGGTGCCCTGCTCGTAGATCACCACCGTCGGCGGCTCATAGCCCTGAAGCTTCGTCTTCCAGACGTCGTCCACATTCGTTCCGATGACGTCGACGAAGGCGCCGGCCTGATCCTCGGGACTGCCCTGGGTCCCCTGCTCGGCACTGCCGACGCCGCCGAGTTGGCTGGTGATCTGCTGGGTGGTCTGCGGATCGATGCCGAAGACGAAATAGCCGATCGCCGCCAGCACAAGGGCGCCGATGCCGCCTCCGGCGATGCCCGCCCCGCCCAGGCCGCGCCGGTCCTCGATGTTGCCGCCGCGTCGTCCGCCTTGCCAGCGCATGATCCGTCCCTCGTGCCTTTGATGCCAAGCGAAGCAGGAACGCAGCTGTCAGGGAAGAGATGCAGGGCGAAAAGCTTCAGCGGGCGGGGCGGTCGAGCCAGGCGTCGATCTGGGTGACGTCGGCGGTGGTGGCGCGGCGACGTTGGGCGGCGGCTTCGCGCAGGGCGCGCTCTTCGGCGGGCGAGCGGAGGCGGCGGTCGGCGGGCGACTGGACCGGCTCCGGCCGGCGGGCGGCCTCGAGTTCGAGCCGGTTCAGTCGGGTCTCGAGCTGGAGCTGGCGCGCGAAGGCTTCGCGCTGGTCGGCGCGGGCGCGCAGCCGCTGCATCTCCTGGCGGTGCTGGTCGGCCTGATGGCGGTGCGGATCGACGCTCGCGCCGGGCGGCCACGACTGGACCTCCGTCGGAGAGGCGACGGCGAGGGCGGCGACGGCGAGCAGGGCGCAGACGACGGTCATGCCGACAAGATGGTCCCGCCGCCGCCGATCGCCAAGCGTGGCCGAAGCCTCAAGGCCTTGCCGGCAGCGTCCAGACGCGGGTGCGCTTGACGGCGGAATCCTCCAGCTCGCGGGTGGTCGGAACCTCGTATTCGGCCAGCAGGTCGAAGCCGTCCTTTGGAAAATAGGTCCGCAAGGGATCGCCGACGAGGACGCGGACGCCGCGGTCGGCGGCCGTGGAGAGCCAGGCCAGCACGCGCTCGGCCATGGGCCGTTCGTAGAAAACATCGCCGGCGCAGATGACGTCGACGTCCGGCGGCGGGGCGTCCAGCAGGTCGGCTTCGGTGAAGCCTGACGAGACCCGGTTGGCCCCGGCGTTGAGCGCGACGGCGGCGGCGCAGAACGGGTCGATGTCGGCGCAGAGGACCGAGGTCGCGCCCGCCTTCATGGCGCCTATGCCGACGAGGCCGGAGCCCGCGGCGAAGTCGAGCACACGCTTGCCGGCGACCTCATCGGGATGGTCGAGCAGCCAGCGGGCCAGGCTCTGGCCGCCGGCCCAGGCGAAGGCCCAGAAGGGTGGCGGCAGGCCCATCTCGCCCAGTTCCTCTTCGGTCAGACGCCAGATCGGGGTGACCTCGTCGGCCAGCCACAGCGAAATCTCCGGCGCGTGCGGCACGGGCTGGAGGCGGGTGTTGGCGAGGATGAAGGCGGCGGGGTCGGCGATCGGCATCGACCCCCGCCTTACAGGGTGTGGGCGCGGCGCCAATCCTCATTCTGGCGGGCGGCCCGCCCGGTCGCCTCGAGAAAGCCGAGGCGGCGCAGCTCAGCGATCGAGGCGGCGGCGGAGGTGTGCGGGATGAAGACGCCGCCCTCCTTCTCCCACAGGTGCTGGAATTTGACGGTGTCGTCGACGAGGGCGTCGCCGGGGTGGCAGTGCTCGCGCTTGAGGGCGGACGAGGTGGTGATCACCTCGACGCCGGGGAAATGCCGCGCGGTCCAGCGCCGCTTCTGCGGCTCGGCCCAGGCGCCGCGCGGCAGGCCGGTCAGGATGACGGGCCCCCTGTGGCGGACCGCCTCGAACAGCGCCATCGCATCCGGCATCAGGTCGAGCGTGTTGAAGAAGTCCGGCGTCGAGGCCAGCCGGGCCCAGAAGGCCTTGAGGCCGAAGCGCTGTTCGAACCGGCGCGACGGCATGCCGAGCACCGCCCCGGCACCCTTTTCGAAATCGGCGAGGACGCCGTCGCAGTCGAGATAGATGCGGGCTTCGGGGCGGGGCTCGCGGGCCATGCTTTAGCGGGGGTGAGGTTTGGAGGCGTCGCCACCGGCCTCGTTCGGCCCGTCGTCGACGCCGCCGCCGGCGCCGAACTCGCGGCCGGGAATGATCGAGTCGGCGTCCGGATCGCCGGCGCGCCAGCCGCGCTCGTGCGATTCCCAGTGGGGCGGGCGACGCTCGAGGCCGCTGTCGCTGACCGGGTTGCGCCTCGGGCCGCGGACGACGTGTTCCTCGGGCGGGATCCGCATCCGGGTGGACTCGCGGCCGGGGTCCTTGCCCGCGGCCTGGCTGCTGCGGACGGTCTCGTCCTCCCGCAGTTGTTTGGCCGAGCGGTTGCCGCCATGGGCGCCGCGGTGTCGGTCCTCGCCGGGCGACGGTCTGGATTCAGAGTTTCCCATCTGCAGTCTCCAATCGCCCCCGACGAACCGTCAACCGGAGGCCCGCGGCGGGGTTCCCGCGTCCGGCCCTATGCGCCTGCGCGGTCGCTGGCGGTGCGCAGCACGTCCAGATAGCCGCCCGCCACCTCCATCCGCGCGCCCTGCGGCTTGCCGTGCACGGCGCGGTGCAGGGCCGGGAGTTTCCAGCAGGGGACGTGCATGAACAGGTGGTGCTCGGCGTGGAAATTGACCCAGTAGGGGGCGATGAAGGCTCGCTCCCACCAAGATGCGCGGGTGGTGCGGGCGGCGCGGAAGGCGTCCTCGGCCGAGCCCTCGACGCAGGCGTGCTCGGCGATGTTGCGCAGCCGGGTCACCATCGGGAACCAGGTGGCGAGGGGCAGCAGCCACAGGGCGAAATAAGCCCACCAGACGCCGGCGAGGAGGGCGGCCAGCAGCAGGGCCGCGTTGACGAGCACGAAGGGCGCGACGCTGCGGCCGGTGACGACGGCGCCCTCGGCCATGTCCTCGTCGCGGTCGCTGGCGAAGGCCTTGAAGAGGTAGAGGACGCGCTGCTTGAAGAAGGTCTGGCCGGTCAGGTCGCGGACGATCTTGCGGCGCAACGAGGCGCGGGTGACCGGGAAGGGGGCGGACAGGACGAGGTCGGGGTCCTCGGCCTGCTGGGCGTATTTGTGGTGGCTGAGGTGATAGGGCCGATAGAGGGCCAGCGAGGCGCCGACCGGCACGGCGCACAGCCAGTGGCCGAGGAAATCGTTGAGCCGGCCGTTCGGCGACAGGCCGCCGTGCGCCGCCTCGTGCATCAGGATGGCGAGGCCGAGCTGGCGCGTGCCGATGATGGCGACGCAGAGCGGGATCAGGATCGGCCAGATGACCCCGGCCGCCGCCGTCAGCAGGATCACGCCCCAGCAGTGAAGGACCAGCAGCGGACCCGCCCAGGCGCGGCGCGTCTGAAACGGCGCCCACTCGTCGGGGGTGAACAGGTCGGTCGGACGGGCGCGGGGCGCGGCGGGCATGGACGACAGGATACGCCTCGGGCAGGGCCTCGAAAAGCGGAGCAGGCCGTCGCGGGGCGTGTCAGGGATGGCTGACGAAAAGTCAGGTTGACATGACACGTTCCTGATGTCAGGTTGGCCTGACACCAAGTCAGGAACACACGACATGCTTTCTCTCGGGAAATCCAACAACACGGCCGCGGGACGCAAATACGTCGTTCGCACCCTGGCCTTCATGAGCGGCTATACGGCGGTCAATGTCGCGGCCATCTTCGGCGCCTTCGACGAGATCATCGGCAAGCCCGTGGCCTGGGCGCTCGCGCTGGCGGTGGCCGCACCGGTCGCGGGACAGCTCTGGGCGACCCTGTCGCTGATGCGCGAGTCCGACGAATACGTCCGGGCCGTGGTCGCCAAACAGTTCATCATCGCCGCCGGCCTGGCCATGGCCCTGGCGACCGCCTGGGGCTTCGGCGAGAGCTACGCCGGCGCCTACCATGTGCCGAACTGGATGATCTATCAGCTGTTCTGGGCCTGTTTCGGCCTGATCGCTCCGTTCATGCGGGGGTCGAGCCGATGAAGAACCGGCTGAAGCTGCTGCGGGTCGAGCGCGGCTGGACGCAGGAACAGCTGGGCCAGGCCCTGGGCGTGTCGCGGCAGGCCGTGAACGCGCTGGAGACCGAGAAGCACGATCCGTCGCTGGACCTCGCCTACCGCATCGCCGTGCTGTTCGCGCGGCCGGTGGAAGAGATTTTCGACAATCCGCACGCCTGACGGACGTCAGGATAACCTTACAAGGAGAACGACCATGATGTTCATGTCCCGACATGGCGGCGGTCGCGCCCTGCGCGTCTTCGCCCTCGCCTCCGCCATCGCCGTCGGCGCCGGGGCAATCGCCCTGGCCACCCGCGCGGACGCCGCCGCGATCCAGGCTCCGGCCGCCTTCGTCTCCGACCGGTTGTCGGTCGAGGTGGTGGGCAGCGGACCGGATGTGATCCTGATCCCCGGGCTCGCCTCGTCGCGCGAGGTGTGGCGGGCCGAGGCTGAACGGCTGAAGGCGACGCACCGGGTGCATCTGGTCCAGCTGGCCGGGTTCGCGGGCGAGCCGTGGACGCACGGCGACGGAGCATTCGTCGAGCCGGTCGTCGATGAACTGGCGCGATATGTCCGCGAGGCCGGGCTGGAGCGGCCGGCGGTGGTCGGCCACTCGATGGGCGGGCTGACGGCGGTGCTGCTGGCGCAGGCGCATCCGGGGCTGGTCGGGCGGGTGATGAGCGTCGACAGCCTGCCGTTCTTCAGCGCCATGTTCGGACCGCAGGTGACCGCCGGGAACGCCCGGCCGTTCGCGGCCCAGGCGGCGGCGGGCATCCTCGCCGCCGACGAGGCGAGCTTCCGGGCCCAGCAGGCGCAGACGGCGACCGGCATGGTCCGCGATCCGGCGACGCGGGAGGCGATGGTCGAATGGTCGATGGCCTCGGACCGGCAGGCGATGGCGGCGGCGATCCGCGACGTGATGACCACCGACGCCCGGCCCGGGCTGGCGGCGATGACCACGCCGGTATGGGCCCTTTACGCCTCGGACGCCGACGGCGGCGCGCCGGCGGCCGGGGCCGACGCCCTGTGGAGCCGGGAATACGCGGCCCTGCCGGGGGTGAAGCTGGTCCGCGTCGACGGGAGCCGGCACTTCATCATGGCCGACCAGCCGGCGCGCTTCGCCGAACTGGTCGATCAGTTCCTGGCCGACTAGACGGCCGGCGCCGGCGTCGGGGCGGGCGTGACGTCGCCCGCCTTGACCAGCTGGCCGCCGAACTCGCCGGCGTAGGCGGGGACCAGCAGGGAGCGGAACACAGTGGCCGGAATGGCGATCTCGTAGCCGCCCTCGACATAGGGGCCGGCCTGGTAGGGGCCGACCAGGAAGGTCAGGCCGGCGGCCTTGCCGTCGACCGTGCCGGAGGTGAGCACGAAGGCGGTCGTCGAGGCGCGCGGGCAGGCGAAGGGCTTGCTGTCGAGCGTGATCGCGGCGCCGTCGGGCACGCGGGCGCGCTTGGCCGCGTTCAGCGCCGTGCACAGGGCCTGGTCGAGCGCGGTCAGATCCGCGCCCTTCCGGAACAGGTCGGCCAGGCCGATCTGGCGCTTCAGCGCCTTGTCCCAGAGGATGCCGCTGGACAGGGTGTTGGGGTGGGCCCCGCCGGAATAGTCGAAGGCGGTGCGCTTGAAGCTCGCCAGCTTGGTGGTCTCGGCGGCGGCGACGATGGTGACGGTGTTCTCGTATTTCGGCCGGTCGGGCTCGGCGCCGGCCTCGGTCAGCTCGCCCTGGGCTCCCTCGACGAACTGGCGCAGCTTGCGCACCTCCTCGGCGTAGAGCCGGGCGTGCAGGTCCGGCTGGGCCTTGATCGCCACCGGCAGGGTCAGCTTGACGTCGGCGTAGGGGGTCTTGTCCTCGAAGCCCATCGGCGCGGCGGCGTCGGCCGGGGTGACGGCGGCGGTCGCGCCCGGCGCGTTGGCCGCCGGGGCCCCGGCCGGCTCGCGATCCCGGTTGCAGGCGGAAAGGGTCGCGGCGAGGGCGGCGGTCAGGATCAGGAGGCGGAGGGGGGCGGTCATGCAGGTGTCCTTCACAGCGGAAGCTGAACCGAGCCGAGAATGATGGCGAGAAGCAGGATGAGCCCGGCGTCGCGGTTCGACTTGAACAGGTGCAGGGCGAGGGCGGGGTCGGGGCGGACGTCGCGGACCTGCCGGAACAGGTGGGCGGCCCAGGGCAGCAGGGCCACGTAGAAGATCGGGCCGAGGCCGGCGGTCAGGCCGGCGAGGACGGTCAGGGTGACGACGGCGAGATAGAACAGGCCGACGCCGCGACGGACGTGGGCGCCGAGGCGGCGGGCCGAGGATTTGACCCCGACCATGGCGTCGTCCTCGATGTCCTGCAGGGCGTAGATGGTGTCGTAGCCGAGCGTCCAGAAGACGCCGCCGAGGTAGAGGAGGAGGGCGGGGAGGGCGAGGTGGCCCTGCGAGTCCGCCGCCATGCCAACCGCATACCATTCGCCGGTCGCGACAAGGGTCTGTCCGTAGGCCCAGAGCAGGAACGGCAGGCCGCCCGTCGCCGCCGCAAAGCCCATCAGCGCGCCCCAGTTGAAGGTCAGGCCGAGCCAGGCCTGGGGCCACCAGGTGATGCGCTTCATGAAGGGGTAGGCGGCGACGAGGGCGAGCGAGGCGACGCCGAGCAGCACCGCCGTCAGGTTCAGCGTCAGCAGGATCAGCAGACTGACCAAGCTGCAGCCGATGACGAAGGCCCAGGCCTGCTTCACCGAGATACGGCCGGAGGGGATGGGGCGCAGGGCGGTGCGGGCCACCCTGGCGTCGATGTCGCGGTCGACGATGTCGTTGAAGGCGCAGCCGGCGGCGCGCATCAGACAGGCGCCGAGGGCGAAGCCGAGGAACAGCCAGGCGTCATAGAGGTCGGGCGCCTTGCGGTGCTGGCTCAGCGCCAGGGCGATGCCCTGCCAACCGGGCAGGAGCAGCAGCCAGATGCCGATCGGCCGGTCGAAGCGGCCGAGCTTGAGCCACGGCTTGAGACCCTCCGGCGCGCGGCGGTCCACCCAGTTCGATCCGGCGTCGGGAAGCGGGGCGGAGGTCATGGCCAAGTCCTAGCCCTTCTCCCCTTGCGGGAGAAGGTGGCAGGCCCGGCGGAGCCGGGACTGACGGATGAGGGGTCGCACCGCTGGCGACAGATCAGCCGCCAATCCCTCCGCCGGAAAGACCCCTCATCCGACCTCGCTTTGCTCGGCCACCTTCTCCCGCAAGGGGAGAAGGAGGATCAGTTCGGCCGCCCGACTACGTCGTCGACCGAGCCCGTGGTGACCGGGTGGTAGCCGGGACGGGCCGTGGCGTAGATGCGGCGCGCGATGGGCTGGCCCCAGTCGCCCTGGGCCCACAGGCTCTCGAACAGCGGCAGGACGAATTTGCGTCGGCCCTGGGTGGTCAGGAAATGCTCCAGCGTCGGCACGGCCGCCTGGTAGCGGTGGGCGAGGGCGATCTGGAGCCAGGCGAAGACCACCTCGGCGTTGCCTTCCTGACGCAGCTTCAGGGTCGACTCGAGGTCGGCCAGCTGGGCGTCGGTCAACCAGCGTCCGCCGGCGGGAACCGAGGCGGGACGCCAGCCGAGGAAGCGCTGGCGCTCCTGGGTCGACCAGCCGCTCCACGGGATGGCAGAGGCCGGGCCGCCGAGGGTGAAGGCGCGGGCCGCCGCGTCGACCGGGACGAAGGCGGTCGAGACCGGGGCCACGGCGTTGGACGGCAGGCCGGGCTGGTAGATCCAGTTGTCCAGCTGCAGCCGGGCCTCCAACGCCGCGTCGCCCCGGATCAGGTGCTGGCGGATGTCCTTGAGGAAGCCGATGTCGGTCATCGGGGTGAAGGCGTTGCGCTCGAAATAGCCCTTGAGCCAGGCGTCGAAGCGCTCGCGACCGACGGTGGCCTCGATGGTGCGCAGGAAGGCGGCGCCCTTTTCGTAGGGGATGTCGCTGAGGCCGTCGTCGGGGTCGCGGCCGGTCAGGTCGATGTGCAGCCGGGTGTCGCCGGCGGGCAGGTCGCGCAGGTTGGCCTGAAGGTCGCTCCAGCCCAGCGATTGCAGCATCAGCGCCCGCTCGCGGCCGTAGAGGGCCTCCATGATCCGGTTCTCGAAATAGACGGTGAAGCCCTCGTTCAGCCACATGTCCGACCAGGTGGCGTTGGTGACGAGGTTGCCCGACCACGAGTGGGCCAGCTCATGCGCGACCAGCGAGACCAGCGACTGATCGCCGGCGATGATGGTCGGGGTGGCGAAGGTCAGGCGCGGGTTCTCCATGCCGCCGAAGGGGAAGGAGGGCGGCAGGACCAGCAGGTCGTAGCGGCCCCAGCGGTAGGGGCCGTAGAGCTTCTCGGCCGCGTCGACCATGTCGGCGGTGGAGACCAGCTCGTCGTGGGCGGCCTTGAGGCGCGACGGTTCGGTCCACACCCCGCTGCGCTCGTCGAAGGCGGCGAACTCGAGATCGCCGATGCCGATCGCGATCAGATAGGGCGGGATCGGATTGGTCATGCGGAAGCGCCAGGCCTTCTGGCCCTCGCCGGCGCTCTCGCCTTCCGGGGTCAGGTGCTGGGCGCTCATCACCACGGTCAGGTCGGCCGGGGCGACGATGCGGGCTTCATAGGTCTGGCGGATGCCCGGGCTGTCCTGGGTCGGCACCCAGGTGCGGGTCAGGATGGCCTGGCCCTGGCTGAACAGATACGGCTTCTCGCCGCCCGCCGTCTGGCTGGGGGTCAGCCACTGCAGGGCCGAGGCGTCGGGGCGGGTGGCGTAGTCGATGACGATCTTGCGGCTCTCGCCGGCGGTGAAGGGGGGGAAGGTCACCGTCAGCGACTGGCCGAGAATGGGATCGGCGGCGCCGAGGACGAACTGAAGCGGTTGGCCGGCCTCGTCCTTGACCGAGCGGATGTCGAGGTTGCGGGTGTCGAGCACGATCTGGGTCGCGCCCGGCTCGGCCATCACCGTCAGGGTGGCCGTGCCCGACAGGATCTTGCGGTCGAAGTCGGCGGTCAGGTCGAGGGCGACGTTGCGGACCCGGGCGATCTCGGGTTGGGCGTAGGAGTGGACGTCGCGGGCGTAGGTGATCGGGGCCGTGGCCGACGCCGGCAGGGGCGGCATGTCCGACTTGACCTCGGCGGGCTGGCCGCATCCGGCGAGCGCGGTGGTCAGGGCGAGCGCGGAGACGAGGCCGGCGAAGGTCGTACGGGTCATGGGTCGTTCCTCATGCGGTCCGGTCTCGCCCGGGTGAGGACGGCCGGAATCTTCTGGCAGGGCCGGACAACGCCCCGCCCGGCGCAAAAGATCAAGCCCTCGCCGGCGCCGGCTCCGGGTTGCGGGCCTTGAACAGCCGGCCTTGCTCGGCGATCAGCACGAAGACCAGGGCCGTGAGGCCCAGACCGGTGAAGCCCAGCGCCATGGGCGCCACCGACCCGTTGAACTGCTGGCCGATCAGGAAGCCGAGCAGCGAGCCAAAGGTGGTCGAGATGAAGCCCTGGGCCGAGGAGGCGGTGCCGGCGATATGGCCCATCGGCTCCATGGCCATGGAGCCGAAATTGCCCGCGATCAGGCCGAAGCAGAACATGGTCAGGCCCTGCAGGATGGCGAAGGTCCAGATCGTTTCGTATCCGGCCAGGGTCACGGCGGCGTGGATGGCGGCCATGGTGATGAAGCCGAGCAGGGCGGCGTGCGAGATCAGCCGCGAACCCAGTTTCTCGACCAGACGGGCGTTGAGCAGCGAGGCCACGGCGATGCCGCCGGCGACGAGGGCGAAGACGGTGGTGAACAGTTCGGGCGCGTGGAAGACGTCGAAGAAGATCTGCTGGCTGGAGTTGATGAAGCCGAACAGGGCGCCGGTGATCGCGGTCATGGCCAGGGTGTAGCCGATCGACTGACGGTTGGTGACGGCCTGGCGGAAGGCGGCGGCGATGCGACCGACCCGGATCGGCATGCGGTCTTGCGGGTGCAGGGTCTCGGGCAGGCGGATTCCCGCCCACAGCATGAAGGAGCCGCCGGCGAGGGCGAGGACGCCGAAGATCCACGGCCACGGGGCGACGGTCAGGACCAGCTGGCCGAGGGTCGGGGCGATGATCGGGATGCCGAGGAAGACCAGGAAGCTGAGCGACATCACCCGGGCCATGGTCCGGCCGCTGTAGCGGTCACGCACGATGGAGACGGCCAGCACCCGCAGCGCGGCGGCGCCGAGGCCGGTGCCGACGCGGGCGGCGATGAGCAGTTCGAAGGTCGGGGAGAAGGCGGCCAGCACGCTGAACAGGACATAGAGCGACAGGCCGGCCATCAGCACCGGCTTGCGGCCGTAGCGGTCGGCGAGCGGTCCGTAGATCAACTGGGCCACGCCGAAGCCGAGCAGATAGGCGGTGATGATCCACTGGCGGCTGTTTTCGGCCACGACGCCGAGAGCGTCGCCGATGGCGGGCAGGGCCGGCAGCATGGCGTCAATGGCGAGCGCGTTGAGCGCCATCATCATGGCGATCAGGGCGACGAACTCGGGGAAGGCCGGTCCCTTGACGGCGGGCGCGGGCGTGGGGGAGGTCATCCGGGGCCAGATGCGGACGAGGACGGCCCGGCGCAACCGCAGGCGCGTGAAATAACCGGGGGGAAACGCGATGTGAGCCGGTCAGCTCGCCGAATGGAGCGCGGCGGCGGCGACGCGGTCGCCCTCGACGACACGGCCGGCGGCGCGGCGTTCACTGTAGCGATCGACCAGATAGTCGGAGCGATCGCGGGTCAGGAGGGTGAATTTCACCAGCTCCTCCATCACGTCGACGATGCGATCGTAATAGGCCGACGGCTTCATACGGCCCGCCTCGTCGAACTCCTGCCAGGCCTTGGCGACGGAGGACTGGTTGGGGATGGTGATCATCCGCATCCAACGGCCCAGCAGACGCAGGCCGTTGACGGCGTTAAATGACTGGGAGCCGCCCGAGACCTGCATAACGGCCAGGGTGCGCCCCTGCGTCGGGCGGACGCCGCCGCTGCTGAGCGGCAGCCAGTCGATCTGGCTCTTCATCACGCCGGTGACCGCGCCGTGACGTTCGGGGCTGCACCAGACCTGGCCTTCGGACCACAGCGAAAGGGCGCGGAGTTCTTGCACCTTCGGATGGTCGGCGTCGGTGGAGTCGGGCAGGGGCAGGCCGCGCGGATCGAAGACGCGGGTCTCGCAGCCCAGCCGGCGCAGGATGCGGGCGGCCTCCTCGGTCGTGAAGCGGCTGTAGGAGCGCTCGCGCAGGGAGCCATACAGCAGCAGGATCCGCGGCGGGTGGGTCGCGCGGCCGGACGGCTCGAGACGGGCGGGGTCGGGCGGGGCCAGGACGCGGGCGTCGAACAGGTCTTGATCGGACATTAGTTTCCGGTATTCCAGAAATATGGAAATGACAACCGCCGTCTCGAGCCTGTCCGCACTCGCCCATGAAGGGCGGCTGAGGGCCTATCGCCTGTTGGTGCAGGCCGGCCCCGGAGGGTTGGCGGCGGGCGAGGCGGCGCGGCGGCTGGAGACGCCAGCGAACACCCTGTCGACGCATCTCGCGGTGCTGGGCCATGCGGGGCTGGTGCAGTCGCGGCGGGACGGGCGGTCGGTGATCTATTCGGCGCGGTTCGACCGCATGGGGGAGCTGATGGCCTGGCTGGCCGAGGATTGCTGCGGCGGGGCGGCGGAGGTCTGCGGCCCCGTGGCGGCCGCCGCGGCGCGGTCGCGCTGCCTGCCGGCGGGGGCCTGAGCCATGTCGATCTTCGAGCGCTGGCTGAGCCTGTGGGTCGCGCTGTGCATCGTGGTCGGGATCGGTCTCGGCTGGCTGGCGCCGGACGTCTTCGCCCTGATCGCGCGGGCCGAGGTCGCGCGGGTCAACCTGCCGGTCGCCGGCCTGGTCTGGCTGATGATCATTCCGATGCTGCTGAGGATCGACTTCGCCGCCCTGGGGCAGGTGGGGCGGCACTGGCGCGGCATCGGCGTGACCCTGTTCGTCAACTGGGCGGTCAAGCCGTTCTCGATGGCGCTGCTGGCGTGGCTGTTCATCGCCGTGCTGTTCCGGCCGTGGCTGCCGGGCGACCAGATCGACAGCTATATCGCCGGCCTGATCATCCTGGCGGCGGCGCCGTGCACGGCCATGGTGTTCGTGTGGAGCCGGCTGACGAAGGGCGAGCCGCATTTCACCCTCAGCCAGGTGGCGCTGAACGACGCCATCATGGTGGTGGCCTTCGCGCCGATCGTCGGCCTGCTGCTTGGACTGGCGGCGATCACCGTGCCCTGGGACACGTTGCTGCTGTCGGTCGGGCTGTATATCGTGCTGCCGGTGATCGCGGCCCAGATCGCGCGGCGGGCCGTGCTGGCGCGGAGCGGCGAGGCGGGGCTGGAGCGGTGGCTGGCGCGGCTGGGGCCGTTGTCGATCGCGGCGCTGCTGGCGACGCTGGTGCTGCTGTTCGGGTTCCAGGGCGAGCAGATCCTGGCCCAGCCGCTGGTGATCGGAATCCTGGCCGTGCCGATCCTGATCCAGGTCTATTTCAACTCGGGGCTGGCCTATCTTCTGAACCGGGCGACGGGCGAGGCGCATTGCGTGGCCGGGCCCTCGGCGCTGATCGGGGCGTCGAACTTCTTCGAGCTGGCGGTGGCGGCGGCGATCAGCCTGTTCGGGCTCAACTCAGGCGCTGCGCTGGCGACGGTGGTCGGGGTGCTGATCGAGGTGCCCGTGATGCTGTCGGTGGTGTGGATCGTGAACCGGTCGAAGGACTGGTATGAGGCCGGACCCGCCGTGCGCCGCAACTCTTCGAAGGACCGCCGAGATGACCGATAGCTTCCCCGTCACCGTGTTTCACAACCCCGCGTGCGGCACCTCGCGCAATGTGCTGGCCATGGTCGAGGCGGCCGGCTACCGGCCCGAGGTGGTCGAATATCTGAAGACCGGGTGGGACGCGGACCAGTTGCGCGGTCTGTTCGCCGAGGCCGGGCTGACGCCGCGCGAGGCGCTGCGCGAGAAGGGGGCGCCGGCGGCCGAGCTGGGCCTGCTCGAGGCGGGCGTGAGCGACGATGCGATCCTGGGGGCCATGGCCGAGCATCCGATCCTGGTGAACCGTCCGATCGTCAGGACGCCGAAGGGCGCGGCGCTGTGCCGGCCGTCGGAGCGGGTGTTCGACCTGCTGGAGCGGACGCCCGACCAGTTCGTCAAGGAGGACGGCGAGGTGGTGAAGGGCTAGGGCGCGCGACCGAGGCGGCGGGCGTCCACCGACAGCCCGTCTTCGGCTGCCGGCAGGACGTGGCTGAACTCCCGGAGGGCGGCGGGCCAGCGCTCGAGCAGGCGGCGCGCCAGCGGCGAGCCGGTCTCGGCGGCCTGACGCGAGACGAGGGCCTGCAGGCGGACGGCGGCCTCGCCCACGACCTTGCCCGGGACCACCGAGGCGGCGTTGAGGCGGGCATGGGCCGCGCCCTCGGGATCGTGAACGAAGGCCTCGCCGCCGGACATGCCGGCGCCGAAATTCCAGCCGGTCGCGCCGAGGATCACCACCACCCCGCCGGTCATGTATTCGCAGCCGTGCGCGCCGCAGCCCTCGACCACGGCGGTCGCGCCCGAGTTCCTGACCGCGAACCGCTCGCCCGCCGCGCCCGCCGCGAACAGGGCGCCGGAGGTGGCGCCGTACAGGCAGGTGTTGCCGATCAATGCGGCGCCGGCGGCCCATGACGGCGGGCGGACGATGATCTCGGCCCCGGACAGGCCCTTGCCGACATAGTCGTTGGCTTCGCCGTCCAGCTCGATGCGCAGCCCCTTCATGCCCCAAGCCGCCAGCGACTGGCCGGCGGCGCCGCGCAGGTTGAGGGTCAGGTGGCTGTCGGGCAGGTCGGAGCCGAAGCGGCGCACGATGTGCGACGACATCCGGGCGCCGATGGCCCGCTGGGTGTTGGCCACGGCATAGGTCAGCTGCATCTTCTCGCGGCGTTCGAGGAAGGGGGTGGCGTCGCGCTCGATCTGCGCGTCGAGGGCGTCGGGGACGGGATTGCGCGGCGCGTCGGCCGGGCGGCGCTGGTCGCCCTCGCCGACCCGGACCAGAAGGGGATTGAGGTCGAGGTCGTCCAGCTGGGCGCCGCCGCGCGAGACCTGGCGCAGCAGGTCGGTGCGGCCGACCGCCTCGTCGAGCGAGCGCAGGCCGAGGGAGGCGAGCACCTCGCGCGTCTCCTCGGCGATGAAGCTGAACAGATTCACCACCTTGTCCGCCGTGCCGGTGAACATGGCCCGCAGGCGCTCGTCCTGGACGCAGACGCCGACGGGGCAGGTGTTGGAATGGCACTGGCGAACCATCAGGCAGCCGACGGCGACCAGGGAGGCGGTGCCGATGCCGAACTCCTCCGCGCCGAGCAGGGCGGCGACGACGATGTCGCGGCCGGTCCTCAGGCCGCCGTCGGTGCGCAGGCGGACGTGGCCGCGCAGGCCGTTGAGGCTGAGCACCTGATGCGCCTCGGACAGGCCCAGCTCCCACGGCAGGCCGGCGTGCTTGATCGAGCCGAGGGCCGAGGCGCCGGTGCCGCCGTTGTGGCCGGCGATCAGGATGACGTCGGCCTTGGCCTTGGCCACGCCCGCCGCCACCGCGCCGATGCCCGACTGGGCCACCAGCTTCACGGTGACGCGGGCGTCGGGGTTGATCTGCTTCAGGTCGTAGATGAGCTGGGCGAGGTCCTCGATCGAATAGATGTCGTGGTGCGGCGGCGGGCTGATCAGGCCGACGCCCGGCGTCGCGTGGCGCATGCGGGCGATGAATTCGGTGACCTTGAAGCCGGGCAGCTGGCCGCCCTCGCCGGGCTTGGCGCCCTGGGCCACCTTGATCTCGATCTCGCGGCACTGGTTCAGGTATTCGGCGGTGACGCCGAAGCGGCCGGAGGCGATCTGCTTGACCGCGCTGTTCGGATTGTCGCCGTTGGGACGCGGCGAATAGCGCTCCGGGTCCTCGCCGCCCTCGCCGGAGACCGAGCGGGCGCCGATGCGGTTCATGGCGATGTTCAGGGTTTCGTGCGCCTCGGGCGACAGGGCGCCGAGCGACATGCCGGGGGTGACGAAGCGCTTGCGCATCTCGTTGACGCTCTCGACCTCCTCCAGCGGTAGCGGGATCGCCTCGCGGAAATCGAGCAGGTCGCGCAGGGCCACCGCCGGCGCTTGTAGTCGTTGCGGGTGGTGGCGTCCTGGAGCCGGTGGATCTTCTCGGCGTCCCAGGCGTGGGTCTCCTCGCCGGCGCGGATGCGATGCGCGCCGCCGATGCGCAGGCCGGGGCGGGGCGCGGAGAAGGCCCGGGCGGCGCGGCCCGCGGCCTGGGTTTCGAGGCCCGCCAGCCCGATCCCCGAGATGCGCGAGGTCATGCCGGGGAAGAATTCGGCGACCAGCGCCCGGCTGAGGCCCAGCGCCTCGAACTCGCAGGCGCCGCGGTAGGCGGAGATGACCGAGATGCCCTTCTTGGCGAGGATCTTCCTCAGTCCGCTCTCGATGGCCTGTTTGTGATTGAGGCAGGCGTCGCGGAGGCTGAGGCCGGGATAGCGGCCGCCGTCGAGACGGTCGAGGAAACTCTCCTGCGCCAGCCATGCGTTGACCGCCGTGGCGCCGCAGCCGACCAGAACGGCGAAGGCGTGGGCGTCGATGGCCTCGGCCGAGCGCACCACCAACGAACAGAAGGTGCGCAGGCCTTCATCCACCAGCCGGCCGTGCACGGCGGCGGTGGCCAGGATCATCGGGATCAGGGGGCGGTCCGCCGCCGCGTGTTCGTCGGTCAGGACGATCAGGGCCGACCCGTCGCGCGCCGCCGCCACGGCCTCGTCGCGGATGCGGTCGAGCGCCGCCTTGAGCGCTTCGCCGGGCCGGGCGCCGGGGGCCGGGGCCGGGAAGGTGCAGTCGATCAGGGTGGTGGCGCCGGCGCCGACCACGTCCAGCATCCGCTCATACATGCCGGTGGTCAGGACCGGGCTGTCCAGCACGAAGACCTGCGTCTGGGTCTCGTCCTGGGCGAGAATGTTGCCGAGGTTCTTGAAGCGGGTGCGCAGGCTCATCGCCCCCGCTTCGCGCAGGGAATCGATCGGCGGGTTGGTCACCTGGGCGAAGGCCTGGCGGAAATAGTGGGCGAAGGGCCGGGTCTGTTCGGACAGCACGGCGGGCGGAGCGTCGTCGCCCATGCTGGCGACCGCCTCCTTGCCCTCGCTGGCCATGGGATCGAGCAGGGCGTCGATGTCCTCCCGGGTCCAGCCGACGGCGGCCTGGAAGCGGGTCAGGGGCTCGCCGGAAAGGCCGCGTGGTTCGGGGCCCGGGCCGATGCGGGGTTCCAGCTCGACCATGTTGGACAGCCAGTCGCGATACGGGTGTTTCGCGGCCAGCCGATCGATGGTCTCGGCCTCGTCGTAGAGCTCACCGGCTTCCAGATCGACCGAGATCATCCGCCCGCCGCCGATGTGCAGGGGGCGCGCGATCCGCTCGTCGGGCACCCCGGTCATGCCGGCTTCGGAGCCGCAGATCAGCAGGCCATCGACGGTTTCGGCGGCGCGCAGGGGGCGCAGGCCGTTGCGATCCTTGCCCGCTACGACCCAGCGGCCGTCGGTGGCGCAGACGGCGGCGGGGCCGTCCCACGGCTCCATGACGGCGTTGCAGTAGGCGTAGAGGGCGCGGTGGTCGTCCGAGATCAGGCCCTCGATCGGGGCCTCGGGCATCAGCAGCGCCTTGACCATGGGGGCGGACCGGCCGGCGTGGACCAGCACCTCGAAGACGTTGTCCAGCGCCGACGAGTCCGACGCGCCCGCCTGGATCACCGGCTTGACCGTGGCGTCGTCGGCGCCGAAGGCCGCGGCGGTCATGCGGATCTCGTGGCTGCGCATCCAGTTGGCGTTGCCGCGCAGGGTGTTGATCTCGCCGTTGTGGGCCAGCATCCGGAAGGGCTGGGCCAGCCGCCATTCGGGGAAGGTGTTGGTCGAATAGCGCTGGTGGAACAGCGCGACATTGGCCTCGATCCGGACGTCGTTGAGGTCCGGGTAGAAATCGGCCAGCGCCTCGGCCAGCATCATCCCCTTGTAGATCACCGACCGCGCCGACAGGGAGCAGATGTAGAAATGCTGCAGCCCCGCCGCCGTGGCCCGGGCCTCGATGCGGCGGCGCAGCAGGTAGAGGGCGCGCTCCAGCTCCTCGCCCGTCAGACCTTCCGGGGCGCTGAGCATGATCTGCTCGATCTCGGGCCGGGTGGCGGCGGCGCGCTCGCCCAGCACCTCGACCCGCGTCGGCGCCTGGCGCCAGCCATAGAGCCAGAAGCCGGCGGCCAGCACCTCGCGCTCGACAATGGTGCGGGCCTGCTCCTGCGCGCCCATGTCGAGGCGGGGCAGGAAGATCATCCCGACCGCCAGGGCGCCGGGGCGCAGATCGTGGCCGAGGTCGCGGACCTGGGCCTCGAAGAAGGCGCGCGGCAGGCCGATGAGGATGCCGGCGCCGTCGCCCGACTTGCCGTCGGCGTCGACCGCGCCGCGGTGCCAGATGGCCTTCAGCGACTTCAGGGCGAGATCGACGACCTCGCGTCGGGGTTGGCCGTCGATGGCGGCGATCAGGCCGACCCCGCAGGCGTCCCGCTCGGAGGCGGGATCATAGGCATGGGCGTCGATCAGCGTCTGGCGGTCGGCTTCGTAACGGCGGGGATCGAAGGTCATGCGGCGGCCTGTTCGCGCGCGGTCAGCCAGGCGTCGATCTCGGCCGCGGCGTCCTGTCCGTCCTTGACCGCCCAGACCACGAGGGAGGCGCCGCGGACGATGTCGCCGGCGGCGAACACGCCCTCCAGCGTCGTCGCCTTGGTGCGGCCGGCGGTGCGGAGGGTCCGCCAGTCGGTCAGGGCCAGATCGGGTTCGTCGAACAGGGCCGGCAGGTCCTCGGGCTCGAAACCGAGGGCCTCGATGACCAGGTCGGCGGGCAGGTCGAACTCGCCGCCGGGCACGGGCTCGACGCTCCAGCGGCCCTCGGCCGACGGCGCGGCCAGCGCCATGCGCTGGGCCCGGACGCCCGTGACCCGATCGGCCTCGCCCAGCACCGCGCGGGGGGCGGCCAGCCATTCGAACACGACGCCCTCCTCCTCGGCGTGGGCCACCTCGCGCGCGCTGCCCGGCATGTTGTCGCGGTCGCGGCGGTAGAGGCAGGTCACCGAGGCGGCGCCCTGGCGCACGGCGGTGCGGACGCAGTCCATGGCCGTGTCACCGCCGCCGACGACCACGACCCGCTTGCCGGCGGCGTTCAGCGCGCCGCCGTCGAAGGCCGGGACCGCGTCGCCGAAGCCCTTGCGGTTGGAGGCGATCAGATAGTCGAGCGCCGCGACCACGCCGTCCGAGCCGCAGCCGGGCGCGGTCAGCCGCCGGGCCTGGTAGACGCCGGTGGCGACCAGCACGGCGTCATGCGCCGCGCGCACCTGGGCGAAGGGCAGATCACCGCCCACCTCGACGCCGAGCCGGAAGGTCACGCCGCCGTCGGCGAGCCGGTCGAGCCGGCGCTGGACCACCGGCTTCTCCAGCTTGAAGCCGGGGATGCCGTAGGTCAGCAGGCCGCCGGCGCGGTCGTGTCGGTCGTAGATCGTCACCGCATAGCCCGCCGAGCGCAGCCGGTCGGCCGCGGCCATGCCTGCGGGGCCGGCCCCGACGACGCCGACCGAGCGCCCGCGCTCGACCAGCGGGCGGAGCGGCGTCACCCAGCCCTTGTCGAAGGCCATGTCGCCGAGCCAGCGCTCGACCGAGCCGATCGTCACCGTCTCCCAGCCCGACCGCTCGAGCGTGCAGGCCCCCTCGCAGAGCCGGTCCTGCGGACAGATGCGGCCGCAGATCTCGGGCAGGGTGGAGGTGGCCTCGGCCTGCCGCCAAGCCTCTTCGAGCCGGCCCTCGGCGGCGAGCTTGAGCCAGTCGGGGATGTTGTTCTCCAGCGGGCAGCCGGTCTGGCAGAAGGGCACGCCGCACTGGGCGCAGCGGCTCGACTGGCCGGCACCCGCCGCGAGAGTGAAGTCGGCCTGGATCTCGCCGAAGCCGCGCACGCGATCATCGGCCCGCGCCTTTGCCGGAGCGGTTCTGGGGATGATGACAAAGGTCTGGTTCGCTGACGCCACGGAAGCCCTCTTCGCACTTGCACAAAGATTAGGGGGCGGGAGTCGGGTTGGCAATTTCCGTGCGTTTGGCGCGTGACCGTCGGAAAAATGGGGTGAAAATCTGCCCTCATCTGCTTCGAGATCGGGAAAATCTTCCGTTCAGGCGCCTGGAGTCGGAGGATGGTGCGGGCGGTCGGGCTCGAACCGACACTCCTTTCGGAACCGGATTTTGAGTGCGTTGGAGTGGGGTTACCGGGCAATCACTCGCCATCACACCAACCCCACCTAACCCCCTCTGCGCGAGGATTTCGTCGGACAGGCACGCGTTCAAATGATCTTTTGAATCACCAGAGATCACGCAGGGTCACGACGTCCGGTCCACGAAAATTACACAGAGGCGACCCCTCACCAATCGCCTGCTCGCGACGCGGCGATCACACAGTTGGCAATGTTGACGCTCTGTCGATTCACTCGTTCCTGTGCTCTCAGCCAGCGGTTACCGGAGCGGGATAGGGGAACCCACTCCAGAGCCCATTCGCCGAACAGTTGGAAGTTGGAGTAGGTCAATCGAAACCGGTTCGCTCTGGCCTCAAATGTCAGGGTGGTTCTGACATCGCGCCCGAGAAGGCCCTCGGCTGAGAAATGACTTGTTGCCACAACCAGTCCTGCGGCGGGGTCGGCGCTTCGGATGGTCGGAATGTCCAGAAAACCAGAAGTGGCGTGCTCGTTGATGCAGGCGGTCGCGTATCGGGTCAGGTCCGCCGCGTTCGCGCTCACCTCGTAGACTTCGCTCGCCAATCGGCCCTCGTCCGCTTCCTGCGGCAGCGAAAAATGGATCAACGCAACTGTCAGGGCGAGCACGGCTTTTTCCTTAAAAGTGGGGCGTGGGACCGACGGGGCTGAGGTCTCTCAGAGCCCTTCGGAAGTCCAAGGAGGGCGGCGGGCCGCCTCCTCTATCGAACGGTGTAGGTTTCCGTCCCCATTATCGACTCTGTCACGGTGATCTGATCGCCATCGGCACTGAACGTGATGTTGTCTTCGGTGCGCCAGCGTCCCGGTTGTCCATTCTCAATGGCGGCCCATGTGACCCGCCCGGACTCGACCCGGCACCGATTCGACCACACCGTTCCGTCGTCTCGCGTGTAGCGAACGTCCACGATGTTGCCGTTCGTCGCAGTGACTCGGATGATCGACGGATCGCGACCCATGACCGTCGCAATGGCTGCTCTGCAAACCCGGCCCATATCCTTGGCAGTCATCGCGACCGGCGCGACCTCGGGTTCGGCTTTGGCGGCATCGACGGTGCGAGCAGCGGCCATTGCGTCATCCGCTGCTCGGTTCGCCGCCACAACCGGATCAACCGGCTGTTGAGGGTCGCTTCCAGGAGAACACGCCGCAAGCGCCAACGCACTGACCAACCCCCCGAAACGCATAGAGAATCTCCCTCACTCGACTGACACGCCAGTACCGGACGTCGATGGTCAAGGCTAGTGTCTCCCAACTTTCGATTGCGCGTCTCCGCCAATGTGATCTGTTGGCGAGGCTTGCCTAGCGTTGGGGGGAATCGATGTCACAGGTGGCGCCCGAGAAAGTTGGGTTCGCTCGTCAGGTCGTGCGCGTCCTGTCGTGGATCATCGGCGTGCTGCTGATCCTGATTGGTCTGTTCGGGGCTATCTCTGATCCGTCGGGCGGCTCTCCCATATTGGGGATCGGCCTCGCGCTCGCGGGCTTGATCGTTTTGCCCCCTGTCGTCGGCCTGATCCGACGGCGCGCAGCCTTCTACAGGCCGATGTGGGTTCCGCCCGTGGTGTCGTTCGTAGTCGCGTTTGTGCTCGCGATGGTGGGCGCTGCCGTCGGATTGCCCGCCGGGACCGGTTCAGGTGCCGCGACCGAAGCGGCATCTCGGGACGCCGGAAACGCTGAGGAGCGGGCTGAACAAGTCGCCGAGATCGAAGGCTTGGTCACCGAGGGCACGGTCGAAAGCACTCGCTCCGCGTTGCGGAAACTCGACCACCGACGCTTCCGCGAAGACGTTGCCGAGGGAGGCTCTCTTCGTCCGCTGTTCGACCGGGCTACCGCTGCCGCAGAGACCGCGAAGGTCAGGGGTGAGGTCAACGGCTACATCGCGCGGCTGAACGAGACCCTGCCGAAAGTCGAGGCGGTGTTCACGGGCAGGCCCGAGACCGAACTGGTCATCAACCTGAACCTGGAGACGCTGGACGCCGCTGCGCGCGTGCTGCGGGACGGCGAGAAGTTCGCCTCTGACCCGGAGGCTCGTGAGGCCATGGCGAAGCTGCGGCGGACGATGGTTCAGAAGCAGATCGCAGCGTTCCCGGCCATGCGCGCGGGCTATGGAGCGATCAAGGATCAGGCGGTCTGGGAGAACGACATGGACATCACCGTCCAAGGCGGAGGCAACCGCACGATCCGCTTCATCGCCGGGATGTTCGCCGCAAATCGGAACATCGCCCGGTTCGAGGAGACCGTCCGACCCGTGCTTTCCCAGATGCGTTTTCGGCGCACCCAGTATGAGTGGTATCGGGGCAGTGCATACACTTACTACACGCTGGAGACGCCGGGAGACGCCGAGATCGGCTACTGGGCCGGTTCTACCTTCACCCCAGTCCCAGCGCCCGAATGAGCCGAGGCGCGGTCTGTCCTTGACCACCGGGGTCGGCGGCCTGCAAACCACCGGCCAGTGCATTTCGCGTGACGGGGGAGAAGCCGATGGCTCGGGGCAGGCCGCGCAAGGACGGGGGCGAGAAGTCCAACCAGACCAAGCTGGGGTTCGAGGCCACGCTGTTCGCGGCGGCGGACAAGATGCGGTCCAACATGGACGCGGGCGAATACAAGCACGTCGTCCTCGGCCTGATCTTCCTGAAGTTCATCTCGGACCGCTTCGAGCGCCAGCGCGCCAAGGTGCTGGAGACACCACACGCCGATCCGGAGGACCGCGACGAGTATCTGGCGGACAACGTCTTCTGGGTGCCCAAGGAGGCGCGTTGGGCGCACGTTCAGGCCAATGCCCCCCAACCGCAGATCGGCCAGATCGTCGATGACGCCATGTATGCCATCGAGCGGGAGAACGCCTCGCTCAAGGACGTGCTGCCCAAGAACTACGCCCGCGCCGATCTGAACAAGACCAGTCTGGCCGGGGTCATCAACCTGCTGGCTGACATCGACACCCTGCCCGAGGCCAACGGCGGGCAGGACGTGCTGGGCCGGGTCTACGAGTATTTCCTCGGTCGCTTCGCGGCGGCTGAGGGCAAGAGCGGCGGGCAGTTCTACACCCCCGCCTGCGTGGTCAATGTGCTGGTCGAGATGCTCCAGCCATTCAAGGGCCGGGTCTACGATCCCTGCTGCGGCTCGGGGGGCATGTTCGTTCAGTCGGAACGGTTCGTGGAGGCCCATGGGGGGCGGTTGGGCGACATCTCGATCTACGGGCAGGAGAGCAACCCCACGACCTGGCGTCTGGCCAAGATGAACCTCGCCATCCGGGGCATCGACGCCAACCTCGGGCCGCGCAACGCAGACACCTTCCACGACGACCTATTCCCGGACCTAAAGGCGGACTTCGTTCTGGCCAATCCGCCGTTCAACGATAGCGACTGGGGCGGCGAGCGGCGCAGGAACGATGTCCGTTGGAAATATGGCGTGCCGCCGACCGGCAACGCCAACTTCGGCTGGGTCCAGCACTTCATCCATCACCTAGCGCCACACGGTCTGGCGGGTTTCGTGATGGCCAATGGCTCGACGAGTTCGAATCAGTCGGGTGAGGGCGAGATCAGGAAGGCGTTGATCGAGGCAGACCTGGTCGACTGCATTGTCTCGTTGCCGACCCAGCTTTTCTACACGACCCAAATTCCCGTTTGTCTCTGGTTCCTGGCTCGCGACAAATCCAATGGCATCCTGAAAGACTTGAAGCTGCGTGACCGGCGCGGCGAAACCCTGTTCATCGACGCGCGTAAATTGGGGCGGATGGAAGGGCGGGCGCTCAAGGTATTTGACCAAGCTGACATCGAACTGGTCGGAGAAATATACCACGCGTGGCGGGAGGGCCGAGCCGACTATGAGGATAGGCTGGGGTTGTGCCGATCAGTGCCCAATGCGGAAATTGCAGAGCAAGGATACGTCCTGACGCCCGGTCGCTTTGTCGGTGCGGCAGACACTGAGGACGAAGATGATGTGGTGTTCGAACAGAGGCTAGCGGCATTTCGTCAGTCTATCGCGCTCCAAGCAGTGGAAAGCGAAGCGTTGGATCGCCAGATCGAAAAACAACTCGCGCGCATTTCACTGTGACGCAGATGGCGACATTCGCTTCTCTCGTCAAAGCCGGGAAGCTGGCAGTCGGTGACGGCTATAGAGCCAAGAACGATGAACTCGGTTTGGCCGGGCCGATTTTTCTACGCAGCGCCTATCTCAAGGAGAGTGGCTGGGTGCTAGGCGCGAACCCCGATCGGATCGCCTCTCTAACGATTGATCGTTTCGGGCCCAAGGTCGCTCGAATCCACGACACTGTCCTCACTACTAAGGGCAACAGTCTCGGTCGCCTCGGCCTTGTTGACGGTCGAGTAGCCGGAGCCGTCTATTCGCCTCACCTGTCTTACTGGCGCAGCCTCGATCACGAGACAATCGTTCCAAGATTTCTGTATTTTTGGGCACAAAGCGCAGCTTGCCGACGGCAGGTCCAAGCCATGTCATATCAAACCGATATGGCTCCCTACCTTAGTTTGGGGGACCAGCTTTCGCTGAAAATAGACTTACCGGAAGCGAGCAGGCAGCACGGAATAGCCGATCTCCTAGCTGCGTTCGATGACAAGATCGAAGCGAACCGCCGAATGAACGAGGCGTTGGAAAGCAACGCTCGGGCGCTGTTCAAGAGCTGGTTCGTCGATTTCGACCCCGTGCGCGCTAACGCCGAAGATCGCGCCGCAGGACTTTCGCGCGAAGTAACCGCGTTGTTCCCTTCAGCCCTCTCCAACGGCGCGTTGGGTTCCCAACCGGATGGCTGGCGCATCTCCAACATCGGTGAAGAGGTTTCCGTCATCGGCGGAACCACCCCCAGCACCGCGTCGCCCGAGTTCTGGGGCGGCGACTATGCTTGGGCGACGCCGAAAGATCTTTCCGGATTGAATGAGCCGGTGCTTTTGGAAACGGAGCGTTCGCTGACGGTGGCGGGATTGGCCAAGGTTGGCTCCGGCCTGTTGCCAGTGGATACGGTGCTTCTGTCATCTCGCGCGCCCATCGGCTATCTGGCCATCGCCAAGCTGCCGACCGCAATCAACCAGGGCTTTGTAGCCATGGTGTGTAGCCGTGTTGTCGGACCGTGTTTCACCTACCTTTGGGCTGGGCAGAACATGGATGTGATCAAGAGCCGGGCCAACGGTTCGACCTTCCAGGAGATCAGCAAGGGCTCGTTCCGAGGCATCGGATTGATTGTGCCGCCCGCCCCGGTTGCCGACTGCTTCGAGCAGGTAGTGCGTCCCATGTTCGACAGGATCGCACTGAACGCGCGCCAGTCTCGGACGCTCGCGGGCTTGCGTGATCTTCTCCTCCCAAAGCTGATGTCGGGCGCAATCCGCGTTCAGAATGCGGAACAGCAACTCGCGGAAGACCTCTAGTGCTGACGCTCGACGCTGCCCGCGCCGCCGTCGCACTCTGGCCGGACCATGCCCAGCTTGCGGCCATCGTCGAAGCCGTTGAACGAGGATTGGAGGAGCGGTCCGACACGGTGATCGACGCCGCAAAGTGCCTCGTTGAAGCGACCTGTCGCGAGATACTTCAGGAACGAGGAATTGAAGCGGAGGCCGATGCCTCGGTGCAGAAGCTGGTTCGCGCGGCGATGGGGGCGGTGGGACTACATGATGACGGTGCTGGAGATGTCGTCACGAGAGCGTTCAATGGGTGGCTCACCGCAGCCCAAGGGCTTGGCGAGATGCGAAATCACTTCGGTGTTCTCTCGCATGGCCGAGCGCGGGCGTCCTATGTTTTGCGGCAGGAGCAACGGCTGATCGCCGCTCGGCTGTCAGAGAGTTTTGTCGCGCTGCTGATCGAAGCCCATCTGGAGCGTGATCCTGACCTTCTGCACACGCGCCAAGTCTTCGAGGGCGATAGCTTGCTGAATGAGCGGATTGACGAGATCATCGTAGTCAGGGCGGATGAGGATACCGGCGAGGTGATCCTCGGCGACCTCGCTCGATTGCGGCCCAGCCAACTCCTCTATGCCCATGATCGCGAGGCATATATCGAGGCGATGAACCTTCTCCCGGCTCTTCGGTCCGTGGTCATCAAGACCGATCCCTGCGCTGTGGTGCCTGGCGAGGAGGTCGTCGTCGTTGAGCGGGCGCTGGCGGGGGTGGTGGTCGAGCGGGGCGATCTCGCCTTCGTCTGGTTCTCAGGCCGCAACGGAGGTCTGGCCTTCTGTGGTCGTGTCATCAGTGCCGACCAGCAGGGGGCGGGTGTCGAGGTTACCCTTCGCGCGCGTCGTCCGGTGACAACGCCTGCCATATCGACCGTTCAACTCGCTCCATTTCGGGATGCTCTGGCAGACCGTCCGGAAGCGACGCTCTCTCACAAGCTATATCGACACGCCCACAACAAGATCGCGGCCTTGTCTGACGCCGAGGTCGAGTTCCTTGCGGCTCACTTCCGGGATGGGCTCTAAGTCTTGTAACAAGATCGTCCGTGCTCGCTGGGACACCAATGGCAGTTCTCTATCATCAAGGGGGTTTTCCCCCGCCCGATCTGGACTGGCCGCGCCTGCTGCCGCTGATCGGCCCGGCCAACGCCGCCATCGCTCGTTACGAAGGCGTGCTGCATGGCGTTCCCAATCCCAACGTCCTGTTGTCTCCGCTGACGACACAGGAAGCCGTTCTGTCCAGCCGGATCGAAGGCACGCAGGCGACGCTCGGCGAGGTGCTGGAGTTCGAGGCTGAAGACGGTGCGGCGGACGAGAGCACGCCGAAGAAGGCCGACATCCGAGAAGTGCTGAACTACCGGGCGGCCTTGGCGGAGGCGACGCGGCTGATGAACGAGTTGCCTCTATCGCAGCGCCTGATCAAGCGCACCCATGAGGTGCTGATGCAGGGCGTGCGCGGGCGCAACAAGGACCCCGGCGAGTATCGCCGCATCCCGAACTGGATCGGACCGGAGGGCTGCACGGTCGAGACCGCCCGGTTCGTTCCGGTGGGGGCAGATCAACTGCCGGAGGCCATGGACGCGTGGGAAGCCTATTTGCATGCGGAGGCCCCGGCCATCCCGGACAAGCTGGTCCAACTGGCCGTGCTGCACGCCGAGTTCGAGGCGATCCACCCCTTCCTTGATGGGAACGGGCGGCTGGGCCGCCTGATCGTGCCGCTGTTCCTGTTCAGTGAGGGGCTGTTGACGCGTCCGAACTTCTATCTCAGCGAATACCTGGAGAGCCATCGCGACGAGTATTATGATCGCCTGCTTGCGATCTCGCGGGACGGCGACTGGACCGGCTGGTGCGAGTTTTTCCTGCGTGCGCTGATCGCTCAGGCCGAGACCAATCAGACGAAGGCGACGGCGATCCTGGACCTCTACAGGCAGCGCAAGGACTGGATCGCCGAGGTCACGCACTCCCAATACGCGGTCCGGGCGCTGGACTGGATGTTCGAGCGTCCGATCTTCAAATCTTCCGATTTCGTGGAAAGCGCCGACATTCCCCGCCCGACGGCGACCCGCATCCTGCGCGTCGTCCGCGACAATGGACTGTTGCGTGAGGTGCGCCCCGCCGCTGGCCGCCGGGCAGCGGTGTTCGCCTTTTCCGAACTCCTCAACCTCGCTGAGGGACGTCCGGCGTTTTGAGGATCACGCACGCTATGCAACGCGGTTTGTTTCTCACAGAAAGAGAAATGTGATCCGCAAATCGGCTAGGCGTGCATGGGTGATCTAGAAGCCAACACGTGTAGTTGCAACGCGTTGCAAGGTCGGGTTCATTCAAGCGGAACGTCGGGATGGGTGGGCTCGCGGGAAAATCTCCCGCTGAAACAAGGGGCTCTTATTTAAGCGTTTGGATGCGACGCTGGGGCGTTTCAGGGGGACGGGGCTGAATGACCGATTTCGTCTATCCCACCGGCTCCCCGTCCGCCGGTAAGGCGTTCTACGAAGACCACGTCGAACAAGCCGCTCTGGAATGGCTTGGCGATCTGGGCTGGACCGTCATGCACGGCTCCTACTTCGCGCCGGATGCACCGGGTGGCCGCATCGACTATCGCGAAGTCGTTCTGACGGGCCGTCTCCGTCAGGCGCTCCAGACCATCAATCCCGACCTGCCCCCCGAGACGCTGGATCAGGCTGTCCGGATCATCGCCGCCGACGCCAGCCAGGACCCACTTGAGAACAACCGACGCTTCCTGCGCCTGTTGCGCGACGGGGTGGATGTCGAGGTGCGCGAGGGCGCGGGCGCGCGGACGCTGAAGGTCCGGGTCGTCGATCTGGGCGATCCCGAGCGGAACGACTTCCTCGCGGTCAACCAGTTCACCATCGTCGGACAGGACGAACGGCGTCCGGATGTCCTCGCCTTCGTCAACGGCCTGCCGCTGGGCGTGGTCGAACTGAAGGACCCGACCAATCACCAAGCGACGATGCGCAGCGCCTTCAACCAGCTTCAGACCTACCGAGAGCGCATCCCGGCCCTGTTTCGCTTCAATTCGGTGATGGTGATCAGCGACGGGCTGGACGCCAAGATCGGCGCTCTGACCTCCGGGATGGATCGTTACACCCCGTGGCGGACCATCGACGGGGACGAACTCGCGGAGGGTCTCGATCTGGAGGTTCTGATCCGAGGCGTGTTCGACAAGTCCCGTTTCCTCGAACTGGCGGCGCTGGGGCAAGCCTATGAGGTGAAGGACGGCGCGGCGAAGGCGAAGAAGGTCGCGGGTTATCACCAGTTCCACGCGGTCAGAAAGGCCATGGCCGCCACCATCGCCGCGTCGCGCCCGACCGGGGATCGCAAGGCTGGCGTGGTCTGGCACTCCACCGGCTCCGGCAAGAGTTTCACCATGGCGCTCTACGCCAGCCGCCTGGAGCGTGCGCCGGAACTGGAGAATCCGACGGTCCTGATGGTCACGGATCGCAACGATCTGGACGACCAACTGTTCGACGCCTTCAGCGCCCACCCCGATCTGTTCGCGACGACACCGTCGGCGGTCGAGGATCGCGATGATCTCCGCACGGCGCTTGGCCGGGCGTCCGGCGGCATCGTGTTCACGACGATGCAGAAGTTCGGCCTGGTCGCAGGCGAAGCGTCGTTTCCCGAACTCTCCAGCCGCCGGAACATCATCGTGGTCGCCGACGAGGCCCACCGGACCCAGTATGGCTTCAAGTCGCGGGTGACGGTGCGGGGGGAGACCGCCGCCCTGACCTCCGGCGGCTTTGCCCAGCACATCCGAGACGCCCTGCCGCACGCGACGTTCATCGGCTTCACCGGCACCCCGGTCGAGACCGCCGACCGGAATACGCGCACCGTCTTCGGCGACCAGATCGATACCTATGACATCGCTCAGTCCGTCGAGGACGGAGCCACGGTCCCGATCTACTATACGGCCCGGCTGGCCCAGCTTCGGCTGAACGAGGAGGCCAAGGCCGCGTTGGACGAAGGCGCAGATACGGTCCTCGAAACCGAGGAGACCACCGAGGCAGAGAAGCACAAAGGGCGATGGTCCCGGCTTGAGGCTCTGGTCGGCGCGCAGGATCGAGTGGATCTGATCGCCGCCGACATTGTCGAGCATTTCGAGCAGCGACGCGAGGCCATGGGCGGCGGCAAGGCGATGATCGTCGCCATGAGCCGCCGCATCGGCGTCGCCTTGTTCGACGCCATCATCGCGCTGCGACCTGATTGGGCCGGGTCAGAGGATGGGTCCGGTATGCTGAAGGTCATCATGACCGGTAGCGCAGGCGATCCGCCGGAGTATCAGCCGCACATCCGGAACAAGGGCCGTCTGCGCAAGCTGGCCGACCGGTTCAAGGAGCCGTCCTCGGGGTTCGATCTCGTCATCGTCCGCGACATGTGGCTGACCGGCTTCGACGCGCCGAGCCTGCATACCCTTTACGTGGACAAGCCGATGCGCGGGCATGGGCTGATCCAGGCCATCTCGCGCGTGAACCGCGTCTTCGGCGAAAAGCCCGGCGGTCTCGTTGTGGATTACCTCGGCATCGGTGCGGAGTTGAAGGCGGCGCTCACCACATTCAGCGCGCGCGATCAGCAGAAGGCTGGCGTTGATCAGGATACGGCGGCACGGCTGCTGCTGGCCGAGCACGAGGCGATCATCGCCATGCTCAACGGCGTGCCTTGGCAGTCCTTCTTCACCGAAGGGCCGGCTGGCAAGTTGAAGGTCCTGCGCGACTGCATTGATCACGTCCTGTCCGTCGAGGACGGCAGGCGTCGCTACCTCGACATGGCGGCTCGCATGGTGACGGCGTTCGCCTTGTCCGGGGGTACCGAGACAGCGGCTCGCCTCCGCGATGACGTCGCATTGTTCACGGCCATACGAGCCAACCTCATCAAGCACACCGGGGGCCGCAAGGACGCCGCCGAGATCGACCACGATCTGAACCAGCTTCTCTCCCGCGCCGTCGTCGCCGATGGTATCCTTGACGTGTTCCGGGTCGCGGGCATGGAGCGGGCGGACATCAGCCTGCTGTCGGACGAGTTCCTCGCTGACATCCAGAAGATGGACCAGAAGAACCTCGCCATCGAGGCGCTGAGGAAGCTGTTGGCGGGTGAGGTGAAGGGCCGCGAACGGAAGAACGCTGCCGAGGCGCGCCGCTTCTCAGACCGGCTCGAAGCCTCCATGGCCCGCTACCACAACCGCGCCGTGGACAGCCTTCAGGTGATCCAGGAACTGATCGATCTGGCCAAGGAGATGCGCGATGCGGTGGGCCGGGGGCAGGCCCTTGGACTGAGCGATGAGGAGTTGGCGTTCTATGATGCGCTCGCCGAGAACCGGAGCGCCGTGGACGTGCTGGGCAATGACCAACTTCGCGTGCTTGCGCAGGAGATCGCTCGGCGCATCCGGGCGAGCGTGACCATCGACTGGACCCGGAAGGAAAGCGTCCGGGCGGACATGCGGCGACAGGTGAAGCAGTTGCTCCGCAAGTTCGGCTATCCGCCCGATCTGGAGCCTCATGCCATTGAACTGGTGCTAGAGCAGGCGAAGCTATCGGCGGATGAGTTTGTCTGACCGCCTGTTCTTGTCATTTCAAACGCGCCGCCCCCGCGCCAGACGAGTTCCATGACGAGGACCGCAGTCGCCGGCTGAGTCTATCGAGCGAGCCCAACGTAGGGTGATCAAACTCCCTTGCTACTTCAGGTGATCGTGTGCCGACGACCCTTCGCATCAGAGACCTGCCTGCGCCCGTCACTGCCTCGAAAGCAGATTGGCTGGCTGGAACGACCTGGATCGGCTTTACGCCGCCCTCCGGCAACCTGACTTCCCGAAACGACTGTACCAAGACCATCCAACGCCAGTTCGGTCAGGGGTACGTGATCGAATACATCACTGAGCAGTTTAGCGAGCCCAATCCCGGCTTCGAGAGGGACCCGAAGTACCTGGAGGAGCGGAAGGCACATGCGGCTCAAGCTGGGCGGTTTATCGCCGTACACAGGTTGCGGTACTCGTCTCGCTCGCTCGAGGCCATTTTGGGTGAGGAGGAGTTCAAGCGCCTTCAGGACATGTGGGCGCAGGGGGGTAAACGGTGGCGCTGGTCGGTCGCGTTTCCGATTATCGAGAGCTACCGCATCGTTGATAGGCCAAAGGCCAAGACGGTATTGGGCACTGAGGGATACCGCCGACTGTTTGCCCACTCATCCGCAACGCTGCGCGCATTGAACTCAACGGAACAGGCCGCCTTAGGGGACTTGGAACTAGAACTCGTACCGGCAAGCAACGCTTGGATCGCGATTTCTGACGAGTTCCAGAACGCGGAGCGGAGCGACATCGCGAAGAACACCGTGCGGCTGATCGAACGCGACCTTGCCGACAACGCCATGGAAGGGATGACTGATGAGCGGAAAGCCAAGGTTCGCAAGAGGGCGGCATGGCTGGCCGACCGTTTCATCCTGTCACGAAGCAAGGCTGGGCGGCTTGTGTGCGACGACTGCGGCTTTGATCCCACAAGCCGCCTTCCTCCTGAACAGGTGCGGCCACGAAGCCTACTCGACGTCCACCACAAGCATCCGCTTGAGGAGGGCATCCGTTACACGACGATCCATGACTTCGCCCTCTTGTGTCCGACCTGCCACCGCGTCGAACATGCACGGATGAAGTTGTTGTTGAAGCCAAGCGTCACTGCGTCGGTCAATCGGGGTCAGCGACAGTAGCCCCCGGTCCGTCTGGTGGCTGCGATGAAGCTGCTACTCTGGCCCCTACGATCCGCTCATAGGTCGAAATGCGACTGTCCCACTTCGCGATCATTTTGTCCCTACCGGACCACTCGGCCTTGCTATTTGCATAGGCTCGAAGCCTCATCCGAAGGCGAGTGAACTGCTCTAGGTCGTCTCCGGAAAACGCAAACAGAAGATCATCCGCGAAGCCAAGTTCCCATCGCTGATGGCGAAGTTTGGACGGTTCCGCGTGCACCGTGCCATCCTGCCGTCGCCACCGGTAGCCGAGGAAGTTGAAACCCGTTGCAACGTCTTTGATCGAAACCTTGCTGGCAGAGAGCGGCCCTGCCCTGGAACGACTGAACGCCCCAAGGACGGCTTCCTGAAGTGCAAGCGCCTCCTGCCGTGTCCGGACCACCGCTCCGATGTTGTCGGAGTAGACGATCAGAGCAATGAGGCCCGGCAAGCTGCCTGCATCTCGCAGGATATGCCCCATCACTATTTCGGCCACGAGCGAAGCCGCCGCTGAGCCTGTAGCGATACCGCCCAGAGCCGCGTCTCGTTTCTCACGCCCCACGCCGGATGGCGCAGGTGTCTCATCCCTCTGATCATTCCTATTGATAGCTAGGGCACATTCCAGAGAGCGTTTTCCCCGGACATCCATGTGTTCGACCGACAGATGCCGATGGATCACTTCGGGAGGAAGTCCGGTCATCCCTGCCAGTCCCTCACATGCAATCGACGGGAAGAACCGTTTCGCGTCGATTTGTATGAACGCCGCCCCGGATGGGGCCGCGTCGAGGGCTCGGCGGAGATGTTCGCACGCGACAGGCAACCCACCGCTCAGAAGAACCTGTGCAGGATGACAGGCCAACCGAGGGTGCGCGCGGGCGAAGGGCTTGAGGGCTTCGCGGATCAGGATGGCGCACGCCTGATCCTCCAGCCCAAACTTGAATACGGGGCGATTGCCGCCGTCTGGTTTTGAGAGGGCAAACGCCCGAGGGCATGCGCGCCGGGTCATCGGACTGATTTGATGAACCCGCTCCGCGAGGTCGGAGATGCTCCGGCGATCCGCCATCGGCAGTTTGCTGTTTGCCAAAACCAAGCACCGAAGCCGGACTGAACGGTTCGACAGCATCTTTCGTAACTTGTGCTTGGCCGCCCGCAGGTCGCCAGCCGTGAGGCGGTTTTCGATCTCGTTCTGAAAGCGCCGTAGCTTTTCCCGGCCCCCACTGAGGTTGATGGCTTCCGGCCTCCCTCGCTGGGCGAAGGCAGCGGTGGGAGGTGCCGATAGGGTGAGAGTTGACACGATGTGTTGCCTAAATATGTAACGAAATCAGATAGTTGAATCTTGACGCATCGGCACGTGTTGTTACTCTCCAGGCATGGAGAACCAGCTATGCGTAAGGGTCAGATTGTGATGGTGATCGGCTATTCAGACCGGCTCGACGACGTCGAACCCGTGTTCATTCCGGGTGACCTAGCCGTGGTGAAGGACGTCCACGGCGAGGGCGATCTGAGTTGTTGCGCGGTGACGTTCGACGGACGTATCGCGCCGCATCGCTCGGACATGCTCTGGCCAGAAGAGGTGCTGGTCGTGAACAACACGCCGCTAGTCGTGTTGGGCGGTCAGTGCTGATGGCGAGGAAGCGCCCGCAAGCCCCCGTCACTTGGGCCGACATCGACCGCATCCTGGCCGACCCGAGGTCGAAGGAGTTCAAGGACCTTCGCGACCGCGTCGCACACATGCATCTGACGAAGGTGTTCGCCTCACACCTGCGCGAGTTCTCCACCGGTGCTCTTCGCGTCGTCAGTTCCCGTCGGGAAGGGTCGGATGTCCCGGTTCGCGTCGCCGGACCCTTGCGTGTCGCTGACGAGGTCGTTGAGGCGTTGGCGCTAGACAGCCACCCCATGGTGCTAAAGGTTCGCGAGCAACAGGCGGAACGCTGGCGGATACGCGTGTCGCTCGGGCCGAACGAGCGGAGGCCGTTCACCAAGGTGTTCATGTTCCGCGACGGCGAGAGGATCACCGTCCAGATCGACGGCTCCATCCTTGACCATTGGGTTCTGCCAGCCGGGGCGCGAACCACCGGATCACCGTCACCAGTCCGCGCGCGCTCAAGGGCGGCACTCGTCGAGAGCCCGCGACCATAGTTTGCAACCGGTTGCAGCGTGATCACGCCGTAGCCCCATGGTCGGTGACGAACGCCTGTAGATCGGCGAGGTGGTAGAATACGCGCCCGCCGACCTTTGTCTGGCTCGGGCCTACGCCTCGCGACTTCCAGTTCGCGAGCGTTCGGGATGCGACGCCTACGAACTTGGCCGCCTCTCGCCTTGATAGCCGCCCGTCGGGAGTCATTCTCACTGTTACCCGCTCAACTCCGTCCACGACCGCGCCACCTCCTTGTTGCCTTCAATCTGAAGCCATTCCTGCCAGCGGTTGATCTCGGCGTCAAGAGTGATGTATGCAGACCGAAGACATCAAATGGAGGATCGTGTGGCTGATAAGGGTAAGGGCAGGCGCAGAGGGCCGCTGAGCGACAAATCGGAGGTCGTAACCACTCGGATCACATCGGAAACCCGTCGGGCGCTCGAACTGAGCGCGGATGAGGCCGGGCGTTCGATGAGCCAACAAGCCGAACTCCTCCTGATCAAGGCACTTCATGGATCGGACGGATCACTCCGGCACTTGGAAGGTGTTCTGGAGGCTGTCCTCACCACTGCGAGGCGCTTGTCCCTCGCCGAGAACGGCGCGGGGACGCGGGACAGCGCGTTCGTCTACTTCGGCATCATCAAGGCGTTGGAGTGGGCGCAGGAGGCTCTTCCGGCCCCCAAGGACGACAGCCGGTTCAGAGACGTCGTCGCGCTCGACGAAGAAATGGATCGCCTCCGCCATCTGCGTGAGAGCCAAAAAGTTGGTCGGCGGCTGGACGCTCGCACAGAGGAAGAGCGGCTGGCCGATTTGCCATCCGACGAGATCGAAAAACTGGATCGAGAACTCATTGCCTTGTTTGATCGACGACAGGCCGCCTTGGCGTCGATCAAGGTCGTCAGGAGCAATGCTGACCAAGCCGCGCGCGACGTGCTCGTGGAAATCGCGCCGTAGATGGCAGGCCGGTTTCGGACCCTAACGCCTCAGGCGGTCTCACAACTTCTCCCCGGTCAAACGATCAGGGAGCACGGGATCGTCGCGGAGAAGCTGACGGGAGATACCCGGTGGAGGGTGGAGTTCATGCACCACCGGAAGCGGGTGCACCGCGTTCTGGGGCTCACCAGTGACGGCTGGACGATCAAGAAGTGCGAGGCCCGTATGGAGGCCCTCAAGGCCGACATCCTCTTCGGGACGTCCTCCCTGCCCGTCGGGCGCAAGACCCAGGTTCGCTTCGGGGAACTGGCCGAATGGTATCTCCTGGAGATGGAGGCCACCAACGGCAAGAACATGATGAGCAAGCGGCCCCAGATCGAGCGTCGCCTCAAGCCATACTTCGCCGATCAAGCTGTCGAGGCCCTGAGTGAGGAACATGTCGGACGCTATGCGCGCTCTCGGCTCGACGAGGGTCTGTCGTCCGCAACCGTGAACCGCGACTTGGCAACGCTCAGCCACATCCTTACCACCGCCGCTCGACGTAAACGCATCGCCAGAGTGCCATGCAGGGTTCCCAAGCTGGACGAACCGCAGGGACGGATCGTGACGCTTGAAGACGATCAGATCGCCGCTCTCCGGCAAGCCGCGATCCAAGACCCGCACCCCGACCTTTGGCTGTTCGTTGAGTTCGGTCTGAACACCGCGATGCGCCACTCCGAGATCACGTCAGCGCGCTTTGATCAGATCGATTGGACGACAAGGCGGCTCTTCATTCCCGACGCAAAGGCAGGGATGCGACACCAGCCCCTGACGGCCAACCTAATCGCCGTTCTAAAACGGGTTAGGGGCGAGCGTGAGGACCCGGATGGCTGGATTTTCCCTGCTAGACACAGTCGGTCGAAGTCGAAGCACACGGTGAAAATCAGCAAGGCATTCCAGCGCGCGGTCATCGCCGCCGGTTTGAACCCCAAGGTGGTCACGCCCCACGTCATGCGGCACACCGCGATCACCCGGCTGATCGAACAGGGCGTCCCGCTGGCGACTGTCCAACAGATCAGCGGTCACAAGACGATCCAGATGGTCCTGCGCTACACCCACGTCAGCAATCCTCACGTGGATGACGCTATGAACGCGCTGGAGCGGACGCTCCGCCAGAACACCGCATGAACCCTCGCTACACAGGATTTACACAGAGGCCGGTTTCGTTCTCAGGCCGTTCCATTTGAGGAACCAGCCAAACCCCCACTGGGATTGATGGTGCGGGCGGTCGGGCTCGAACCGACACTCCTTGCGGAACCGGATTTTGAGTCCGGCGCGTCTACCAGTTCCACCACGCCCGCACAGGCCGTCTGGGTCTCTCGGCAGGCCGGACAGGTAGCGCGGGCCGCCGGGAGAGGCAATCGGGGAAAAGCTTGTCTTGCGCCCCGAAGCGGGCGCCAGTCTGTCGAAAGCTTAACCTCGCGCCTGCATCCGCAACGCGCCGTCGTCGCCTCCTGAGCGGGCAAGGAGACGACGATGAAGCTGAGACATCTTATGACGGCCGTGCTGGGCGGGGTGGTGCTGTCCTGCCAGGGACCGGCGGCCGTGCTGGCGCAGGAGGCCGCGGCGTCCGGAAACGCGGCGGCGAATCCGCACGCGGCGATCACCGAGACCCACCGGGTGCGGGCGCTGGACACCCTCGACCGGCGCCTGGCGCACTATGTGATGCACGAGCGCACGCCGGCGATCCGGGCGCGGCTGGCCGGGCGACGGGCGGCCTATCTTGAGCTGACCGATCCGGAAGCCTTCAGGCAGGCGATCAACGCCGACCTGCTGGCGGCGTCGGGCGACAAGCACCTGCAGGTGTGGATCGAGCCGCGCAGCCGTGACGACGTCATCGCCGAGGGCCCGCCGCCGACCATGGAGCAGATGGGCGCGGAGGAGGCCCGAAACGGCTTTGGCGTGCGCGAAGCCAGGGTGCTGGAGGGCGCGGTCGGCTATCTCGATCTGGCCTACTTCAGCGGCCATCCGGATGCGGGCGCGGCCATCGACGCGGCGCTGGCGAAGCTGGCCGGATCGCGGGCTCTGATCCTCGACCTGCGCCGCAACGGCGGCGGCGGCGAGGCGGCGCTGAAGCGGCTGATGGGCCATCTGGCGCCGGAGCCGATGCGGCTGGAGGACATCGTGATGCGCCGCTGCGCACCCGATCCGGCCGATCCCGAGGGCTGTATCCAGGACGGCTCGCGCGACGCGCAGGAGCGCTACGCAGACGCCGTCGCCGCCCCGGCCTTCCCGACCCAGCCGGTCTATGTGCTGACCTCGCGGGACAGTTTCTCTGCGGCCGAGGCGGTGGCCTACGGGCTGCAGGCGACCGGACGCGCCGTCGTCATCGGCGAGGTCACCGGCGGCGGGGCCAATCCGTCGATGACCATGGATCTGGGTCCATGGTTCACCATCGTCATGCCGTTCGGCGAAGCCCGGCATCCGGCGACCGGGACCAACTGGGAAGGCGTCGGCGTGCGGCCGGACGTGGCCGTGCCCGCGGACCGGGCGCTGGAAGAGGCGCTGCGGCGGGTCGCTAGGCGATCTGGAACCGGATCGTCGCGATGATCAGCCGTCCCGCCGGCGGGCCGCCCTCAGCCGCGGGGGCGATACGGGCGTCGCGCAGGGATTTCAGGGCCTCCTCGCCGAACCGGAACCGGCGATGGTGGCTCTCGCGCTCGGTGCGGCAATCGGTCAGCCGGCCGTCGCCGGCGGCGACGCAGCTGAACACGACGAAGCCCGATCCGAGATGCACGGCGGCTTCGGGATAGCGGGGCGCCGGGTGACGCCTCCAGAAATCCACGCCTGCTCCCGGCGGGATGCTCCAGCGGACCATCTCGTCGCGGGCGTCGGGACTGCCGGCGTCGCAGGCGGCCAGCACCTGATCCAGATTGGCGGATCGCGCGGGCAGGTCGAGGGCGTAACGGCGCAGCGGCGCTGCGGGGTCGGCGTCGACGGCGACAGAGACCTGCAGCGGTCCGCCCTGACGAAGACGGCGCGCGTCGAGACGGGGAACGGGGCTGAACACAAGCGAACCGTCCCCGCTCGACAACCAGTAGCCCGCCTCGACCCGACCGTCGCTGTAGGCCGCCTCGATCCGTCGGGTTCCCCCCTCCAGCGTCTGCGGGGTTTCCCCCTCCAGCGGCGGCAGGCCGGAGAGCAGGAGTTCGAGATCGTCATCGCGGCAGCGAACGGCGAGGGTCTGGCCGCTGGAATAGCCGACCACCGCCAGCATCATGTTCTGGCTTTCGTCGACGATCAGGTCCCAGTCGTCGCCGGCTTCCTGCGCGCCCGCCGGAGAAGCGAGGAGGGCGACGATGGACGCGCTGACCACCAGGCGCATCACGCCACTTCCACCGTCTGCTCGATGGCCCCGAAGATGGAGTGGTGCTGGTCGTCCAGCATCTCGATGCGGACGGTGTCGCCGTGCTTGAGGAAGGGCGTCTCGGGCTTGCCGCGCAGGAGGGTCTCGACGGTGCGGACCTCGGCGATGCAGGAGTAGCCGAGGCCGCCCTCGCTGACCGGCTTGCCGGGGCCGCCGCCGGCGTCGCGGTTGGAGACCGTGCCCGAACCGATCACCGTGCCGGCGCACAGGGCGCGGGTCTTCGCCAGGTGGGCGATCAGGGTTCCGAAGTCGAAGGTCATGTCGACGCCGGCGTCGGCCTTGCCGAAGTCGGCGCCGTTCAGCTGGACGTTCAGTTCGCCCTTCAGCTTGCCGTCGGCCCAGCGATCGCCCAGCGCGTCGGGGGTGACGAAGACCGGCGACAGGGCCGAGGCGGGCTTGGACTGGACGAAGCCGAAACCCTTGGCCAGTTCGGCCGGGATCAGGTTGCGCAGCGACACGTCGTTGACGAGGCCGACGAGGCGGATGTGAGCCAGGGCCTCCTCGCGCGACACGCCCTGGGGCACGTCGCCGGTGACCACCACCACCTCGGCCTCGAGGTCGCAGCCCCAGGCCTCGTCGGCCAGCGGGATGGGGTCGCGGGGGCTGAGGAAGCCGTCGGAGCCGCCCTGGTACATCAGCGGATCGGTCCAGAAGCTGTCGGGCATCTCGGCGCCGCGCGCCTTACGCACCAGTTCGACGTGGTTCACATAGGCCGAGCCGTCGGCCCACTGATAGGCGCGGGGCAGGGGCGAGGCGGCCTCACGCTCGTGGAAGCGGCCGCGCGGCACGCCGCCGTGCTCGAGGCTTTCGGACAGGGCGCGGAGATCGGGCTCGACGCGGTCCCAGTCGTCGAGCGCCGCCTGCAGGGTCGGGGCGATCAGGAAGGCGTCGGTGAACCAGGCGAGATCGCTGGAGACGAGGACGAGGCGGCCGTCGCGGCCATGCTTGAGTGAGGCGAGTTTCATGCCTCAGGCTTAGGCGGTTTCTCGCGCAGGGGAAACAGCGGCCTGTCAGTGATGGCCGCCGCCACGGCCGGCGCGCGGGGGCGGCGGACCGGGGTCGCGGAGTTCGGCGACGACGGCGCGCATCTCGGCCTCGCGGACGGAGCGGTGGCGCCAGTAGTCGTTGAAGTCCGCCACGGCCAGCCGCAGGGCGTGGTTGCGTTCGCGGGTGGTCATCGGTCGCCTGCCGGCCCTGGGCGACGGGCGCATGGGATGGGCCGCCGGGGACTGGATCGAGACAATGGTGACGGCGGCGGCGGACGCGGACGGCGTGGCGGCTTCACGGTCCGCCGCCGGCGTCTCCTCCTCCGGCGGGTGATTGTGGGCGGCCTGCCCGTCCCCGATCTCGCGCTCGCCCTCGAGGGCGAGGTGGAGGGCGTCGACGCGCCCGGTCAGGTCGCCGCCGAAACCGAGCGTCCTGCCGAGGCGGGCGCGCAGCACGCGATCCAGCTCCGAGGCTCGGGCGGGCAGGGCTTCGGTGTCGGCCTTCATGGCGGCCTTGGCGGCGTCGTCGATCGCCTTCCAGATGGCCGCCGCGGCGTCCGGGCGACCGGTTCCGGACCGGGCGCCGAAATAGAAGCCGGTCAGCACGGCGGCCGCGAGCGCCAGAAGGACAGCGCCCCAGAAAAACGGATCGGCGCCGATCATGACCGTCGGGTCGAGCGGGGCGCCGGCTGTATCGACGGTGGCGAAGTCGTCGCCGTAGGACATGGGGCTCCCCGCTGGAACGACCGCCGTTCGCGGACCGCCCATCTTGCTCCGGCCGTGTCGCTTGGCAACGGTAAAGGTTAACGGCGGCGCGGATTCGCCCGATACGGGAATTCGGTCAGTTGGGCGTGATCAGCGCCTTGGCCTCGGCGCCCGTACGGGCGCCGACGTCGCGCACCTCGACCTCGACCGAGACGGCGCCCTCAGGCTCGTGGGCCCACAGGTAGCGACGCTCGATCTCGACCTCCCGGCCGGACGGGGCGAAACCGGTGAAGCTGTCGCCCCAGGGCGTGATGGCCTTGATCTCGGGCCAGGCCAGGGCGCAGGCGGCGTCCAGCTCCTCCATGGCCATCAGGGACAGTTCGTCGCGCGGGTCGGGCGCTACAGCCATCGCCGCACCCGGGCGCGATAGGCGTCGTACTCGGCGCCGAATTTGGCGGACAGGTAGCGCTCCTCGCGGGCGATGACCAAGCGATCGACCACGAGCAGGCAGGGGATCAGCAGGAGCAGGACGAGGACGCTGTCCATGGCGAGGGCCAGGCCGGCGTAGGTGATGGCGAATCCCAGGTAGATCGGGTTGCGGCTGAAACGGTAGAGGCCGTCGGTGGCGAGGACGGTGCTCGGCTTCCACGGCTCGACCGCCGTGCCGAGGCGGCGGAAATAGCCGGCGGCGGCGCCGTCCAGCAACAGGCCGCCGATGATCAGGGGCAGGGAGACGATGCGGCGCGTCTGGGTCTCGAGGCCGAAGCCGAGCCCGAGCCAGCCGGCCGCCTCCGGCCCGACGACTTCGGGCGTGGCGACGAAGCGGAAGATCGCCCAGCCGAGCAGCAGGAAGCCGATGTAGATCAGCGGCGGCGGGGCGATGACGCCGGGGATGTCACGCGAGGCGGTCACGGCTGGAGCGCCTCGTCGCCGTAGATGGCGACCCGGGCCGGTTCGCTGGACGAGACCGCGCCGCGATACATGCCGGAGGTGTTCATGGCGAAGGCGGGCTCGCCCTCCAGTCCCATGACGATGACGCCGCCGTCGCCCTGGATGGAGCCGACGTCAGCGATCTCGGCGTCCGCGGCGGTCTGAACGTCTGCGCCGGCGGCGGTGCGGTGGCAGATGTCGCGGGCCACGGTGGCGCGGATGAAATACTCGCCGGAGCCGGTGGCCGAGACCGCGCAGCCGTCGGCGTTGGAGGCGTAGGTGCCGGCGCCGATCACCGGCACGTCGCCGACCCGGCCCCAACGCTTGGCGGTCATGCCGCCGGTCGAGGTCCCGGCCGCGAGACGGCCCTGGCTGTCCAGCGCCACCGCGCCGACGGTGCCGAACTTGCGCTCGTTCAGAGGCGGGGCGGGAAGGTCGTTGGCCGCCTGCGGGCCCGGCGCGCCGGCGGGGCGTTCGGGGACCGGCTGGTTCTGGCCGCGGAGGGTGCGCTCCAGCCCCTGCCAGCGGCGCTCGGTGAAGAAGAAGGCGGGATCGACCTGCTCCAGCCCGACCGAGGCGGCGAACGCGTCCGCGCCCTCGCCGATCAGCATGACATGCGGCGACTGCTCCATCACGGCGCGGGCGGCGGCGATCGGGTGGCGGGTGGTGGTCAGGCCGGCGACGGCCCCGGCGGTGCGGTCGGCGCCGTTCATGATCGCCGAGTCGAGCTCGTTGCGGCCAGCGGCGGTGAAAACCGCGCCCCGGCCGGCGTTGAACAGGGGGTCGTCTTCCATGATCTGGATCGCGGCCTGCACCGCGTCCAGCGAGGCGCCGCCGGCGGCGAGGACGGCCGAGCCGGCCTCGAGCGCCTTGTGCAGGGCGGCGCGGTAGGCGGCGTCCTGCTCGGGCGTCAGGCTGTCGCGCTCTATCACGCCCGCCCCGCCGTGGATGGCGAAGGACCAGCGGGCGGGCTCCTGAGCCGTCTCCTGGGCGGCGGCGGGCGCGGCGATCAGGGCGAGGGCGGCGGCGAGGGGGATCAGGCGGGTCAGGGTCATGCCGCAGGGTCGGCCAAGCGCGGCCTCAACTCAAGGCCTGACCGCAGCAGGGGCAGCCGGCCGCCTCGACGCCGAACAGGGCGCGGATCCGGTCAGGGCCCAGAGCCTCCGATGGCGCGGCGGCCTCGATCCGGTCCGGGCCGATGGCCAGAACCCGGTCGGCCCGGGACGCGAACGGCAGATGATGCGCCGAGGCCAGCACCACACGACCTTCCGCGGCCAGCGCGCGGATCGCGGTCTCGACGGCCCGGGCGTGGGCGGGGTCGAGCAGGGCGAGCGGTTCGTCGAGCAGGCAGACGGGGGCGTCCTGGACGAACAGGCGGGCGATCAGGACCAGCTGTTGCTGGCCGCTGGACAGGCGGTCGAACGGGCGCCCGGCGAGGTCGAGGACGTCGAGCCGGGCGAGGGCCGCGCGGGCGGCCTCGACATCGTCCGGAGTCAGGCCGGGCGCCCAGCGCCGTCGTCCGGCGCGGCCCAGAGCGGTCAGGTGCAAGGCGGTGAAGCCGGCGGACACGGCGCCGGGCGGCGGCAGGTAGGCGACGGCGCCGGGGCGATCGATGCGGCCGCCGAGCGACGGGATCAGGCCGGCGATGGTCTTCAGCAGGGTGGTCTTGCCGACGCCGTTGGGGCCGATCAGGGCGACGACCTCGCCGGGCCGAGCGGTGAAGTCGAGCGGCGGCAGGCGAAAGCCGGGGCCGCCCCGGGAGGGGCGGCCCGCGACCAGCGCTTCGAGGACGAGGGGGCTCACGCCCGCCTCGATGTGGCGATGAACAGGATGAGGAAGGCCGGGGCGCCGACGGCGGCGGCGAGCAGGCCGACGGGCAGTTCGGCCGGGCCGAAGGCGGTCGCCAGCCGGTCGATCAACAGGGCGAACAGGGCGCCGACGGCCATGGACGCCGGGATCAGCCGCCCGGCCCGCTCGCCGACGACTCGCCGGGCGGCGTGCGGCGCGAGCAGGCCGATCCAGCCCACCACCCCGGCCACGGCCACGGCGGAGGAGGTCATCAGGGCGGCGGCGGCGAGGGCCAGAAGGCGCAGCGGCGCGGCCCTCAGCCCGAGCGAGCGCGCCTGCTCATCGCCCAGCGACAGCACATCGAGCCGAAAGCCGGGTCCCAGCAGGGTCGCGGCGCCGGGGCCGACCGGAACAAGGGCGAGGGCGGCCTCGCCCGCCGTGGCGCGGGTGAAGGAGCCGAGCAGCCAGTAGGTGATCGACGGCAGCTGCGAATAAGGTTCGGCTGCGATCACCACCAGGCCGAGCCCGGCGGAGGCGAGGGCGCCGGCGACGATGCCGCACAGGATCAGGGCGAGGCGGCCGTCCCCGCTGCGGGTCAGGGCGGCGCAGGCGACGGCGACGGCCCCCGTGGCGAGGCCGCCGGCGAAGGCCGCGCCTTGCACCAGCACGGCCCCGGCCCCGAGCAGGAGGGCGAGGGCCGCGCCGAAGCCCGCGCCGGAGGTGACGCCCAGCAGGTCGGGCGAGGCCAGCGGATTGCGGAACAGGATCTGGAAGCCCGCCCCGGCCCCGGCGAGGGCCGCGCCGGAGGTCAGGGCGGCGAGCAGGCGAGGCCCGCGCAGGGCCAGGGCCAGCTCGGCCTCAGGTGGGCCCGCTCCGAACAGGGCGGCGACCAATGCGTCGGGCGGCGCGGCCAGCGGACCGGTGGCCAGCACCGTCGCCGCTCCGGCCAGCGCCAGCAGGGCGAGGGCCAGCGGGGCCGCCCATGCCCGCGGCGCGATCAGCGAATCCACCACGGCCGGGGGACCTCGGCGGGGGCCATGCCGTACAGGCGGCGGCTGAGCAGGGTCAGGTCCATCCAGCCGCCCTCGGGATCCGCCAGCCAGGCGCAGCCGAGCAGGCGATTGACCGACGGCGGCCGGTCGATCCAGCCGAACGGCGTCGCCGGCAGCAGCAACAGCGCCCGCCGCCCGCCGCCGCGCCGCTGTCGCCACACCGGATCGTCCGCCGCCGCCCGGGCGAACGCCGGATCGAGGGTGACGATGGCTTCAGGATCCCACGCCGCGACCTGTTCGCGGGTGACGCGGCCTATATCTCGCGAGCCCTCGGCGACGTTGGTCCAGCCGGCCCCCTCCAGCACTTCGGTGGCGAGGGCTCCGCGAAAGCCGGTCTCCAGTCCGTCATTGCCGCGGGCGTAGTAGAAGGCGGGCCCCGCGGGGGCGCGGCGCCAGCGCTCGATCACCCCGGCGGCGGCGTCGGCCAGCGCCTCCGCTTGTGGGGCCGCGTCGAGCAGGCGACCGGCTTCGCGAAAGGCCTCGGGGATGCGGGGCAGGGCCCCGTCGATCAGCCGCCAGTCGACGCCGAGCCGGGCCCGCATGCGGGCGGCCAGTCCCTGGTGTTCGGGATCGGCGTCACCGTAGTCGATGACCAGCCGCGGCTTCAGGGCGGCGATGGCCTCGGGCGAGGCGGGGCGGCCGCCGCTGGCCAGCGCTCCGGTCTCGGGCAGGGTGGCGGCCAGTGCGGGGAGAGCGGCGAGGGCGCGGCCGTCAGGCTTGCGCGGCCAACCGGCGAGACGCTCGCGGGCGACGGCCCAGATCAGCAGGGCGGCGGGCTGGCCGGCCGCGACGACATCGCGTCCGCGTGGGGGCGGACGGACCGGGGAGCTGCAGGCCCGCTGGCTCAATCCGGCGGCGGCCGCGCCCAATCCCAGCAGCACGGATCGCCGCCCTGGAGTGGTCATGAGTCGATTCCCGTTGTTCCGGCCCATCCTGCCGCGCCGGGCCGGCGTCCGCCACCTCACGCTCAATTTGCCCTTAACCCTTGTCCGGTTTTGCTCAGCGTGCTGCTTATGCGGCCTCGCGCGTCAGGTGGGCGCTGCAATTGGGAGTGAGCCGTTGAGTAGAACGGATGGAGGGAGCGCCGTCGTGGCGCGGACCGGACCGCTGGTCCGGCGAGCGGGGGGAGACACCGCATGAATATCGTTATCATCGCCGGTCTGATCATCACGCTACTGACGGGCGTGCCCGTGCTGATGCAGATCCTGAAGCATCACCCCAAGGGGCTGATCATCCTGTTCTTCGCGGAGATGTGGGAGCGGTTCTCCTACTACGGGATGCGCGGCATCCTGATCTTCTTCCTGACCCAGCATTTCCTGTTCGACGACGCCGCGGCGAGCGCCACCTACGGCTCCTACACCTCGCTGGTTTATCTGCTGCCCCTGCTCGGCGGCATCATGGCCGACCGCTACATCGGCACGCGCAAGGCCATCGCCTTCGGCGCGGTGCTGCTGGTGGCCGGTCACGGCATGATGGCCTTCGAGGGGAGTCCGGCGACTGAAACCCTGACCTACGCCGGCGCCCAATATGAAGTCGTCAGCGAAGGCCGCGGCGCGGCGCGCGAGGTCGGCATCATGATCGACGGACAACGCTACGACTTCGGCCCGGCCGAGAACGGGGGCATCGAACTGGCTGGTCTGCCGGCCGGTGCGGCCGTGCCCACGGTTCTGGACCCGGGCTCCTATGCGATGACCCAGACCGTCGACCAGAACGGCGTCAACATCTTCTACCTGGCTATCTCCCTGATCATCATGGGGGTCGGCTTCCTGAAGCCGAACATCTCGACGATCGTCGGCCAGTTGTATCAGCAGGGCGATCCGCGCCGGGATTCCGGCTTCACCCTCTACTACTACGGCATCAATCTCGGGGCCTTCTGGGCCGCGGTGCTGTGCGGCCTGCTGGGCCAGACGGTCGGCTGGTGGGCCGGCTTCGGCCTCGCCGGCGTCGGCATGGCGCTCGGCCTCGTGGTCTTCGTGCTCGGCAAGCCGCTGCTGCAGGGCAACGGCGAGCCGCCGAATCCCGAGTTGATCAAACGCCCGCTGCTGGGACCGATCAACCGCGAATGGCTGATCTACATCCTCGCCTTCCTCGGCGTGGGCGTCGTCTGGTTCATGGTCCAGCGCAACGCCCTGGTCGGCTCGGTGCTGAGCATCTCGACGCTGCTGTCTCTGGCGCTGATCGCCTGGATCATCACCTTCGTCTGCAAGACCTGGGTGCAGCGCCAGAGGATGATGCTGGCGGTGGTGCTGATCTTCGGCGCGGTGGTGTTCTTCACCCTGTTCGAACAGGCCGGCACCTCGCTGAACCTGTTCGCCGACCGCAACGTGGACCTGACCATCACCCCCGTGGCGATGCAGTTCCTCGGCATCACCATCGGCACGCCGGCCCAGCTGACGGCGGCCGGCATCACGCCCTCGGGCTTCTGGATCGACGCGACCATCACGGCCGCGCAGGTGCAGTCGTTCAACGCCGGCTTCATCCTGATCTTCGCGCCGATCTTCGCGGCGATGTGGGCCTGGCTGGCCAGCAAGAAGATGGATCCGAACCCGACGATGAAGTTCGGTCTCGGCCTGGTGCAGGTCGGCCTCGGCTTCCTGGTCGTGGTCTGGGCCGCCGGTTCGGGCATGGTCAACAGCGCCTTCCAGATGCCGCTGATCATGCTGGCCCTGCTCTACATGCTGCACACCACCGGCGAGCTGTTCCTGTCGCCTGTGGGCCTGTCGGAGATCACCAAGCTGTCGCTGCCCTCCGTGGTCAGCTTCATGATGGCGGTGTGGTTCCTGGCCAGCTCGATCGCCCAGTTCGTCGGCGGTCGTATCGCCGGCCTGATGGGCACCGAAACGGTCGGGGGCCAGGTGCTCGACCCGCAAGGGGCGCTCGCCACCTCGCTCGACGGCTTCGGCAAGCTCGGCTGGTGGGGCGTCGGGATCGGCGTCGGCTTCATCCTGATCAGCTTCCTGATCAAGGGTTGGTCGCACGGCGCCAATGACGCCGACAACCATCCGGGACCGAGCGTCACGGACCGCGGCCAGGAGGACGGCAACGTCGCCCGGCCGGGAGACAGCACCCTCGCCTGATCCGCCGACCCGCTGAAACAGGAAGGGCGGAGCCTCGCGGCTCCGCCCTTTTTCGTCGACGCTATCGGCCTTCGGCCTGCTTGAGCGCGGTCAGAAGCTCTTGCGCATCTGCAGGAACAGCCACGGGCTCATCTTCGTGCGGCGCACTTCGCGGAAGGCCACCGGGGCGACGTCGCGCGGACCGGCGTAGATGTCGCGATCGTAGCCGCTCTCCCGGTCGGTGGCGTTGCCGATGTCCACCCGGATCGTCGTGTCCGAGGACGGCTTCCACTGGCCGTACAGGGTCACGAACGGCTCGTTGTAGAAGGCCCGGACCTCGCGGACGCGGAACAGCCGCCCCTTGTCGATATTGCAGCCGTGGTCGAACCCGTACGAGTACTTCCCGCCCTGCAGGTCGTGGTTGAAGGCGACGCCGCAGCCGAAGGCCTGGTTGCCCTGGAAGCGGCGGGTCTCGCCGGTCACCGGGTCGACGACCTCGGTGTGCGCCCAGCTGCCGCGGGCCTGCAGGCGGGCGTTGGGGATGCCCAGTCTGTCCATCGGCAGGGTCAGCTTCACCTGATACTGGTCGAACGAGCCGTCGCCGATGTTGCCGACGCCGTCGAAGCCGCCGGTCAGGGGAATGATGTCGATGACGTCCTCGACCTCGCCGTGCGCCGCCGACAGCTCCAGCACGCCCTCGCCCCAGAAGCGGCGCTCGTAGACGGCCTCCAGGATGGTGGTCTTGTCGGGTTCGAGATCGGGGTTGCCGCCCTCGACCTGGCCGATGTCGATGTCGGCCGAGGCGACGAAGTCGCCGAAGTCCAGCTGGCCCACCTCGCGCTCGGCGCGGAAGCGGAACTGGTGGCCGGTCCACGGGGTCCAGGTCAGCTGCACCCGCGGCTTGGGATAGACGAAGGATTTGGTCAGATCGCTGTCGCCGGACTGGCTGATCTCGGAGACCTCGACCCGCAGTCCGGCCTCGAAGGTCAGTTTCGGGTTGGGTCGCCAGGTCGCCTGACTGAACGCCTCGCCGCGCAGCTCCTCGACCTTGACCGCCGCGGACGGCAGCGGAATCGCCACGCCGTTCTCCTCATAGGCCGTGGCGCTGTCGAGGAAGTTGTAGGCCACCTCGCCGCCGCTCTCGAAGGCCCAGCGGTCGTTGGGCCGGAAGCGCAGTACGGCGCGGGCGATCGATTCGCCCGAGGTCGCGTCGGCCGTGAAGGTCGAGGTGTTGGGACCGCTCTCGGACACGCCGACGTAGTCTTCGGTCGAGTAGCGCTGCAGGCCGACCAGTTCGAGGCCCGTCCGGGGCGACAGGTCGCGGGTCCAGTTGAGGCCCAGTTCGCTGTTGATCGAGTCCGATTCCTCGACATTGAAGCTGTCGACGCCGGCGCCGGAGCGGATCAGCACGTCCTGCTCGTTCTCCCGGCCGAACCAGCCGAGCAGGCCGTTGACCTTCAGCTTGCCGCCGGCGAACGGGCGCTGGATCGCCCCCGTGCCGTGGATGTCGCGGAAGCGGTCCCACAGCACCAGGTCGGCGTCCTGGATCAGGGCGCCCGACGAATCGTAGCGGCGGCGGAATCCTTCGCCTGTGCCGTCGGTGCGGTCGGTCGTGGCGCTGAACGACCCTTCGATGGAGTTGTCGCCCTCGCGGCGCGAGTACTGGCCGGCGAGGATCGGGCCGAAATAGCCGTCGGGATAGAAGTAGCTGTTGAGCTCCAGCACCCGCTCGACGGTGACGGTGCGGCGCAGGACGACGTTGGCGACGACCGACTGGCCCTGCATGTCGATGCCGGGCGCGCCGCCGCGGATCAGCTCGATGCGCTCGACGCTGTCGGCCGAGATGCGGCGCAGCACCCGGTCGAGGCTGTCGCTCTTGGACGAGGGACGGTCGCCATCGATCAGCACGTTGCCGGCCGCGCCGGCGAAGCCGCGGGTGCCGGTGTTGCCGGTGTCGAGCCCGAAGCCGGGCAGGCGCGCAATCATGTCCAGCGCCGTGTCCGGACGGGAATCGGCGAAGAAGGCCGGCTCGAAGACCAGCACGCCCCGCTGGGCGGCGTCGACCTCGGGCGCGGACTGCGCCGGGCCGGTCGGGACGGGCGCCTGGGCGGCGCTCTCCGGCGTGGGCGATTGGTTCGGCGTGGTCTGCGCCATGGCCGGGCCGGCCAGCACCGACAGGGCGGCGGTCGCCAGCCAGATGGTCTTCGTCATTGGTCCCTCTCCCATTTGTGCGGACGGTGCCTCCGCGCCGGGGACGGCTCCAGTTACAAGCCGGACAGGTGGATTAATTCGCGGACAGGCTTGCGGCGGCGAGGCGGCCTGATCCGGTCAAGACCGCGGGCCGGGCCAGGAACTTCGCCGCTCCGACGCACGTTCTAGATCATGGGCGCCGCGTTACGGAGCCCGATACAGCGAGGTGTGTGATGCGCTCACGCCCACTCCATATCCCTCACCTTCGGTCGCGCAGGACCGCCGCGACAAGTGAGGCGGAACACCATCACAGCTCGACGAGCCAGCGCTTCTGGCGGGTCGAGCGAGCCATCGACTATCTCGTGGTCGCCGGCATCGTGATCCTCGGCGCGGTCATGGTCTACGGTCTGGCCACGGCGTCCGGCGACGTCCCCTGGCTCTAGAGGGCGGCGGGACTGGAGCGGCCGGCGGGAATCGAACCCGCGACATTCAGCTTGGGAAGCTGACGTTCTACCTCTGAACTACGGCCGCGACCGGGGTCGCCGGATCGGAGGTCCTGGACGCTGTCGTCGCCGGCGAGGTGGGCGGCCCCCACGGCGATGAACACCGTGCCCGAGCCGTCCAGCATGGTCTGGATCTGGTCGGCCCAGTTGGTGTTCCGCCGGACCAGCAGGGCCTGGTAGAGCGCCTCGCCGCTCTCGCGCATCGGCTCGACGCCCAGCGTTTCAATGGCCTCGACGTCGCCGGCCGCCCACGCCTCGACCAGCTTGTCCAGGTCGACCGTGGCGGTCTCGAAGTCCTCCAGGGTGCTGCGCAGGAAGGCGAGCTGCTCCTCTTCGGGGAAGCCGGCGAGGATGCGGATCTGCTCGTCGATGGTCTCGAAGCCGCTGATCGGCTTGCCGGCGGCCTCGGCGCGGGCCTTGAGGATCAGCTCGACGCCGGAGGCGGGATCGTAGCCGGCCTTGGCCAGCGGCGCGACCGACAGGGTCAGGGCGGCGAACCACGGGCGGAACGGGTCCATCTGGGCGGCGCTGAGCCCGCTGGACAGCGGGGTGGCCAGCGACAGGCCGTGCTGCTGGATCAGGGGGATGACGGCGGCCTGGTCGTCGGGGTTGGAGATTTCGAGGACGATCTTCTCGGCGCTGTCGAAGGCGGCGTCGACACGCTCCGTGCCCCAGGCCGTGGTCGGGCGCAGCAGGTGGACGGTGCCGAACAGGTAGAGGGTGGAGTCGGCGTCCTTGATGACCCACAGGGCGGGGCCCTGGCCCTCGGCCGGCGGGACGGCGCGGATGGCGGGGGTCTCATCGGCGACCGGCGGCGTCACGACCTGGGCGGCGGCGGGCGAGACGACCGCGGCGGCGAGGCCGAGACCCAGCACGGCCCCGAGGGTCAGACGGCCGACGCCGGAGACGGTGGTCTTGAGGCGCTTCTTGAAGGTCATGTCAGGTCCTTGGCGGGAGAAAGAGGGAAAATCGGGGCGTCATTCGGCGATGAAAATGGCTTCGATCGGCTGTCCGAAGACGCGGGCGATGCGGAAGGCGAGGGGCAGGGAGGGGTCGTAACGGCCCGTTTCGAGGGCGTTGACGGTCTGGCGCGAGACGCCGAGCCGCTCGGCCAGGTCGGCCTGGCTCCAGTTCAGTTCGGCGCGGAGGACCTTGAGGCGGTTGTTCATCGGGGCCTCCTAGCGGCGCTTCAGCCACCAGGCGGCCCAGGCGATGGCGTAGCCGACCAGCTGGAACAGCAGGATGGTCATCATGCCACCGACGACCAGGTCGGCGGCGCTGAGTTCCTGGCTCGCGGCGGGCAAGACGCCGTCACGGGCGGTGAGGGTGATCAGCAGGATGGCGCCGAAGGCCATGCCGCCGGAGCCGCCCCACCACCACGCCCATTTGTGGGCTTCGCGGGCGGCCTCGTCGATGCCGCGCCACCACCAGATGGAGACGAAGCCGACGATGACCATAGTGATGAAAATGGGAATGAAGCTCAGCACCAGGCCCAACAGGCCGGGCTGCTCGCCGAGCAGGGCCGCGCCACCGCCGAGGATGGCGCCGACAACGGCGAGTCCCCCCACCATCAGCAGATAGGTTCCAAGGCCGAAGGGACGTTTGGGCTGCCGGGCGGGGGTCATGGAGGTCCTTGTCGTAGTGACAAGGGTGTTTTACATCAGTCCGGCATGATGTCAAGCAGGCTTGTCAAAAAGTCCGCAGACCTTGTCCAAAGCTATTCCGCCGCGATGTCAGGGGCCGGCGCGGCGAGTTCCGGGCGCGACAGGGAGCGAGGCGCGGATTCCACCGGCGGCAGTTCGGGCAGGTCCTTGCCCTCGTGGTCGACGTGGAGATCCTCGAACCGTCGCGCCGAGACCATGACCTGACTTTCGAGCGAGCCGACGAACTGGTTGTACTTGCCGACGGCGGTGTCGAGGGCGCGGCCGACGGCGGCGGCGTGGCCGCCCATCACCGACAGGCGCTTGTAGAGCTCCTTGCCCAGTTTCGCGACCTGCTCGGCGTTCTTGGCCTGCTCCTCGGCGCGCCAGCCGTAGGCCACCGCCTTGCACAGGGCGAACAGGGTGGTCGGGGTGGCGATCAGCACGCGGGCGTCCATGGCCTGGGTGATCAGGTCGGGCTCGTGGTCCAGCGCGGCGGACAGGAAGGATTCACCCGGCACGAACATCACCACCACGTCGGGGCTGGGCTTGAACTGGTCCTGATAGGCCTTGGACGACAGCTGGCGGACGTGGGTCTTCATGCTGGCGGCGGTGCGCATCGAGGCGGCGCGGGCCTGGGCCTCCTCGTCGCCGTCGGCCGCATCGGCGAAGGCCAGCGGCACCTTGGCGTCGATCACGAACATGCCGCCGCCGGGCATGCGGACGATGAAGTCGGGGCGCTGCTGGCGGCCCTGGTCGTCGGCGGTCGAGGTCTGTTCGGTGAAGTCGAACCGCCCGGCCATGCCGGCGGCCTCGAGCACGTTGCGGCAGGTCTGCTCGCCCCAGCGGCCGCGCCGGCCGGTGTTGCCCTTCAGCGCCTCGGTCAGGCGGCGGGCCTCGTCGCGGGTGGCGGTGGAGGCGGTCATCAGGAGCTGGAGCTGTTCCTTGAGGCCGCCGGTCTCCTCGGCGCGGACCTTTTCCAGCGCGGCCACGTGTTCCTGGAATGACTTCAGGGTGTCGGCGACGGGCTTGAGCTGGGCCTCCATGCGCTGCCGGGCCATCTCCTCGCGGTTTCGGAAGGTCTCGTCGGTGCGCTTGAGCAGTTCCTCGGCGACGGTGGAGGCGGACTCCCGGGCCTGGGCGCGGAGGAGTTCGGTGGAGGTGGCGGCCTGATCCTCGAACAGGCGCATGCGGGCCTCGGTCTCGGCGTGGCGCTCGCGCAGCTCCCACGCCCGGGTCTCGGCGGCGGCGGCGCGGCGGCGCTCCATCAGGGCCCAGACGAGGGCGATGACGGCGACCACGGAAGCGGCGAGGAAGGCGACGAGGGAGGCGTTCATGCTCCGTTCCTTAGCGGGAGTCGCGGGCCGCCGCCATGGCGGCGGGGGTCCGAATAACGCCCGGGTAAAACGGGAAAAACACCGTCCACTGCGTCCGAAGCGTCCGAAGCGTCCGGATGCGAAGGGTGATGGGATTGGGGCGTCATGTCCCCATGATATCCCGCCCCTGCGTCAGGAACGGTCGTAGGCGGCGCTCCACCGTTCTCATCCGTCATCCTCGGGCTTGACCCGAGGATCAGACGTGGGGCCGGGCTGTGCGGTGGGGACGGCCCCGCAGGCGTGATCGCGGCCCCTTCCACCGAGCACCGGACGGTCTGATCCTCGGGTCAGGCCCGAGGATGACGACGCGATAAGGGGCGGATCGACCTACGCCGGCCGGCGCTGCCGCAGCGCCTGGATGATGGTGCCGTCGTCGAGCCAGTCGAGCTCGCCGCCGACGGGGACGCCGCGGGCGAGGGAGGTGATCTCGACGCCCGAGCCGGCCAGCCGCTCGGCGATGTAATGGGCCGTGGTCTGGCCGTCGACGGTGGCGGGCAGGGCCAGCACCACTTCCTTGGCTTCGCCCCCGCGCACCCGGCCGACCAGTTCGGCGATGCGCAGGGCGTCGGGGCCGACGCCGTCCAGCGCCGAGAGCAGGCCGCCGAGGACATGGTATTTGCCGCGGAAGGCGCCGGAGCGCTCCATGGCCCACAGGGCGCCGGCCTCCTCGACGACGCAGATCAGGCCGTTGTCGCGGGTCCGGTCCGAGCAGATCGAGCAGGGGTCGCGGGTGTCGGGGGCGCCGCAGACCGAGCAGGAGACCACCTTCTCGGCCGTCTCGGCGAGCGAGGCCGCCAGCGGGACGAGCAGCTGTTCGCGGCGCTTGAGCAGGGCGAGGGCCGCGCGTCGGGCGGAACGAGGGCCGAGGCCCGGCAGCTTGGCCAGAAGGCCGATCAGCCGCTCGATCTCTGGTCCGGCGGAGGCGGCCAATCAGAACAGCTTGGGCATGCCGGGGATGTTCATCCCGGCCATGGGGCCGGCGGCCTCGCGCATCAGGGCGGAGTTGACCTCGTCCAGCTTGCGTTTGGCGTCGGCGTGGGCGGCGACGATCAGGTCGGCGAGGATCTCGGTTTCGCCGGGGACCATCAGGCTGTCGTCTATTGTCACCCGGGTGACTTCGCCCGGACCTTTGAGGTCGATGGTCACCAGGCCGCCGCCGGAACTGCCGGAGGCCGTGGTCTCGGCCATTTTCGCCTGGGCGTCCTGCAGCTTCTGCTGCATCGCCTGGGCCTGCTGCATGAGGGCGTTGAGGTCTTTCATGGCCCCTAGATAGGCCTCGCCGCCCCGCACCCGCAAGGGAGCGGCGGGAGCCGGTCGGCGGCGATCCGTAACAGTTTTTGTTCCTGAGCCCTTGGCATGACGCCTGCCCACTCCTAATTAGCACTCGTCGCAGTTGCTATTACTGATCAGGAGGATTTTCCATGGCCTTTGACGCTTCCGCCGTCCGCGATCGCCCGCTGACCGAACCGGCCCTCGCCCAGTTGTTCACCGAGGCGCGCACGCGCAACGCCTGGTCCGACCGCCCGGTGTCGGAGGACCTGCTGCGCAGGCTGTACGACCTGACCAAATTCGGCCCGACGGCGGTGAACAACACCCCGGCGCGCTTCGTATTCGTGACCTCGCCCGAGGCCAAGGCGCGGCTGATCCCGCTGATGAGCGAGGGCAACCAGGCCAAGTCGCTGCAGGCGCCGGTGAATGTGATCATCGGCATGGATCTGGATTTCCACGAGCAGCTGCCGATGCTGTTCCCGCATGCGCCGGGGGCGAAGGACTGGTTCGCCGACGAGGCCGGCCGGCGCGAGTCGGCGTTCCGCAACAGCTCGCTGCAGGGCGGCTATTTCCTGCTGGCCGCCCGGGCCCTGGGTCTGGACGTCGGCCCGATGTCAGGCTTCGACCCGGCGGGGGTGAAGGCGGAGTTCTTCCCGGACTCGACGGTGGAGCCGAACTTCATCGTCAACCTCGGCTACGGCACGGACGAGAACCTGTTCCCGCGCTCGCCGCGGCTGGGGTTCGATGAGGCGGCGGTGGTTCTGTAAGGACTGGCGCTTGTCATCCCGGCCGAAGCGAAGCGGAGAGCCGGGACGGACCGCCCCAATCGATCCAGGCCTCCCGGAAGCCGCGTCGCGGCTGTCCGGGAGACGGGCAGATGTCGCGCCTGACCTGACCCGTCTCCCGGATAGCTGCTGATGCAGCTTCCGGGAGGATGTCGTCTTGCGGTCGGGCGTCCCGGATCGCCGCGGCGCGGCGTCCGGGATGACAAAATCCCGGACCGGAACCCCCACAAGTCCGTCGAGTTCAGAGATGCATCGCCAGACGGCGCCCGCATCGCTGGAGGTCAGCGTGACATCGCCGACAGTGACCGTCATGACGCCGCCCGACGAAGATGCGGCGGCGCAAACGATCGTGCTGGCGTTCGCGGCGGACCCCATGGCGCGATGGACCTGGCCGCAGGCTCATCGGTACCTTGAGGCCATGCCGCGAATGATCCGGGCGTTCGGAAGCAAGGCGTTTTCCAATGGAAGCGCCTATTGCACCGATGGCTACGCCGGTGTTGCGCTATGGCTGCCGCCGGGGGTGCATTCCGACGAGGAAGGGCTCGGCGCGGTGGTCGAAGGCACGGTCGAGACTTCCCTTCGCCCGGAGACCGACTCCCTGTTCGAGCAGATGGCCACATGCCACCCGACCGAACCGCACTGGTACCTGCCCTTGATCGGAGCCGACCCCGCGCATCAGGGCGAAGGCCTCGGCGAGGCCCTGATGACGTATGCGCTCGCCCGGTGCGACCGCGATCATGCCCCGGCCTATCTGGAATCCTCGAACCCGCGCAACATTCCGTTTTACGAGCGCCACGGCTTCGAGGCGCTCGGCGCAATCCAGGTCGGGTCCTCGCCGAGGCTCGTCCCGATGCTGCGGCCGCCGCGCTGAACCTAGCCCTCGTCCAGATCCGTCTGGATCCACGTCGGCGAGTGGTGGATGTCGATCGTCTGAAGGCGGCCCGGCCCGAGGTTCTCGAAGCGGTGGGGAACGCCCGCGGGGCCGAACACGACTTCACCCGCCGCGGCGTCCAGCGTCGCCTCGCCGACGAAGAAGCGGGCGCGGCCCTCGGTGATGATGAAGGTCTCGTCGTAGGGGTGGACGTGGAGGCGCGGACCCGCGCCGATCGTGTCGGTGCCATAGGTCAGCACGGTGTTCTGCCCGCCCAGGGCGAGACCGGGGACCGACCCGCGCCACGGCCCGCCCGTCGCCGGGTCGAAGAGCCTGGCTTTGGTCGCGGGGCGTCCGTCGGGTTTGATGGTCGTCGGATCGAAGTCTCTGCGCGTCATCAAATGTCTCCCCGGAGAGCGGCGTCCTCAATCTTCGTCCACCGCCTCGTCCGGAATGACCGGCAGCTCCACCGCCGGGGCGACCGTCTTGATCTCGCCGATCTTCGCGCCCGGGAACGCCTCCAGCACCGCCACGACGAACGGGTCGGCCTCGATCTGCGCCCGTTCCTCCGCGCGTTTGCGGCGGTCGATCTCGATCATGGTCTCGCCGCCGCCCTGGCCGTTGGCGGCGATCAGCCAGGTGCGGCCGGTCCATTCCTTGAGGCGCGAGGACAGGCGGCGGGCGAGGTAGATCGGGGCACCCTCGATGCTCTCGTAGGTGATGGCGCCGGGCTTGAAGGCCACGGGGCGGACGTAGCTCTGCACGTCCATCTGCAGGCCGACCTCGCGCTTCTCGCCGATTAGGGCGACCACGGCCTCGAACGACTGGGGGTCGGGCAGGGCGGGGGCCTGGATCGGGCGGGCGGCGCGGTGAGCCGGGGCGCCGCTGCCACCGCCGCCGCCGGACGGGCCGCGCGGGGCGGAGCCGCCGCCCATGGGCTCGCCGTCGCGCAGGGCTTTCAGAGCCTCCTCCGGGCCGGGCAGGTCGGCGGCGTATGCGAGGCGGACGATGGCCATCTCGACGGCGTCGGCCGGGTTGGGCGCACGGCGCACCTCGTCCAGCGCCTTGAGCAGCATCTGCCAGACTCGGGCCAAGGTCCCGGCCGAGATGACGGCGCCGAGGGCGGTCAGCTTCTGCGCCTGGTCGTTGGGCAGGCGGGTGGCCTGCGGACCGAGCATCTTGGCCACCGAGGCGGCGTGGCAGTGCTCCAGCAGGTCGTTGGTCACCTGCACCGGATCGGCGCCGTAGCCGTAGAGGGTGCGGAACAGCTCCAGCGCCTCGGGCGTGCGGCCGGCCATGATCGCCTCGAACAGGGCGATAGTCTGGCTGCGGTCGGCGAGGCCGAGCATGTCGCGTACGACGGTGGTCGGGACGGTCTCGCCCTTTTCGCCCTGCACCAGCGCCTGGTCGAGCAACGACAGGCCGTCGCGGACCGATCCCTCGGCGGCGCGGGCGATCAGGGCGAGGGCGTCCTGTTCGATCTTCATGCCTTCGCGGTCGGCGATGCGGGCGAGGTGTTCGACGAGGATTTCCGGCTCGACGCGGCGCAGGTCGAAACGCTGGCAGCGGGAGAGGATGGTCACCGGCACCTTGCGGATCTCGGTGGTGGCGAAGATGAATTTGGCGTGCGGCGGCGGCTCTTCCAGCGTCTTCAGCAGGGCGTTGAAGGCCTGGTTCGACAGCATGTGCACTTCGTCGAGGACATAGACCTTGTAGCGCGCCTCGACCGGGGCGTAGCGGACGCTCTCGATGATGTCGCGGATGCCGTCGATGCCGGTGTGCGAGGCCGCGTCCATCTCGACCACGTCCATGTGCTGGCCGGCCATGATGGCGGCGTCGTGCCGGCCGTGGGCGGTCAGCTCCAGCGACGGGCGGTCGATGCTGTCGGTCTGGTTGTTGAGGGCGCGGGCCAGCAGGCGGGCGGTGGTGGTCTTGCCGACCCCCCGCACGCCGGTGAGCATGAAGGCGTGGGCGATGCGGCCGGTGGCGAAGGCGTTGGTCAGGGTGCGGACCATGGCCTCCTGGCCGATCAGGTCCCCGAAGGTGCGCGGCCGGTATTTGCGGGCCAGGACGGTGTAGGCCTCGCCGTCGTCGGCGTGGGCGGCGGGGCCGTCGTCGGCGGCCGGGGCCGACCGGGCGGTCTTCGGCGCGGGCTTCCCGGCCTTCGGTTCAGGCGGGGCGACGGGCGCGGAGGCGGCCTCGGCCTCGCGCATGCCCGTGGGCTCGGGCGCGCCGAACATGTCCTCGGTATTGGGGTCGCGCTCTTCGGCCTCGGGGGCGTCTTCTTCCCACGGGGGGCCGTCGAGACTCGGATCGGCGTCGCTCATGCGTCCGTCTTAGCGCGAGAGGGAGAGAACGCGCACCCCCTCTCGCGCCGCGTCCCCGCTTTCACGGGGATGACGGAGTGGATCAGTCGGTCAGGTCGGGAATCCGGCCGCCGTTGTCGCGGATCTTCTGCATGACCTGCTTGTGCAGCCAGATGTTCATGGCGGCGCTGTCGGAGGTGTCGCCGGTGTAGCCCAGTTCGCCGGCCAGTTCCTTGCGCTCGGCCAGGGAGCTGTCCATGCCGGTCAGCTTCATCAGGTCGACGATGGACGTCCGCCAGTTCAGGTTCTTGCCCTCGTTCATGGCGTCGAGCACGGCGGCGACGTCGACGGGCGCCGCCGCCGGGGCGGCCGTTCCGGGGGCCGGCTGGCCCGGCGCGGGGGCGGAGGTGGGCGCGGCCACCTCGGGTTTGCGGCGGAAGATCTTGCCGAGGATGTTGCCGAGGATGCTCATGGGGGTGCTCCGCTAAGGTGGAGCTTTGTTAGCGGTCGGCGTCGCCGGCGGTTCCGTGACGGTCCGGCGAAGTTTGCATGCGGCGGGCAGCCAGTCGGCGCGCGAGGCCCGGTCAAGCCGGAGGGCCACGAAAGCCGCGCTCAAGCAGTGAGCGACCGCGTCGCGAGCGTTAGCGCACTAAAGAGGAGGGAGGTGGAGACCGCGACCCGAAGGGGAATTCGTTGTGGCTGCTGCCTTCCGGCCCTGACCAGGTTGGCGAAGCCTTCGCCCGCGATCTCCAAGGCCGATATGACGATTCCGGCTCGCGGATGCAAGCGGCGCCTTGCTAGACAGGCGCATGCCTCTCCCCGCCCTCAACACCTTCGCCGGCAATCCGCTCGATCGGGCGGGGGACCGGCGCAACGATCCCGACTGGCTGGCGGAGCAGGGGGCCGACCCCGAGGCGCTGGCGCTGGTGCTGTGGGAGGGGCGGCCGCTGCTGGAGGCGGAGGGCGAGCCGCGGCTGGCCTGGCTTCCGATGATGCATGCGCGGGCGCTGGCCCCGGACCGCGAGCTGTTCCTCGGTCTGTGGAAGGGGGCGCCGGTGTTCGCGGTCGAGGTCGAGGGGTCGGTCGATCCGACGGCCGGGCCGCTGCGGGGGCTGGGCGTCTTCCATGAGATGCGCGAGGCGGCGGCGCTGCTGCCGGGCCCGGACGCGGCCATGGCGGGGACGGCCAAGTCGCTGTTCGACTGGCGGCGGCGGCACGGCTTCTGCGCCGCCTGCGGGACGCTGAGCGAGGACGCCTGCGGGGGCTGGAAGCGGGTCTGCCCGGCCTGCGCGACGGAGCATTTCCCGCGCGTCGATCCGGTGACCATCATGCTGGCGATCTACAAGGGCGGGGCCGAGCCGCGCTGTCTGTTGGGGCGTCAGGCGAGCTGGCCGGAGGGGCGGATGTCGGCGCTGGCGGGGTTCCTCGAGCCGGGGGAGACCATCGAGGAGGCCTGCGCGCGCGAGATCGAGGAAGAGGCGGGGCTGACGGTGACGGCGGTGCGCTACCACTCCAGCCAGCCGTGGCCGTTCCCGTCGCAGCTGATGATCGGGCTGATCTGCGAGGTCGATTCGGAGGACGCCGCGCCGGACCAGACCGAGCTGGAGGCGGTGGCCTGGCTGACGCGGGATGAGGCGGTCGATGTGCTGGCCGGGCGCCATCCCGCGATCAAGGCCCCCCCGAGAATCGCGATTGCCCGAACGCTGCTTCAGGCCTGGGTCGACGGATTCGACGTCTAGGCGAGGGCCCGCGCCGCCTCCAGGTCCGCCGGGCTGTCCACCGACAGCGGCGCTTCCTCGATCACCGCAGCCCAGATCTGCAGGCCCATTTCGAGGGCGCGGAGCTGTTCCAGCTTTTCGCGGCGCTCCAGCGGGGAGGGCGGGGCGGCGCAGAAGCGTTCGAGGGCGGCGCGGCGGTAGCCGTACAGACCGATGTGCCGCCACACCGGGCCGTCGCCGAACAGGGTCGAGCGGGTGAAATAGAGGGCGCGGCCGTGACGGGCGCCGTCGGCCAGGGCGAGCACGGCCTTGACCACGTCGGGGTTGGTCCGGTCGACGGGATCGGCTTCGGGGGCGACCAGGGTCGCTATGTCGCAGGCGGGCTCGGCCTCGAGCAGCCGGGCGCAGGCGAGGGCGAGGCCGGGGTCGGCGAACGGCATGTCGCCCTGCAGGTTGATGACGGCGTCGTGGCGGCCGTCGGGGTCGAGCGCGTCGAGGGCGGCGCGGATGCGGTCCGAGCCCGAGGGCAGCTCCGGGTCGGTCAGGACGGCGACGCCCCCCGCGGCCTCGACGGCGGCGACGATTTCGGGGTCTCCGGCGGCGACCGCGACGGGCAGGCCGGAGGCGGCCGCCTGGCGCCAGGCGCGGACGATCATCGGCTGGCCGCCGATATCGGCCAGCGGCTTGCCGGGCAGGCGGGTCGCGGCCATGCGCGCCGGGATCAGAACGAGGGGGTTCATCGTTGCGTTACCTGCCTGCGACGCCCCGACGCCGCCCAGGACGACCGGGGCCGGTTGCGAAGGTCGCGCTAGCGTGTAAGAGACGCGCACGCAAGAATCCGCCCGTCCGCGCTCGCGGCAGGGCCTCAAGAACGGGATGCGACGACGCGCATGAGCGGCGATCTGAAGTGGAACAAGATTATGGGCGCCGCCCTGGCGACGGCCTTTGTCGTCATCGGCGTGCAGCAGGTCACGGGCGCGATCTACCACACCGAGGCCCCTGAAAAGATGGGCTATTTCGTCGACGCGCCGGAAGAGGCAGCCGGCGGGGCCGCCGAGGCCGTGCTGCCGCCCGACTGGGGCACGGTGCTGCCGACCGCCGACCTGGCCGCCGGCGAGGCCGCCTTCGCCCGCTGCCAGGCCTGCCACACGGTCACCGCCGGCGGGGCCAACGGCACCGGCCCGAACCTGTACGGCGTGCTGGGCCGCGCGGTCGCGGGCCACGCGGGCTTCGCCTATTCCGACGCCATGGTCTCGCACAAGGCCGAGGCGCCGACCTGGACCTATGACGAACTGGACCAGTTCCTGACCGCTCCGGGCCGTCACGTGCCGGGCACCAAGATGTCGTTCGCCGGCATCCGCGACACCCAGACCCGCGTCAATCTGATCGCCTGGCTGCGTTCGCAGGGCTCGGGCGGCGTGGCCGTTCCGGCGCCCGATCCGGCCCGCCAGCCTGGCGCGGCGCCGGCTCCGGCCGATGCGGCCGCCGCCGAGACCCCGGCTCCGGGCTCCGAACAGGCGGCCGCCCAGGCCGGCGGCGCGGCGGGCTCGGCCCCCGACACCGGTCCGGCGGCCCAGTCCACGACCCAGGCCACGCCCGCCGCCCCCTCGGCGGCGACCAGCGGGAACCACAGCCCGCGCTGAACCGCGAAGCTGCTGAATAAAAGTACGGGCGTCCGTGATCCACGGACGCCCGTTTTTCTTGGGGCGCTACTCCCTCCGGTCCGTCATCCTCGGGCTTGACCCGAGGATCAGACGTGGGGCTGTGCGATGAAGACGGCCCGGTGAGCCCGACCGCATCCCGTTCCACCGAGCACCGGATGGTCTGACCCTCGGGTCAAGCCCGAGGGTGACGGCGAGGGCGGAGCGTAGCAGCGACGACCGCGCCTACTGGTGGATGGTCTCGCCGTGCTGGGTGTAGTCGAGGCCCTCGATCTCCTCCTCCTTCGCCACCCGCAGGCCGGTGGTGAATTTGCACACCATCAGGATCAGGAAGGCGCCGACGCCGGACCAGGCGATGACGGCGAGCAACCCGATCAGCTGGTTCAGCACACTGGCGTTCCCGCCGGCGGGGTTGATGGAGGCGGTGGCGAACACGCCGGTCAGCAGGGCCCCGACGATGCCGCCGACGCCGTGGAGCCCGAAGGCGTCGAGGCTGTCGTCGTATTTGAGGGCGCGCTTGAGCCAGACGGCGCCGGCGTAGCAGGCCGGGCCGGAGATGATCCCGATCATGAAGGCGCCCTTGGGGTCGACCAGGCCGGCGGCCGGGGTGACGCCCACGAGCCCGGCGACGAGGCCGGACAGCAGGCCCAGCAGGGTCGGCCGCCGGTGGTCGATCCACTCGACGACGCTCCAGCCGATCGTGCCGGCGGCGGCGGCGAGGATGGTGTTGAAGGCGGCCACCGCGGCGATGCCGTCGGCCGCCCAGGCCGAGCCGGCGTTGAAGCCGAGCCAGCCGACCAGCAGCAGGCCGGCGCCGATGGCGGTGAAGGCGAGGTTGTGCGGGGCCATGTTGTCGCGGCCGAAGCCGTGGCGCGGCCCGAGCACCAGCGCCGCGACCAGACCGGCGACCCCGGCGTTGACGTGCACCACCGCGCCGCCGGCGAAGTCGAGCACGCCGAGCGAGCCCATCCAGCCGCCGCCCCAGACCTGATGGCAGATCGGCACATAGACCAGCAGGTGCCACAGGAAGAAGAACAGGATGGAGGCCGAGAACTTGATCCGCTCGGCGAAGGCGCCGGCGATCAGGGCCGGGGTGATGACGGCGAAGCTCAGCTGGTAGGCGATCCACACGAACTCGGGCAGGCCGGGCGCCAGGCTGTGGGCCGTGGACGGGGTGACGCCGCTCAGGAAGGCGGCCTGCAGCCCGCCGATGAAGCCGTTGGTCGCCTCGCCGCTGGAGCCGAACGACAGGCTGTAGCCGACCGCGAACCACAGCACGGTGACGATGGCGAAGGCGGCGGTGGAGTGGGCGATGGTGGCGATGACGTTCTTGCGCCGCACCATGCCGCCGTAGAACAGGGCCAGGCCGGGCAGGGTCATAAGCAGGACCAGGGCCGTCGAGGTCAGGAGCCAAGCCGTCGAGGCCTCGTTCAGCGCCAGCGGCGCCTGATGCGCGAGCAGGTCGGGCGCGGCGGCCAGCGCGGGCCCGGCCATCAGCCAGAGTGCAAGGGCGAGCAGGGAGGCGGGAAGTCGAATCATACGCGGCGTCCGGGCTCTGGAGGTCAGCAGTCTCGGCCCGAACCCGCGTTCGACGCCGCGGATAGGGATACGACCCTATTGCGGTGCGGCAGGCAATTCATTTCTTGTGCGGCGCAATAATCCGCAGTGATGCTGCGGCCAGCGATCGAAGGGCGCGTGTTTCCGCACGAATGTGCCGCCGGTCTTCGCGGATGCGTCAGACGCCGTAGAAGCCGCGGTACCAGTCCACGAACCGCGTCACGCCGACCTCGATCGGCGTGGAGGGAGCGTAGCCGAGGGCGGCGCGGGTTTCGGCGACATCGGCCTCGGTGCGCACGACATCCCCGTCCTGAACCGGGAGCATGTTCAGCTCCGCCTTCCGGCCCAGCGCCTCTTCCAGCACCTCGATGTAACGCATCAGCTGTTCGCGACGGCCGGCCCCGAGGTTGAGGATGCGCCACGGCGCGACCCCGCTCGTCGAGGGGTTCGGCGCCTCGGCCTTCCAGTCAGGATCGACGCCGGCGGGCCGGTCGAGCGCCGCGATCACGCCATCGACGATGTCGTCCACATAGGTGAAGTCCCGCTCCATCCGGCCGTGGCCATAGACGTCGATCGGGCGGCCCTCGAGGATCGCCTTGGTGAACTTGAACAGGGCCATGTCGGGGCGGCCCCACGGTCCGTAGACGGTGAAGAAGCGCAGGCCGGTCGAGGGGAAGCCGAACAGGTGCGAGTAGCTGTGCGCCATCGCCTCGTTGGCGATCTTGGTGGCGGCGTAGACGGTCAGCGGATGGGCCACGCCCTGGCGGACCGAGAAGGGCAGGGCGCCGTTGGCCCCGAAGGCGGAACTGGTCGAGGCGAAGACCAGGTGCTCCGCCCCCACCGTGCGGGCGCCCTCGAGGACGGTCAGGAAGCCGACGACGTTGGAATCGACGTAGCTCTCGGGGTGTTCGAGGCTGTAGCGGACCCCGGCCTGGGCCCCGAGATGGATGATGCGGCGCGGCGCATGCCCGGCGAACAGGGCGGCCATGCCCGGCCGGTCGGCGAGATCCAGCGTGTGATGGATGTAGCCGGGCTCGGCCCGCAGCCGCTCCAGCCGGGCCTGCTTCAGGGCCGGGTCGTAGTAGCTGTTCAGATTGTCGACGCCGATCACCGACTCGCCGCGCGCCAGCAGGCGCCGCGCGGTGTGGAAGCCGATGAAGCCGGCCGAGCCGGTGACGAGGACGGGGCCGTTGCTCATCCGTCCTCGTTACCGCCGGTTACGGCCGACCGCCACTCCCCAGTCGTCATCCCCGGGCTCGACCCGAGGATCAGAGGTAGGGGCAGGCTGTGCGGCGGGGGCGGCCCCGCGAGCGCGACCGTGCGCCACCTGACGGAGCACCGGACGGTCTGGCCCTCGGGTCAAGCCCGAGGGTGACGGCGATTGTGGTGGGCTCTACCGCGCGTACCGCTCTTCCACCGGCTCGTAGCGGTCCCACACGCGGCGGTCGGCCAGCGAGCGCAGCAGCTTGATGTATTCGGCGTGGGTCCAGGCCAGGGGGGTGGCGGAGTTGGTGCCCTGGCCCGGGCGGTAGTCGTGGGCGGTGTCGTCGCCGACGCCGTCCCAGGCCTGTTCGGGCAGCAGCAGGCCGCCGTTGGCGAAGGACTCCATGCCGCGGACGTAGACGTCGCGGACCGGCGTCAGGTCGGTCTCGCCGGCGTGCAGCCGGGCGGCCAGTTCGTAGTGGCCGCGCTCGCCGGTGAAGAAGGGCCACAGGCGGCCGCGCTGGCCGGGGTGCATCTCGCCGCCGACGCCGTAGTTCTCGCCGGTGTCGGTCTGCTCGCCGTAGCCGTCGTTGCCGTAGCGGCGGAAGGCGGGGACGCCGTCGACGTCGTAGCGGACGCGGAAGCGGTCCTCGCGGGTCTGGTCGTCGTATTCGGGCAGGGTGCCGACGATGGACGGGGCGTCCGGGGCGCGCACGCCATAGCGGACCAGCTCGAGGAAGCCGCCGTCGACGATCTTGTCCTCGGCGTGGGCGGGCTGGCCGTTGTTCTCGCCGATGGGGGCGTGGTCGTTGGGGTCCTCGTTGCGGGTGATGCGGACGAAATAGTCGCCGTCGCCCCACGGGCCGGAGGTGGTGAACATCCGCGCCTCGACCTTGGCGGCGTAGTCGTCGGCGGCGGTCTGGTAGCGGTCGGCCGAGGCCGCGTCGCCCGAGGCGCGGGCGATGTCGGCGGCCACTGTGAGCCCGGCGATCACCGCGGCGGTGGTCGAGGGGGAATAGCCCTCCTGTTCCTCCCAGCGCTCCTGCTGGGTCCACGGCGGGGTGACCTGGCGGTCGTTCCACAGCAGGCCGGCCTTGCCGCCGTCGACGAGGAAGTCGGCGGCGGGCTTGATCATCTGGCCGTACATGCGGGCCATTTCGGCGTCGGAGACGAGGCCGGCCTTCCACAGCTTCCAGCCCAGCATGATCGGCATGGCGGTCTGGTCGAGCTGGACCCCGACCCATTCGATCTCGCCGTCGACGTGGGTCTTCTGCAGGAACCAGCCGGTCGCGCCGGTGTTGCCGGGGGTGTCGGCGCGGACCTGCACCTGCGGCAGGTAGCGGAAGGCGGCCAGCGGGGTCTCCGTGTCGCCGAGCGCCAGCAGCGCCATGGCCACCTGGTAGAAGTCGCGCGGCCAGACGGCCTTGTAGCCGGTCGAGGGGTTGGTGGCGTCGACGGTGTCGCCCCACGGATTGCTGAGGGAGGCGATCAGGGCGCCGGCGTGGGTGCGGTCCTCCTGAACCTTGAGCATCAGGGCGGAGGCGAAGGCCAGCTTGCCGCCGTCGGTGGACTGTTCGGCGAGGCGGGGCAGCTGATCGAGGGAGGCGATGTAGTCTTCCCAGCCGACCCGGTCGCCCTCGCCGTTGAAGCGGGCGAGCACCTCGTCGAGGCCGGGCACGAACGGCCGGGTCGCCTCCCGCACCGCCGCGGGTTCGCTGTCGCCGAAGCCGATGACGAAGTCGCGCGACAGGGAGCCCCCCGCCTGGAGCGTCGGAAGAGCGCCCGTCAGCATGATGTTGCCGCCCTCGGGTCCCGTCGAATCGTAGACGTGATCCAGCCGACCATCGGCGAGGTCGGTCAGGCCGTCGGAGACGCCGACGAAGCCGACGCTCTGGGCCTCGAACGCCGCATTGGCCCACAGGGCGAGATGGACGTCGCCTTCGGCCGCATGCAGCACGCTGTAGCTCGTCGAACCGTCCGGGGTGGGCTGGCTGAGAGGCGCGGTGGAATGCCAGCCGCGGTCCCCGACCCCGGTGTTGGCCATGTGCGGCTCAAGCAGCAGGTAGGGGGTGACGTCCCCACGCAGGGCGCGGATGGTGGCGCGCACCACCAAAGCCTGGTCATCGGGACTGGTGTAGATGCGCTTCTCGATCTCGTAGCGACCCTGCTTGTCCGTCGTGATGACGCGGTAGGCGGGGGAGAGCGGGCGGCCAGCGGCGTCCGTGTGCAGGTATTCGGTGCGGTGGGTGGTGTCGGTTCCCTCGACCGACAGGCCCGTTTCGGTGACGACCGCGAAGCGCAGCTGCTTGATCTGGGCCTCGTGGATCAGGCCGTACATGGTCTCGGTCAGGACGCCGTCGGCGATGGAGAACCAGACGCGGGAGACCTCGCCGGTCGCGCCTCCGTCGCGGTACTGGCCGTCGACATAGGCTTCGTAGGAGGCGCCGGCGCCGGTCTTGGCGGCGTTGACCCAGGTGGGCGTATCGCCCGGCGCGCCGGGAGCGACCCCGGCCGTCACGGGAAGCGGGGCGGCCGGGCTGTCCGGCGCCGCGGTGGCGCAGGCGCCGAGGGCGAGCAGGGCGGCTCCGGCGAGGAGGCTGGAGGTCAGGCGCATGGCGGGACTCGTCAGACTGGGGGAAGCAGGAAGGTGAGGGGGGCGTCGAGGCGCTGGTTCCAGCTGGCCTCGTTGTGTTCGGCGCCGGGGAAGACCAGCGAGCGGAAGCGGTCGGGGGTCCAGCCGGCGGCGCGGACGGTGGCGTCGATGCGGGTCTGGAATTCGGCGTAGAAGGCGTCGAGGGATTCGTCGCCACGGTCGAAATAGAGGCGGTGGGTTCCGGGGGGCGGCAGGTCGGCGCGGACCACGCCGGTCCAGGCTTCCGTCAGCCGGTCGCGCCAGGCGGCGAGGGCGGCGGGGTCGGTCAGCTGCTCGATGCGGATCGGCCAGTGGGTGGAGACGCAGCCGGCGGCCCCGAACACCTCCGGGTGTTTCATCAGGGCGTACATCGAGATCAGCCCGCCCATGCTGGAGCCCATGATGACGGTGTCGTCGCGGCCGGGCCGGGTGCGGTACGTCGCGTCGATGAAGGGCTTCAGCTCCTCGACGAGGAAGCGGAGGTAGCCGTCGGACAGGGGCTCGCCGCCGTAGATGGCCTGGACGTCGGCGCGCATGTCATCGGGCAGGGCCGCGATGAGGTTGGCGGGGATGTATTCGCGCAGGCGCAGGGGCGTGTTGCCGATCCCGACCACGACCGGAGTGCGGATCTGGCCGGTGACGGCGAGGCGGGCGACGTGCTCGTCCACGCCCCACTCGGCCCCGTAGGGCGCGCGGGAGGCGTCGAACAGGTTCTGGCCGTCGTGCATGTAGAGGACGGGCCAGCGGGCGTCGGAGGCGTCGTAGCCGGGCGGCAGCCAGACGGTGACGTCGCGCGGCTGGATGTGGGCCGAGGCCATGGCCGGGTGCTCTACGAGGCGGCCCTGCGTCGGGGCGTCGGCGCGGGCGGCGGTCGCCAGCGGCAGCGCCGCGAGACCCGCCAGGACGGCGCGGCGGTCGGGGGTCATGCGCCCTCCTTCGGGACCAGCAGGCTGGCGCCGGCGGCGATCAGGAAGCTGACGGCGCCGATCGCCAGCGCCCAGATCGGCTGGCCGCCGAACACGCCCTTGAGCACCGCGCCGAGGATGGTGGCGGCGACCAGCTGGGGCACCACGATGAAGATGTTGAAGACCCCCATGTAGACGCCCATCTTCCGCCCCGGCACCGCATTGGCGAGGATGGCGTAGGGCATCGACACGATGCTGGCCCAGGCGAAGCCCACGCCGATCATCGGCAGCCACAGCAGGGCCGGGTCGCGGATCAGGAAGACGCCGAGGAACCCCGCCGCGCCGAGCGCAAGATTGACCGCGTGGGCCCCGCGCAGGCCGGTCTTCTGCGCCAGCACCGGGATCAGGAAGGCGGCCAAGGCGGCGACGCCGTTGTAGATCCCCATCAGCACCCCGACCCAGTTGGCCCCCTCGCCGTAACCGGCCGAGGTCGGATCGGGCGAGGCGTAGTGCACGGCGGTGACGGCCGGGGTCATGTAGATCCACATGGCGAACAGGGCGAACCAGCTGAAGAACTGGACCACGGCCAGACCCTGCATGGTCTTCGGCATGGCGAAGATGTCGGCCATGATCTCGGTCAGGGCGTTGGAGCGCCCCGCCGCCGCCAGCGCCCCGACCGCCATCTGCATCAGGCCGAAGGCGAGGACGAAGCCGGCGAGGACGTAGAGCTCCTTCTGCAGGCCGAGGATGTTGACCGCGCCCACCGCGATGGCGCCGGCCAGCGCCCAGATCAGGCCGCCCGTGTACCAGGCGGTCCGGGAGCGGGCGGTGGTGGGGGCGTGGCCGGCGTCGCGCGCGGCCTCGAAGGCCTCGATCTGCTCGGGGCTGTATTCGCGGGTGGTGAAGACGGTCCACAGCACCGCCGCCAGCAGGGCGGCCGCGCCGACGTAGAACGAGATGCGCACCGCCATCGGCACCACGCCCTCGGGCGCGGTCGAGGCGACCGAGAACCAGTTGGTCAGCACCCACGGCAGACAGGAGGCGAACACCGCCCCGGCCCCGATGAAGAAGCTCTGCATCGCATAGCCGGTGGTGCGCTGCTCCGCCGGCAGGTTGTCGCCGACGAAGGCCCGGAACGGCTCCATGGTGATGTTGATGGAGGCGTCCATGATCCAGAGCATGGAGGCCGCCATCCATAGGTACGGGCTGTGCGGCATGACGATCAGCGCCAGCGTCGTCAGGATGGCGCCGACGAGGAAATAGGGCCGGCGGCGGCCCAGCGGGCCCCATGTGCGGTCGCTGAAATGGCCGACGATCGGCTGGACCAGTAGGCCGGTCAGCGGGGCCGCGATCCACAGGATGGCGAGGCTGTCGACCTCGGCGCCGAGGGTCTGGAAGATGCGGCTGGTGTTGGCGTTCTGCAGCCCGAAACCGATCTGGATGCCGAAGAAGCCGACGCACATGTTCCAGATCGCCCAGCCGCTGAGGCGCGGCCGGGCGGAAGCGAGGGTGGCGTGGGCGTCAGGCGTGCTGGTCGTCAACGGCGGGCCCTTCCGAGCGGGACGAACCGGATGGCCTGGCCGCCGCCGGGGGCGAGGCGCAGGGTCAGGACGTCGGCCGAGGTGACCTCGCGGGCGGAGATGTCGATCGCCTCGCGGTTGGTCTTCCAGTCCGCGCCGGCGGCGTCGGCGTAGATCTCGGCGCGGTAGCGGCGGCCGGGGTCGAGGAACGCCAGCGGGACTTCAAACACGCGCGGGTGCTCGTCGGTGATCGAGCCGAGGGCCCAGACGTCGGAGTTGCGATCCTTGCGGGCGATGGTGACGAAGTCGCCGATCTCGCCGTTGATCACGCGGGTGTCGGCCCAGTCGACCGGCACGTCCTTGATGAACTGGAACGGCGCCGGGTTGGCCTCGTAGTTCTCCAGTACGTCGGCGGCCATCTGGATCGGGCTGTAGATGACCACGTAGAGGGCCAGCTGCTTGGCCCAGGTGGTGGCGATGCCGTCGGGGCTGCGGGTCTGCATGCCGAAGACGCCGGGGGTGTAGTCCATCGGTCCGGCCAGCAGGCGGGTGAAGACTAGGTTGGCCTCGTGCTCGGGCGGGTTGCCGGGCTGGCCCCAGGCGCTGAACTCCATGCCCCGCGCGCCCTCGCGGCTGATCATGTTGGGGTAGGTCCGGCGCAGGCCGGTGTCCTTGAACGGCTCGTGGGCGTTGACCGCGACCTGGTATTTCGCGGCCGTCTCGACGACACGGACGTGGTGCTGCGCCATCGGCTGGCTCTCGTGCCAGGCCAGGCGCGGCTGGCCGTCGGGGCCGGCGACCCGGGCCCCGCCGGCGTCGGCGACGTAGCCGGTCTTCACCGAATGCCAGCCGAAACGCTGCATCTGGGCGAAGGCGGCGTCGAGCTGCTTCTCGTAGTGGTAGGCGTTCCCGCCGGTCTCGTGGTGGCCGATGATCTCGACGCCCTTGTCACGGGCGTAGGCGGCCACCCGCTCGATGTCGTAATCGGGATAGGGCTGGGTGAAGCTGTAGTCCCAGCCGGTCCCGAACCACTCGCCGTCCCAGCCGACGTTCCAGCCCTCGACCAGCACGCCGCCGAAGCCGTGCTCGGCCGCGAAGTCGATGTGGCGCATGGTGTATTCGGTCGTCGCGCCGTGCTTGGGCCCGGAGTTCCATGTCTTGCGGTCCAGGTGCATGTCCCACCAGATGCCGACGTATTTCATCGGCTTGAACCAGCTGACGTCGCCCAGCTTGTTGGGCTCGTTGAGGTTCAGGATCAGGCTGGACTCGACCAGGCCGGCCGCGGTGTCGGAGATCTGAAGGGTGCGCCATGGCGTGACGGCCGGGACGGGCAGTTCGACGGCGGCGTTCGACAGGCCGGGGGTGAGGGCCGCCTTGAAACGTCCGCCCTCGACCCGGCGCAGGTTCATGCCGGCGTAGTCGACCAGCGCCGCCTCGTGGATCGAGACGTGCAGGCCGTCGCGGGTGCGCAGGGTCAGCGGCGTCTGGGCCACCCCCACCGAGTCGATGTCGGTGCGGTTGTAGAGATACTCCTCGCGGTTCCACTCGAAGGCGGGAATCCACCAGGCCGTGCCCGGGTCGGCGACGGCGAACTCGGTCAGCTCCTCGCCGATCTTCAGCGCGGTGAGGTTGGGCTGTTCCGGGAACTCGTAGCGGAAGCCGAGGCCGTCGTCGTAGAGGCGGAAGACCACGTCGACGCGGCGCTGCAGGCCCCACTTCTCGGTCAGATGGACGCGGAGTTCGGTGTAGCGGTTCTGGATGAAGCGCCGTTCGCCCCACGGCTGCTCCCAGGTGTCGTCATGCTGGGTCGGGGCCTCGGCGGTGACGGCGAAGTTGCGCTCCAGCTTGGCGGCGTCGGTCAGGATGAAGCCGAGTCGGGAGGCGGCGATGACCGGACGGCCCAGACGGGTGACGGTGTATTCCGGCCGACCCTCGCCGGTGACGCCGACCTCGACGGTCAGCACGCCGCCGGGCGAGGAGGCGCGCGCCTGTCCGACCGATCCGGCCGGGGCCTGGGCCACGTCCTGGGCCAGGGCGCCGCCCGGCAGGGCCGCCAGAAGGGCGGCGCTGGAGATCATCAAACGGCGGGTCAGCATGGGGAAACGCTCCGGATAACGGGACTTGCCAAGCGCGGTCTTGGCGGCGCAGAACAAGCAAGGTTTGCAGCAAATTTTGCAGCCATGCCATTAGCAGGAAACCAAACGTGAGCCGTCGCAACACCCGCCTGGAAGATCTGGCCAAGCTGGCGGGCGTGTCGATCTCCACGGCTTCGCGGGCGCTGAACGACAGTCCGGCGGTCAACGCGCGGACCAAGCAACTGATCTGGAAGCTGGCGCGCGAGCACGACTATCCCTTCCGCCGCTACATGCCGGCAGGCCCGATCGGCGCCGATGGCGTCATCGCCCTGGTGACGCCGCGTCCCCAAGGCCGCGAGGGCCGGCTCAGCGACCCCTTCTTCCTCGAACTTCTGGCCGGCGTCGGCGAGGCGGCGCGCGAGCGCGGCTGCGACGTGATCATGAGCCATTTCGCGCCGACCAGCTACGACGACCTGTCGGCGGCGATGAACACCAGCCGCGCCGACGGCGTGATCTTCCTGGGGCAGTCGTTCCTGCACCAGAGCCTGAACCGGCTGGCCGAAACCGAGGGCCGGTTCGTGGTCTGGGGCGCGGAGATGCCGGATCAGGCCTACTGCTCGGTCGGGTCGGACAACCTGGCGGGCGGACGGCGTGCGACGCTGCATCTGGCCCGGCTGGGCCGCAAGCGCATCGTCTTCCTCGGCGACCTCGATCCGCCCGAGGCCATGCAGCGCCACCGGGGCTATCTCGACGCGCTCGGCAAGGCGGGGCTGCCGGTCGATCCGGACCTGATCATGGAAGCCCATTTCGAGGTCGAGTCGGCCGAGGCCTCGGTCGACAGCCTGATCCGCCGCGGCGTCAGCTTCGACGGGGTGGTGTGCGCCTCGGACCAGATCGCGCTGGGCGCGGTGCGGGCCCTGCTGCATGCCGGTCTGCGGGTGCCCGAGGACGTCTCGGTGATCGGCTTCGACAATGTGCCGTTCAGCCGCTATGCGCGCCCGGCCCTGACCACCATCGCCCAGGACACCATGAAGGCCGGACGGCTGCTGGTCTCCAAACTGCTCGACAACCCCGGCGATTCGGTCGGCCGGTCGGAGCGGATTCCGACCGACCTGATCGTGCGCGAGAGTTGCGGCGGCTGAGATCATCCGGCGGCGCGGGCCAGCACCAGCCCGGCCATCGGCGGCAGGGCCCCGCCCGAGCCTGCCGGCAGGTTGATCGCCTCGATGACGCGCCAGCCCGCCGGGGCGGTCCAGTCCACCGCGTGCTCACCCAGATTGAACACGCAGATCAGGCGATCGCCCGCCAGACCGCGTTCGAAACACAGCAGGCCGGGGGCGGCGTCCACGAGGCGCATGTCGCCGCGGGTCAGGGCCGGATGGGCCTTGCGCAGGGCGACCAGACGCCGGGTGACGTTGAGCATGGACGACGGATCGGCCTCCTGCCGGTCCACGGCCAGCCCGACATGGCGCGGATCGACCGGCAGCCACGGTTCGGCGGTCGAAAAGCCGGCGTGCGGCCGGTCGGCCGACCACGGCATCGGCGTCCGGGCCCCGTCA
>JACPDR010000013.1 GCA_016183935.1 Caulobacterales bacterium
AGCATGATGGTGCGCAGCGCCGCCAGATCCTCGGCGAGCACGGCCAGCATCTGGTTGGTGGACTGGACGGCCGCAGTCTGGCCCTGGGCCGCCTGGCTGGCGTCGAGCGCGCCCGCGAGGCGGCCCTCGCGACCACCCCCGAGACGCTCGAGTTCGGCTGCGGTCCGGGCCAGGTCCTCGGCGGTGCGCCGGGCGTTGGCCGTGCGCGCCTGGCTCTGCTCCAGCAGCCGCAGGGCGTCGGTCCCGGTCAGATCGTCGGGGTAGAGGCTCTCGAACTGGCGCTCCAGCCCGCTGACGGACGAGGCGACGCCGCGAACGGTCCGCGCCAACTCGGCCATGTCGCGCAGGGACTGGCTGCTGCCGGTCAGGTGGCTGTAGGGCGAGGCCGCCAGGCTGCGCGCCTCGTTGGCGAGGCTTTCCAACTGCCGCGCCGCCTGAAGGGCGTTCTCCAGATGATTGCGCGGATCGAACACGACCTGCTGGGCGCCGGCCGGCTCAGCCGTGAGCAGGACCGCCGCCACGACAGCGGGGATGAAGGCTCTACGCCGCCGCAAGCGGACGGGCGAAGGCGTCGAAAACGGAATCCACATTCTGCACTCCCTTGGCTTTGAGGAATTCACGGGCGAAACCGGCCTCGCCGGATCGGTCGAGGCCCACCCGTTCGAGGATGGTGTCGATGAGGGTCTGGTCTTCGGGGGAGCCCGCGCCGCACAGGGCCAGCGCCACGCCCGTCAGGCGCAGGTCGAACAGCCGCCGCCCCCGGGGCTGACGCCAGTAGTAGGCGCGCTTGGGCGTGGCGAAGGCGATCAGCTCCAGCTGGCGCCGGTTGAGGCCGAAGCCGCGATAGAGCTCCGCCGAAGACGGCTCCATGGCCCGCGGATTGGGCAGGAAGACCTGCGTCGGACAGCTCTCGATCAGGCTGGAGGCGATCGAGGAGGCGGCGACGTCGTCGAGGCTCTGGGTGGCGAAGATCACGGCCACCCGCTTCTTGCGCAGGGTCTTGAGCCATTCGCGGATCTTGGCCGCGAAGGCCGTCTCGCCGAGGAACAGCCAGGCCTCGTCCAGCACCAGCAGGGTCGGTCGTCCGTCGAAGCTCTGCTCCAGTTCATGGAAGAGGGCCGACAGCACCGGCGCCACCGCCGACGGCGTCGCCATCAGGCTCTCCAGCTCGAAGGTGTCGAACCGGCTGGTCGCGAGCGTCGCCCCCTCCCCGTCCAATAGGGATCCGTGCGGGCCCTTCAGGGTCAGAGGCTCGATCGCCGCGGCGACCGCCTTGTCCTGAACCAGGGCGCAGAAGACCGTCAGGGTTCGCTGGCCTGTCGGCGCTTCGGCCAGGGCCGTCAAAGCGGCCCAGATCTCCTCACGGACCCGCGGCACGGGCTCAAGGCCCGCCAGCCGGACCGTTTCCGCGATCCATTCCGAGGCCCAGGCCCGCTCGTCGTCGCGGTCGATCCGCGCCAGCGGCTGCAGCGACAGACCGGCGCCGGGCTCCATGGCGCGCCAGCGTCCGCCGGCCGCCAGGGTCGCCGCGCGAGCCGAGCGCCCCTTGTCGAAGAAGACGACCCGGGCGTCGGGGTAGCGGAACCACTGCAGCGACAGGAAGGCCAGCAGGGCGGACTTGCCCGAACCGGTCGGCCCCAGGACCATGGCGTGGCCGACGTCGCCCACGTGCAGGGCCAGGCGGAAGGGCGTCGATCCGGTCGTCCGGGCGGTGGCCAGGGGCGGTCCGCCCAGGCAGGCGTCAATCGAGGGGCCGGCCCAGACGGCCGACACGGGCAGCAGGTCCGCCAGGTTCAGGGTGGAGACCAGCGGCCGCCGGATATCAGCGTACGGCTCGCCCGGCATCGAGCCGAGCCAGGCCTCGACCGCGTTGAGGTCCTCGATCCGCGCCATCAGCCCCTGGGCGTTCAGGGCCGCCTCGATCGCCCGCGCCTTGGCCATCGCCCCGTCCTCCGACGCGTCGAGAACGGAGACGGTGAGGGTCAGATAGCCGAAGGCGCAGGCCTCGGCGCCGAGCGCGGCCAGGGCCCCGTCGCACTCCTCGGTCTTGGAGGCCGCGTCGGTGTCGAGGAGCGGGACCTCTTCCTTGGTGATGGCTTCGCGCAGCAGGACGCCGACGCCCTTGCGCTTGGCGAACCAGCGCTTGCGCAACTTGACGATCTCCCGCTCGGCCTCGGGCTTGTCGAGCCCCAGCCAGCGGGCGGTCCAGCGATAGTCGAACGGCAAGGTCCCCAGGGCGTCCAGCAATCCCGGTCGGGTGACCGACGGCAATCCTCTCACGGAGACGACTTTCAGCCACCGGTCGCCCAGCCGCGGGGCCACGCCACCCGTCAGCGCGGCGTCGGCTAGCCAGCCGTCGAGAAACATCGGCGTCTCCGGCGGGCGGACCGAAAAGGGCCGCGGCGAGACGCAGTCATGGAGCCAGGTCAGGAGTTCGCCATCGTCGAGGCGTTCGATCTCCGGGAGGCCGTCGGCGAGCAGGTCCAGGGTCGTGTCGGCCTCCCGGGCGAAGGCGCCCAGGGCGAGACGCCAGTCCTGCCCGCCCTTCTGCAGACCGTCGAACAGCCAGCGTTCCAGCCGACGCGTCTCGTCGGCCGGCGGCAGCCAGGTCAGGGCCAGCCGGAAATCGGTTTCGAACGCCGGGTCGGCGGTCTCGAAGCGGCCGCGGCGTTCCTCGTCCAGCAGCCAGGCCACGTCGAGGTCGAAGTCGCTTTCCGGATAGGGAGACGCCGCGCGCCGGCGCGCCTCCACATGCAGGCACCAGCCGGAGCCCAGACGGCGCAGCGCATTGTTGAGCCGCGCCCGCACCGCCATCAGCTCGTCCTCGGTCGAGGACTCCAGGTCCGGCCCCCGGAACCGGAATCCGGTCAGGAAGGAGCCGTCCTTGTTGAGGACGACCCCCGGCGCGACCAGGGCCGCCCACGGAAGATGATCGGCGAGCGCGGCCGGACGCCGGCGATGTTCGTCGAGGAACCGCATCGCGCCCTCACCCGTCCAGGTGTCCAGGCGTCGCCAGATGGCGGCGCAGGCCATCGAAGAACCGACGGTCCGACCGGGCGGCCCACAGACCGATCGCGTGGGCGACAGCCCACCACAGCAGGCCGAGCCACCAGATCCTGAGCGCCAGGCCCAGCACCACGGCGATGGTGCCCATGGCGATCGCATAGTCGCGGGGCATGCCGGCCATCAGGACCGGTTCGGCCAGGGCCTGCGCGACCGGGAGGTCCCAGCCGTCGGGACGCAGCTCGGCCATCACCCGATCTCCGCCCCGCCGGCGAAGCCGAAGAAGTCCAGAAAGAAGGTCGAGGCCGCGAAGGCGATCGACAAGCCGAACATGATGCCCAAACCCCGGCGCATCGACGAGCCGTTCTCGCTCATGGCGATGCCGGCGCCGAAGATGACCACGGCCACGACCGCGGCGGCCTGGACCACGGGCCCGGTGATGGATTGGACGATCTGCTGCAGCGGCCCTTCCCAGGGCATGCCCGAGCCGCCGGCCAGGGCAGGTCCGGCCAACAACAGGCCGCAGGTCGTCATCGCGCCGAACAGGCGGCGCCCAAGTCTCCGTCGCATGGTTTGCGTCCTTTGTGTTCAGCGCGTTTCACCGCGCCGCGACTCATTGCAAGCAAACCCAACCCGACCTTGTCAATAGTAAAATACAGAATAAATACACGACTTCTCGACAACTACATTGCAACTCCCATCAAGTCAGATGATGACTTGAAGCAAGTCATCCGTCGAAGCCCAATGCAAGTCGGAACAACTCAAGATTCGGCATCGCAATCTTCTGAAATGCTTTACGGAATCCGCTTCGCCCCGAAGCCGACCTGTTCCATCGCGGCTCAGGCGACGGCGACGATGTCGTAGCCCTCGCCCGACACGCCGTTCACGGCGATCACCGCATCGAGCCGCCGCCCGTCCTTCGTCCGGCGGATATGGGCGATTACATCGACCGCTTGGCCGATCGTCCGCCTCGGCGGCGACGCGACAACCTCCAGGGCGAGATCCTCGATCCGGCGCAGCGCGTCCTCCGCGGAGTTGGCGTGCAGGGTCGACAGCCCGCCCGGATGGCCGGTGTTCCAGCTCTTCAACGTCTCCAGGGCGGCGGCGCCGTCGCGCATCTCGCCGACCACGATACGGTCGGGGCGCATGCGCAGCGCGTCCCGGACCAGATCGACGACGCCGATCACGACCGGCGCGCGACGCGTCAGGACCGAGACCGTATCCCAGGCCGAGCATTGAAGCTCCGGCGTGTCCTCGATCAGGAAAACCCGGTCCTCGGCGAAGGCCGGTTCGGCGAGGATGGCGTTGGCCAAGGTGGTCTTTCCCGAACCCGTGCCGCCGGAGATGAGAATGTTGCGCCGACCGGACGCCGCCTGCGCCAGCGCGTACGCCTGACGCTCTGTCATCACCCCGTCGCGCACATAGTCCGCCAGCCGCCATATGACGCTCGGCCGCTTGCGAATGGAGAAGGCCGGAGCCGACGCCACGGGCGGCAGCAGGCCCTGGAAACGCTCTCCGGTCGAGGGCAGAACGCCGGCGAGGCGGGGATCGTCGCGCGTGACGATCTCGCCGACGTAGTCCGCGATCAGGCGCACCGCCCGATCGCGCGCCTCAGCAGACAGGGTCGCCCCGGTGTCGCAGCGTCCCGCGCCGACCCGGTCGAGGATCAGCCGGCCGTCCGGATTGGCCAGGATTTCGACGACATCGGGATCGACGAGGGCCGCCAACACGGTCTCGCCGAGCGCGTGACGCAGTGCCTCGAGCTTGCGCTCCGCGATCAGCGGATGGGGGGCCATGTCAGTTCGCCGAACCGAACGAGCGGTCTTCCGGCGCGCGCTGCGCCTCAAGGCGATCAGGTCGCCCCGACACGATCCGCGCCGCCGTATCGTCGAGCATCCGCTCGATGCGGCGATCGACGGCGGCCTGTACGGTCGGATCCTGATCGTGGACCGCATCGGGCAGTCGAACGAAGAGCGCCCTGGCGACCTCGACCACCAGCTCCTGGATGATCTGCATGTCCTGGCGCGTCGAGCGCATATGTCCCCTCAAGGACTGCTCGAGCGTCTGGAGCCGGTCCTCCGGATCGGCGCGCGGACTGTTCTGCAGCCCCCGGGCGATGGCGTGGCCGGCGGCCTGGCTGACGGAGACCTTGCCGGACCGGGCCTCGCGCCCCAGGCCGGCGATCACCTTCGGGTCGCTGAGGTAGACCTGCACGCGGCAGCTCTGCACGGGCGCGCGTCTAGCCATCGGCCTGTCCCTTCAGATGATCCAGAGCGGCGTCCTGCGCGGCCATTTCCTGGGCGACGCGCCCGTAGATGTCCGCCGCGCGGGCCGCGACCTTCTTGTCGTCCATGGCCGCGACGATCTCCTTGAACAGCGGCAGGCTGGCTTCGGCGTCCTCGCCGAGACTGCGTCGCCCCGCCCACGGATGGTGCGACGGCGGCGGCGCGTCGATCCGCAGCGCCTGATCCGGGGCGGACGCTTCGGCCCGCTCCCTGAAGGGTTTGCGCCGATCGTACTGGAGCTTGCGGGTGCGCAAGGGTCGCTGGCCGGCGACGAAGATCAGCTGGAGATCGTCGGGCAGCGCCCGTACTTCGCCCGGTTCGAGCAGGGGCCGATCGGTCAGCGATCGCGAAACGGTGCTGCGTCCCGATGCGAAGCCGGCGGGCGAGCTGCGGCTCTCCCGGGTCTCTCCGATGGTCCCGGTCAGTTTGGAGACCTTGTCCTGCGTCAGGGGATCAAGGGCCGAAAAGGCGGTATAGACGGCGCAGTTGTCGAGGATGGTGTTGTTGGCCCCGTAGGTCTCGACGATGTCGTTCAGCGACTGGGCCACCAACATCACCTTGACCCCATAGCCGCTCAGCAGCCGCAGGGACTTCTCGAAGAAGCTGACGCGGCCCAGCAGAGGAAACTCGTCCATCAGCATCAGCAGGCGGTGCCGCTTCGGCCGCCGGGCGGCGTCCTCGGTCTCATGGACGGTCAGAGCCTGGGCGGCGGCGTAGAACAGCAGCCGCACCAGCGGCCGCAGGGCCGCGGCGTCTGCCGGCGCGACCTGGACATAGAGCGACACCGGGGCCCGCGCGCTCGTCAGATCGCCCAGGGCGAAGTCGGACGTGGAGAGGGCCCGTTCGAGGTCGTCGCCGGCGAGCCATTTGAGATAGGACCGCGCCGTGCCCTGGACCGAGGTGCGGAAGCGGTCATGCATGGCCGCATACCCCTTGACCGCCGTGCGGACGAAGGGATGGGTCTCGGGCTTCCCGTCCGGGCCGGCGCGATGCAGGGTCTTGACCATTACATCGACCGTGTCGTCGAGGTCGGCGAGCAATTCGCGGACCGTCAGGAGGGTCTTGTCGGCGTCCTCGGCGGTGTAGAGGACGTGGAGGATCACCGCCTCCAGGATCTCGGACGCGGCCTTGTCCCAGATGGCCTCGTCGTCGCGGACGCCGCCCGGGTCGGAGAGGATCGAGACCAGCCTCTGGACCTGGGCCAGTTCGCCGGGGCCGGGCCGGATTTCCGAAAGGGGATTCCAGCGCGCCGAGGCGGGATCGCGCGGATCGAAATACAGGGCGTGCGAGAAGCGCGACCGCCAGCCCGCCGTCACGCGCCAAAGCTCCTTCTTGGGATCATGGACCAGGACGCTCTCGCTCCAGAGCAGGAGCGTCGGGGTCACATGCCCCCTGCCCTTTCCTGACCGCGTGCCGCCCGTGACCAGGGTCGGACGCATGTCGACTGTGGCGAGAAGTCTGCCCTCCATCAGACCGAGCGCGCATCCGGCCCCGGCGCGCAGGCCGGCCTTGCGGGCCTCGGCCATGCCGCCCCAGCCGCGGATGCGACGACGACCCACGTCACCGCGCGTCAGGGCGCCGACCCCCAGCCCGGCCATGACGCCCAGCATGATCAGCAGGGCGCTGGACGAAAAGGCTTCGGGCTGCGCCTCGCCGAACGCCCTGCGCCAGACGAGAATGCGCCAGGGCGGATAGACAAGGGCCTCCCCGGGCAAGGGCAGGCCGGACCCCAGAACAGGATCAAACCCGTAGGTCCAGGCGAACATCTGGGTGGCCATCTGGAGACCGGCCAGCAGACCCAGGCCGAGCAAGACCAGCCGCGCGATCATGGCTGATCCGCTCCCGCTCCACCGGTGGTCCGTTGACGCGAGACCTCCAGCGACAGGATCGCGGCCGCCTCGGCGCGGCGGTCATGATAGACCCGAAGCGCTTCGCGCAGATCGCCGTTTCCGTTGGCGGAAGCGGCGGCCAACAGGCGATCGGCCTCAGCGTCGATGTCCGCGAACACCCGGCGCTCGGCGTCCCGAAGCTGGAGCAGTTGGCCGCCGACCCGGTCATAGGCGTCCATCAGCGCGGTGTTGCCGGTTCGGCGAACCAGTCCGTCGAACAGGCCGTGCAGTTCGAGGACGGGCGCGCCGCCGCGACGGGGGGTTCGGCCGTAGGTCGGCAGGCCGGTCGTCAGATCGAGCCCGGCCAGGAGGCATGTCAGGCGAAAGCCATATCGGTCGCGCACCGCCCCGGCGTCCAGATGGAGGGCGAGGAAGCCGCCCGACGGGCCGCGTTCGATCAGACCCTCGCCGCACAGCCAGGACAGGGCCTCGCGCACGGGCGTGGTGGAGACGCCGAGGCCCCGGGCCTCCTCGACGATCACGATCGGCCCTCCGGAGGCGTACCCGCCGGCCTGAACCCGGTCCCGGATGTGGTCCAAGGCCAGGAAGAACGGGTCGCGACTCTTGGCCATGACGGTCTCCGGGGTCCAAAAGACTCAACCGGTGGACGAGTCCTGATCGCTCGCCAACAAGTTGCTGGTCGATCCGATCCCCATCCGCCGGAAATCGGCGGTGAGCCCGCCATAAAGCGGCGGAATTTCCGAAGATCCGGCACCACGCTGGAATTTTGGGGGTGGCCGGATTACCTGTCGCCGATAATCTTGGCCGTTCAAACGACGGAAAGGTTGTGCCGTGAGTTCCACGCCTGTGGAGGCCAGACGCGACAACGACCTGCTGTCGCAGGCCTTGAAGCTGGTGCGCCGCCATCGCGGGATGACCGCCGCTGAGGTCGCGCGCGCCATGCATATGGCCTTGCGGACCTATGAGCGGTTCGAGGCGGGCGGCAGTCGTCTCAATATCGACTACGTCCACCGCTTCGCCCTCGCCACCAACAGCGATCCCTACGCCATCATCATGGCGGTCGCGATCGCCTCTCCGGAACTGGCGCCGCGGTGCGCCGACAACAAGCTGATCACCATCCTGACCGTCGGCTCTCAAAGGTTCGATCACCTCCTGGGCGACCGGATTCACCATCTTGAGGGCCGTGCCGTCATCGCGGCGGTCTGCGACATGTTCGACGAACTTGTCGCCCATAGTGATGAACAGGAACTGGCGACACGATGGCTGATGCGCGGCGCCGCCGATCTGTCGTCTACCCGACCGAAGCCCGGCCGCTGAGAAATATACTTCGGATATAGTTTGGCGAACGCTTCAAGCGAGCGCTCATTGCCTTGGCCACGCCCGTGGCGATCAACAAGGAGAGACTGAGATGAAGACGACCACGCTGCGCCTCGTCAACTTCGGCAGCGCCAAGGCGCTGACCCGTGACGGCATGGGCACCGAGTTCAACGAGGTGAAGATCGCCGACAGCCTGTACCCGCCGGCCGGCTGAGGGCGTTGCGGACGGTCGCTCGCGGCCGTCCGCCGTTCCGCAGGCCTCGCTTCACCGGCCGGATTTCGGCCACGGTAAGGAACATCAAGTCATGAAAAATCTCAAACTTCGCCTCGTCAGCATCGGCAGCGCCAGGGCGCTGACCCGCGACGGCATCCCGGGCGACTACAACGAAGTGCATATCGCCGACAGCCTCTATCCGCCGGCAGGCTGACGGCCCTCGCGGGCGGCCGCGCCGCGGTCGTCCGCTTGCCGACGGGCGGGGATCGGCGCCTCATTGCGAAAACAGGATTTGCGGCGTTCCACCCGCCGCATCGAGCCACAGGAACTGCCGGATGGTCAGGCTTTGGTGCCCATCACACATCCATCTCGCGGCGCTGGACGAGGATATCATCGTGCTCGACGTCGCGGCGGATCGGTACAGCTGCCTGCTGGAAGCGAACGCCCATCTCTCTGTCGGTCCGGCCGGCGCAATCCTGGCGGCCGACGAAGAGGTCGCTGAAAGCTTGCTTGGCGCATCCCTTGCCTCACGCTCGCCCTGCAAACTGACCCGCCCCGTCATCATCCCGGCGCGGCGCGAAGTCACGCCGTCCGCCACGCCGACGCGCTCCGACGTTCTCAGGGCGGCGATCGTCCTGCTCACGGCCACGCTCGTCTTCCGCCGCAAATCCTTCTCGGAACTTCTGCATCCTCCGGCTTCCTCGGCGCACGCGTCGGAAGGCGCGGACGACGTCGCGCTCGGATTGCTGCTGGGCGCTGCCCGGACGGCGCGCTCCTGGGTTCCGAATGAGGGCGAATGCCTGCAACGCGCCTATCTTCTTCGCGCCTTTCTGGCGGGGCGCGGTGTGCGGACCGACTGGATCTTCGGGGTTCGGACGTGGCCGTTCTCCGCCCATTGCTGGCTGCAGATCGGCGACCTCGTGGTCGGAGATCGGCTGGACCGGGTCAATCGCTACACCCCGATCATGAGGGCCTGACAGTGGGACGCTTTCTTGTCGTCAGCCGCCGTCAGACCGATGATCAGGCTGCGGCACTGTCGCGCGCACTCGAGGAGGACGCCCGAAGCCTGGGCTTCGCTACTGTCGCCCTCAACGCCCACGCTTGGCTGGGCGTCCAGGGACCGGGCGTCCCTCGACAAATCGACGTCGGGGGGTGGACGCTGATCGGCGACGTCTTCAATCGACGATCGCCCGTGCTTCCATCGCCCAGACTGGACGATCCTTGGGACTATGAGCGAAAGCTGATGGCTCGGTTCTGGGGGCGCTACGTGGGCGTGCGCTTCGAAGCCGGCGACCAGCTTGCCGCCGTTCTTAGAGATCCCTCGGGCGCGCTGGAATGCGTGACCTGGCGCCAGGATGGCCTGGCGGTCGTTTGCGGCGCCGCCGAAGACTTCGTTCTGAGGCGTCTCCGACCCGCATGGCGGCTGAACGTGGGACGGATCGCCGAGGCCTTGCGCGACCCGGTTCCGGAGACAGGCGCCCTCTTGCTGGACGGCCCGATCGCACTTGAGCCCGGATCGGTGCTGGACCTGTCGTCCGACCGGCCGCCAGACGAGCTCTGGACGCCCGCCGACTTCGCCCGACGCAGCCTGGGTCGCGCCCCCGATCTGGATGACGCGGCGGACCAGCTCAGATCCGCGGTCGACGAAGCTACGGCGGGCTTGGCGGGCGTATCATCCCCTCTCGCAGCCGAGGTCTCCGGCGGTCTGGATTCCAGCATCGTCGCCGCCAGCCTTGTGACCGGTGCTCCGAACGGGGTGGCGATGTGGCTCAACGCCTTCGGCGCCGCGCCGGAGGCGGACGAGCGGACCTACGTCGCCGCCCTTGCGAATACGCTCGGCATTGCGCCTCAGTGCGTGCCCCACGCGGCCGAGCCGCTAACGCAGGTCTGGCTGGAAGCGCTGTCGCCGGGCTTCCGCCCCGGCCTCACCGCGCTTGACCGCCCTCATGATCTGGACTGGGCGCGCCGCCTGGAAGGCGCCGGGATCGTCGGCCTGATGACCGGCGCAGGCGGAGACTCCATCCTGTTTCAGCGCGCGACGATGGATGTCTTCGTGGATCGTTGGCGCGCTCGCCCTTGGCGCGACCTGTTCGCCCGGGAGGTCGTCGAACTGGCCGCCTCCAACGAAATCTCCGTCTGGACGATGATCGCCGACGCGCGCCGCCGCCGACGCGCGCCGCATCCGGCGCCCCGCCGCGATCACCCCATGCTGCCGGCGCTCTCCGGCGCCGGCCCGCGCCACCCGTGGCTCGCAGGCTGGGACGAGTTCGGGCCGGCCAAGGCGATGCATCTCGCCGGCGTCGTCGACAACGTCGCACGCCATGGTCCTTCGGAGCTGACCGCACGTATCGACGTGAGACACCCACTCTGCGCCCAACCTGTCATCGAGGCCTGCCTCGCCCTGCCGACAGTGCTGCTCACAACAGGCGGGCGAGAGCGCGGTCTGGCCCGCCTGGCGTTCAGAGATCGTTTGCCCGCCCAGATCATCGACCGTCGATCCAAGGGCGACATGACGCGCATTTATGGCCGGATGATCTTGGACGGACTGGACGTCCTGAGGCCCTGGCTGATCGAGGGCCGGCTGGCTGCGCTGAAGGTGATCGACCCCGAGGCTGCCGACCGTGCCCTCACCCGCGAGGCGCTTGTGTGGGGCGGACGCTACTCGACAATCATGGTGGCGGCGGCTTTTGAGAGCTGGGTGCGCCTGTGGGAGGCCCGGCTGAAGCCGCCGTTGTGACGCCATCGCCGGGCAGGGTCTCATCGAGCCAGTCGAAGATAAGCCGATAGCGCTCTCGGATATTCGCCGGGCTCCAGGCATGGTGATGTTCGCCCCAGAAGGTGACGATCCGGGCTGTCTTGCCTTCCCGGGCAAGGGCGCTGAACATCTGCTCGGCTTGGGTCGGCGGCACGAAATCGAGGTCGGCCGTCAATAGAAGGACCGGCGCCGTCACGCGATCCGCACGCAGATACGGACTGGACTGGAGGTAGGCGTCGAGATCCAGCCACGGCGGCACGCCAAAGCCACCCTGTCCCGCCTCGGTAAAGGCCTGACCCGACTGCAACGACATCCTGTCTTCAGGCTGGATTCGGGCCGTCGGCGCGAACCCGCCCCAATGACCCAGGAAGTCCGAGAGCGAGGCAGAGGCGATGTAGGACTGGTAGCGGTTCGAGCGAGTGGCGATTTCCAGCGTCGCGTAGCCGCCGAAGCTGTGGCCATAGATCGCCGTCCGTCCGGACGGGAGCTCGGGATGAGCCGCCAGGGCGGCATCGACGGCCAGATCGACGGCCTGGACGTAAAGGTCGCCCCGGACCCCGGGCGAGGCGTCGATGTTCATGGACGGACTGAGCACCGCAAACCCCGCGGCCGCGAGGACCGTGGAACGCGTCCCATAAGTCAGGGTCAGAGGATCCCACCAGACGAAGCTGTCCGCCGCTCCAGGATAGACGCGTACAATCAATCCCCGGATCGGACCTGGCGGCAGGTAGAGCCAGCTTCGCGTCGCACGACCCTCGATGTCGAGATGGGAGATGGCCGTGGGTTCGATCAAGCGGATGTCCCGCTTGTCGGTGTTGACTGCATCGATCGCCCAGGCGTCGCCGCCTTGGCGGACCATCAGGGTTTCCGCGAGCCCGACCCGCTCGAGGACGAGGGCTGCGTCGCCAGAGACGGCCAGGACACGAGGTCGGGGGTCCGCGCCGGCGCCGATACTGCGAACCCCGCCCCTGCCCGCCACGAAGCTCTCTCCGTCAGCGTCCAGCACCGCCGCCCAGCTCCGCCGAGGCGCGTCGTTGCCGCGGAACCGGCCGACCCGCTCCGCGTCGCTCGGAATCGCTTCCTGAAAGGCGGTTCGCCCGGACGTCCGCTCCGGCCCGCCGTCCCTCTGGATCCGCCAGACGGCGCCGTCGGCGACGACCAGCAGGGCCTCGGCCGAGGTCGCGGCCAGGCGCGGTGGCGCGGTCGCCAGCATCGCCGTCAATTCCCTCGGCGCCGCTCCGGTTTCCAGCAGGGCCCAGTCGAATCGGGCGCCGCCTCTTGGTCGGGCGTAGATTACAGGCGCGTCGCCAAGCCAGTCCGCGCGGACGCCGGCGACGATCGCCTCGGCTGTCCCAGGCGTCAGGTAACCGAGATCCGGAACAGCCACATGATCGAAGCCTGCGATGAGTAGCCGGCCGGCCGTCCAGTCCGCGCCATCTCTTCGGGCCCAGACTAGGACCGCTCGGGAGTCGGGGGACCAGCGCAGAAGGTTCGAGGCGACATCCCAATCGCCGGCGACCTCTGTCCGATGATCGCCGTTCAACCCGATGAGGACCAATGTCTGGCGCTTGTCGCCCTCGAGCTGAACCCGCGGAGCGCCTGGGACGGTGGGCCGGTCGGTCGCTTGCACGACGGCGACAGCGCGGCCATCCGGCGCGACGGCGAAATCGCTGATCCGACCTTCCGCCAGCAGCCTCCGTCGCCCAGTCTCCACGTCTAGCCCTACTAAAGCCTGCCCCTCGTCCGGCGTTTCCGGCCGAACCACGCCGCCGCGGGCGTCGATCAGGGTCCTGGAGGGTTCTCGCCCAAGCGCACTCCGTCGCCAGGCTTCGGTCATTCGGGCCTGTGTGCCGCTGAACCGGCGGATCAGAACCGGCAGGGACCGGCCGGGTCGCGTCAGGACGACAACCTCGTGCGCCGAAACCCATTCAGCGGTCGCCCCCTCTGGCGGCACCTCCGGGGTCAGGCCTGTCCAGAGCACCGAGCGGTCGGCCATCGTGACCACGCCGAATTCGAAGTCATCGCCGCGAAGTCGGGAGATCAGGAGCCGACCGCCGTCGGGTGACCAGACTATGCGCTGGAGACCCAACCCCTCGCCCGGCAACAGCCTCTCGGGCGGTCGGTCAGGCGCGGAAAGATCGACCAGCCAGAGGTCCATGATGGTCCATGGCGCCCGTGCGGCGAGATCGAAGCGGGTGGCTGTGTCGTAAGCTCCCCGTTTCTCATAGACCGCCCAACGGCCGTCGGGAGAGATGGCGGCGCGTCCGAAGGCCTCAAGTTCGACGATATCGTCGATCGTGACCGGCCGGCCGGAAACCGCGTCTTCAGCCTGGGCGGCTGACGCCAGACAGGCGAGCGCCATCACCGCCCCGACAAGGGCTCGGATCATTCTTCGCATGATCCGGCCTCACCAGCGCCGGGTCAGCTGAAGGGAGACGACGCGACCCAGGAGGCTGGCCTGGCCGGGATCGAAGCCATAACCGGTTGGCCCGTCATAGAAGGGCGGCGTCTCGTCCAGCAGGTTGTCCGCGCTCAGCGTCACCCTCAGTCCCGGGAAGACGACGGGCGACCAGTTGAGTTGGGCGTCGAGCGTGTCCCAGGCGTCGATCTGCGTACCGAGGCGATCCTCGTAGCCATTGACGTGCGACCAGTGGACGCCGACGTCGAAGGCGCCGCGTGACCAGACGGCGCCGGTGCGCGTCCGAAGCTCCACGGGATAGCCGAGCAGCCCGGCGACGGACCGTATCGGCGCTGTCGGCGTCGATTGCGTCTCATAGTCCAGGATGTAGGACGCCGAGGCGTCAAGGCTCAGGACACCGTTGTAGAGGGGCCAGTCGTTACGGGCCGAAACGTCCAGCCCCCGGACGCGCACCGCGCCCGTATTGACCCAACGGGAGTCGACGATGGCGGCGTAGGTGTTGGTCGGATAGAGGGTCGAGAATCCACGTCGATCGGCGTAGCTCTCGATGAGCGCCAGGTCTGCGGGGTTGGTGGCGGGACTGATGAACCGGACGAAGCTCGAGAGCGCGGGGTCCGTCAGGGCCGCGAAGGCGTTCTCGTTCACGGGCCGGGCGATCCGGTCGGAGAACTGCGTGTCGAAATAGTTGAAGCTGAACGCGACGCCGCGTCGCGGGCGGTAGTCGAAGCCGAGCGTCAAGGTTTCCGCGGTCTCGGGCGCGAGATCCGGGTTGCCGCCGGACAGGAACAGCGTGAGCGCCCGCGAGCCGTCAGCCCGGGTCAGGAAGGTCGGCGAGACGCCGCCCTGGTCGAATAGCTGAGGCAGGGCTCCGGCCCGAAAGGACGTGCCCCAGGAGGCCCGAACCCCGAGACCCTCGAGCGGTGACCAGATCAGACCGATCTTGGGATTGGTGGTCGATCCGAAGTCGCTGTACTCCTCGACGCGCGTGGCCAGCGATATGTCCAGGGCGCGGATGCCCGGGCGGGCATTGGCCTCTCCAATGACGGGGATACGGGCTTCCGCGAACACGGCCGTGATCGACCGCTCGCGCTTGGGGGTGAACATGTGGATCGGCGACGCCGCCGATAGAAAGACGAGCCCTTCGGTCTCGAAGCTCTCGTCTCGCGCCTGGGCCCCGATCGCGATCTCCAGATCCCCGCCCGGCAGACGCAGCACCGGACCCTGGGCGAGGATGTTCGCCGAGGTGGCCCGGCTGCGGTTGTGGACCTCGCTGTAGCCGCCGCCGATGAAATCCAGGACGGCGCGGTTGTTGGCCGTTCCGTTTCCGAACATGTTGAAGTAGCCGTCCACGGCCGCCCGGAAGGACGTCGCCGGATCATCGGGAATGTTGCCGAGCGCCTCGGCCAGGAACCGGCTGTTCACCCGGTTCCTGGCCCCGAAATCCGCCCGCTCCTCCGCGCCGGAAACGTACCCCTCCACGGTCCAGTCTGCGGTGAGATCGTATCGGGCGCCGATCGTGACGCCGAGGCTCTCCGACGTCGCCTGGGTGCGGGCGGCGCCGAGGTCGCGGTAGAAGGAGTAGGCGATGGTGTGAGATGGCGCTCCCATCGGCGAGACGAACCACGGGTTCGCAGCGCCAACCGTGAAAATCCCCGCGTTCGCCGCCGTTGCGAGCTCGTTGCTGCGATGGTTGTATCGGATGTCTCCGGTTAACTCGAGGCGGTCCCCCAGGCCTTGGCTGAAACGACCGTAGACGCTGTGTCTCTCCACCGACGGCAGAAGATCGGCGCCCAGGGCAGTGGACTGAAGATTGACGGCTCCTGCGGCGAAATCCGCCGGGCCTTGAGCTGTTCCGCTGGCGTTTGGCCGGATCGCATATCGCGTGACATAGGCTGAAGTCGCCGCATCGAACGCCACAATATTCCCGGGCGCGCTGTAGAAGGTTCGGCGGTCGGTTCCACCAAAGGAACGGAGATCTCCGTCCGCGGTGTAGGGCCGATCGGCCGAGTTCAGACCATTCGTGGTCTGGTATTCGTAAGAGAGGTAGGCCGAGCCCGTGGACCAACTGTGGCCCGCGAGATGGGATACGATCAGATCCTCGGCCCCTCCCTCGGCCGCCGACGCACGCAGGCGCGTCTCGTGCCCATCGAACGACCGCCGCATGATCACGTTGACCACCCCGGCGATCGCATCCGCTCCATAAAGGGCGGAGGCGCCGTCGAGCAAAACGTCCACCCGCTCGACCGCTGCGGACGGCAGGGCCGATACGTCCGTGAACTCGGCGCGCGATCCGGTCCCCGCGAGACGCCGACCGTTGACGAGCACCAGGGTGGAAGCGGGGCCCAGACCGCGCAGGTTCACGCCTGTAGCGTAGACATTGTTCGAGGCGCCGAGGTCCGAGTTCATCGTCTGGACGATGGGCGTGGCCGACCCGGCGTAGTTCTGCGGCAGGGTGACCAGCGCTTCGGCGACGGTGCCGAAGCCTCGACGATCCAGAGCATCCCGATCGAGCGTCACGACGGGAGATGCAAGGTCGCCTGAGGATCTCAGGAGAGTCCCGGTCACCACGACGTCGTCGATCTCGGTGACTTCCCCCTCCCCCGCCGCCAACCGGGTCCGCTGAAGCGCGAACACGCCCGGCCGGCTCTCCGTCCAGGTCAGTCCGGATCCTTGCAGCAGCCGATCCAATGCGGCCGTCGGCTCCATCCGCCCGCTCACCCCCGGCGATCGCAGGCCTTCGACCAGCTGGGACGTGAAGAAGATCTGCTGATCGGACTGGGTGGCGAAGGCGGTCAGGGCGCCGCGCATCGGCCCGGCCGGGATGTTGAACTCCCGCGCCGACTGAGCGCACGCGCTTGTGCTGACGACGGCAAAGCAGGCGACGACGGCGACGCTGGATAGCAGGTGAATACGGCTCATGGTTCGGTTTTCCCCTCGGCGCCCCCGCGGCGTCAAAGGAAGAGACCGTCGAGACCCCGGGTTACCCCGGAGCCGAACCCGGATTATTTTCGCGTCTCGACAGACCGATCGATCCGTCCGCCTTAGGAACGGCGTCCAATCCCATCACATCGGACGATGCGGCCACGAAGGCGTCGCGGTCTCCCGTCCGGAACACGCCGTTGACCGCGACGGCGCGGATCGCGGGATCGTCGATCTCGATCTTGTTGGTCAGATATCGGTTCACTTCGGAGACGGCTTCCTCAAGGGGCACGTCCGTGAAGATCAGCCGTCCCGTGGTCCAGCTGGTCTCGGCGTCGGTGTTCACCTCGCTCGTCGTGACGCCGCGGGCGGACACCTGCGTCTTCTGACCGGCCGCCATGCGGCGCGGCGGAGCCGCGACATCCGCCGCGACCACATTGACCACGCCGGAGACGAGGGTGACGTCGACCCTCGAGCCGGTTCGGCGGACGTCGAAGACGGTGCCGACGGCGGTGATCCGGGTTCCGGCGGCGTGGACGACGAATGGTCTGCCCGCGTCGTGGGCGACGTCGAACAGGGCCTGGCCCTGGTCCAGATCGATCCTGCGTTCACCGTTCTCGAACCGGACATGTATCCGCGAATCGGTGTCGAGGCTGACGCTGGATCCGTCCGCGAGTTGCACCACCCGCTGTTCGCCCACGCTGGTTTCGTACACGCCGCGCCCATTCCACCATAAGGCCCCGCCGATCACCAGGGCGATGGCGGTAGCGGTGGCCAGCCCTCCGAAGATCACGGATCGCCGTCCTGGCGCCAGGCGTCGATGTCCCCTTTGGCGCGCGCCCTCGAGAGCGGCGGCGATGTCTGGATCCGCGCCGAGGCCCCTGCCCTGCTTCCAGACCAGTTCGACGCGCCGGTAGGCGTCGGCGTTGCCGGGCCTGGATCGCCACTCGAAGAAGTCCTCGATGGTCTGGGTGGCAACGACGGTCGTGCCAAGCCGGGCGTGCCAGTCGGCCGCCTCCTTCTCCGCTGCTTCAACCCGGACGGTCGGGTTGGTCATGTCGCGCCCCATTCTAGCGCCGGAGCTGGGCGGCGCAGTGGGCCAGGGCCCGCGTCATGCGCCACTCCACGGTCTTGGGCGAAATTCCCAATCTCTCGCCGATCTGGGCGTTGGTCAGACCGTCGAGCCGAGACAACAAGAAGACATCACGGAGGGGTTCTGGCAAGCCGACGACGATTTGGGCGAGCAACACGCTTGCAGCTTGATCTGGTTCAAGCCGGTCACGCGGCGCAGCGAAAGTCTCCGCCCTGACCGCCAATACCCTCCTGTTATGATGGTTGGCGGCGAGGTTCATAGCAACTCGCAAGAGGAAGGCCTTCGGGTGACGAGGCGTAGGTAGGGCATCGACCGACGCCAGACGCAACCACGTGTCCTGGACGATGTCATCACTCTCCTGAGCGCCGAACCGTCTTCGGAGGACTGCGGCCAGCCAACGGTCGTAAAGCTGATGCAGCGTGCCGATCTCAGCAGTGCTCCCTTCACGAAGGCTATCGACGCTGTCAGCCACCATCCGCTCCCACCGTCACACCCAGACAAATCAATGAAGCTCGGCCAGATTAGCCGAGGGGCCGAATAGTCACTATAGTGACTGGTTCAAATTGTCGATTTCGCGCCGCCTTCTTCCATGAAGTTGGCGCAGACCTTTGGCCGGAATGTACGTCGAGTGCGGCACCGCAAAGGGCTGACAATTGAGGACTTGGCCCATGAAGTTGGGCTTTCCTACAGCTACGTCGGGGAGCTGGAACGCGGCCTGCGTAATCCAAGCCTCCGCGTCGTCGAACTCTTCGCTAGCGTTCTAGAGGTGTCGCCGACGGACCTGCTCGACTGAGCGTTTGGCGCGCTGAACGTAGAAGCGCCTGCACCGAGCGAAGGGGCCGTGAAGCGAAGCTAAATTCTTCTAAACCACTACCTCAACGTCGGAATGGTTACTATCATGACTGGCCGAATGTCAGGCTTCACGCGCGCTTGCGCTGATGAAACTGGCGCAAACATTCGGCAAGAACGTCCGCCGCGTAAGGCTGGAGAAGGGGATGACCATCGAAGGCTTGGCCAACGAGGTTAGCCTCTCTTACAGCTACGTTGGTGAGATGCAGCGCGGCAAAAGAAATCCGACATTGAAGGTCGTGGAGCGTATTGCAAAGGCGCTCGGGGTGAGCGCAGTCGAGCTCCTGAGAGAGTGAGACCGCGGCCGCGCCAAACTTTCTAACAATCAGCGACAAAGTCCGGAACGCTTTACGCCTCTGGCTGGAGCCCGTCCTATCGAATAGATTGGGGGCATGAGCGTGAGCGGGCATCCTAACGAACCGGGGCGGTGGACGCTGCTGGAGAGCCTCGAAGGCCGGAGTTTGTGGCGGCGGGATCGCGCCGATCCCATGCCAGTGGCGATGTTCTACCTCCTCAACCCGCCGGCCCAGGCCGAGCTTATCTATGACGAGGCCCGCGCCCGCGACCGGTTCGCGGCGTTGTTCGCCACTTCAGAAATCCAGGGCTCTTCCGCCCGGACCGCCGACGCCCCCGCCTGATGTAGGCACGTCCCGTTGTCGGTCTCCGCAAGTCGGTCGCTGCATCCACCCACCGCCAAGGGTCGCCCTCCACGACATCGTCCAAAGACGCTGCGGCCAGACGTCGCGACCGACGCCTTGGATATTGAGAAACGTTCTCAATACAACTACCGCCCGTCTGTCTTTACTTGGAGAGGCGCCATGAACCGTCGCATCGTTACACTCGCCGCCGTCGCCCTGGGCGCCCTGGCGCTCGCCGCCTGCGGCCAGAAGGAAGGCGCCGCCGAGAAGGGTGGCGAAGGCGGGACGCTGAACCTTTACACGGCCCGCCACTATGACGCCGACCAGAAGCTTTATGATCTGTTCGCCGAGAAGACCGGCATCGAGGTCAAGCGCATCGAGGGCAAGCCCGACGAACTGATCGCCCGCATGAAGGCCGAGGGCGCTAACAGCCCCGCCGACATCTTCATCGCCGCCGATGCGAGCGCCTTGTGGCGCGCTCAGGACGCAGGCCTGCTCCAGGCGTCGGGCTCTGACACGCTGAACCAGCGCATCCCCACCAACCTGCGCGCGCCGGACGGCGAATGGTTCGGCTTTTCGCGCCGCGCCCGCGTCGTCGCCTATGACCCCGCCAAGGTGAAGCCGGAAGAGATCGACGACTACGCCAAGCTGGCGGGGCCGCGTTTCAAGGGCAAGCTCTGCGTCCGCTCGGGCGACAACGTCTACAACCTGTCGCTGGTCGGCGCCCTGATCGAGGCCTGGGGGCCTGAGCGCGCCAAGCTGTGGGTCGAGGGCGTCGCCGCCAACATGGCGCGCCCGCCCGAAGGCGGCGACCGCGACCAGATCCGCGCCGTGGCGGCTGGGGTCTGCGAAGTCGCCCTGACCAACAGCTACTACTTCATCCGCATGGCGGCCGGCGACGACGCCGGCGACCGTCAGATCGCCGAGAAGCTGACGCTGGGCTTCCCGTCACTGGACGGCCAGGGCTCGCACGTGAACATCTCGGGCGGCGGCGTGGCTGCCCATGCGCCGAACCGCGAGAACGCGGTGAAATTCCTGGAGTTCCTGGCCTCGCCGGAAGCCCAGGCCATCGTCACCCAGTCCAACTATGAATACCCCGCTGTGGCCGACGCGGCTCCGGCCGAGGCGGTCGCACCCTACGCCGGCTTCCAGGCCCATCCGATGTCCGTCGCCCGCTATGGCGAGCATCAGGCCCAAGCCCAGTCGATGATCAGCGCTGCGGGCTGGCGATAACCACGGTCCCGACCAGCCAGAGTCCGGAGACCCGCCGCGCGCGACTCGGCGGGTCTTCGCCGTTGCGCCTAATGGCCATCGGCGCGGCCGTGGTCGCCCTGGCGCCGCTGGCGGGCGTGGTCTGGGCGGCGATGCAGCCGGGCCTGGCCGACATCGCCGGACGCGACGTGACGCGCTACGCCTTGACCTCGGGCGTGTTGGCCCTGGGGGTGGCGGCAGCGACGGCGATCGTCGGAACCCTCACGGCCTGGCTGACGGCCATGCACCGCTTTCCGGGGCGGGACGTCTTTGCCTGGGCCCTTGCCCTGCCGCTGGCCGCGCCTGCCTTCGCCCTGGCCTACGCCTATGCCCAGTTGTTCGACGTGGCAGGCCCCTTGCGGATGTGGTTGCGGCCGAGCCTCGGCTGGGACCTGCCGTTCCAGATGCGATCGGTTCCGGGGGCGATTTTTGTCCTGACCTGCGCCTTCTATCCTTATGTCTTCCTGGCCATGCGCGCCGCCTTCCTGAACCAGTCGGTGCATCCGCTGGAGGCGGCGCGCACCCTGGGCTGTTCGGCCTGGCAGGCTTTCATCCGCATCGCCCTGCCCCTCGCTCGACCCGCGCTGGCCGCCGGCATGGCCCTGGCCGTCATGGAGACCCTGGCCGACTATGGCGCGGTGCAGTTCCTCAGTGTCCAGACCCTGACCACGGGCGTGGTGCGGGCGTGGTCGGTCTATGGCTCGCCCGCCTCGGCGGCGCGGTTCGCCCTGCCCCTGCTGGCGACGGCCGCGGTGCTGTTGTGGCTGGAGCGGTGGGGCCGCAAGGGCCGGGGCTATGAGAGCGCCCATGCGCGCTATCGTCCGTTGCAATCCGAGGCCCTGACCGGCTGGCGCGCCGTCGCGGCCACGGGCTTCTGCCTGACCGTGCTGACCCTGGCCCTGATCCTGCCGGTCGGCTTTCTGCTGATGCGGTCGCTGGAGATCACACCGGACTGGTCGCGGTTGCTGGCGGCGGGTGCGCGGACGCTGGGCATGGGCGGGCTAGGCGCCTTGACGACGGTGATACTGGCCACCCTTTTGGCGCTCGGTGCCAGCCGCCTGCCGATCACGGCGCGGATCGCCAGCCTGGGCTACGCCACGCCGGGTGCCGTCATGGCCATCGGCCTGCTCGCCCCGGCCGCCGTGTTGTGGCGACTGTCGCCCGGCGCGACCTCGGGGATCGGCGTGGGGGTGGCGCTGCTGACCTACGCCTATGCCGCGCGCCTGATGGCGGCGGCACTCGAACCGATCGAGGCCGGCTTCTCCAAGGTCACCCCCGCCATGATCGGCGCCGCCCGCAGCCTGGGCCGCAGCGAGACCGGCGCGGCGCTGGCGGTGCAGTTGCCCATTGCGCGCGGCGCCCTGCTGACCGCCGCCCTGATCGTCTTCATTGACGTGCTGAAGGAGCTGCCAGCCACGCTGATCCTGCGGCCGTTCGACTTCGACACCCTGGCGGTGCTGGCCTCCAACTACGCCAATGACGAGCGGTTGCCGCAAGCGGGCTGGCCGTCGCTGATGATCATCGCCCTGGCCCTGCCCGGCGTGATCTGGCTGACCCGCAAGATCGCCGCCTCCCGTCCCGGAGCCCCACGATGAGCCCCGCAACGCCCCCCGCCCTGACCGTGCGCGGCGCCACGCGGCGTTTCGGCGCCCGCCTCGCCGTCGACGGCGTGAATCTGGACCTGCACGCGGGCCGCATCACCGCCCTGCTCGGCCCGTCCGGCTGCGGCAAGAGCACGCTGTTGCGGATGATCGCCGGGCTGGAGCCCATGGATGGCGGCGCCATCCGCGCCGAGGGCCGTCTGCTGGCCGACCCCGCGCGCTCGACCCCGCCCGAGGCGCGCGGCGTGGGGCTGGTGTTTCAGGACTACGCCCTGTTCCCGCACCTCAGCGTCGCCGACAACGTCGCCTTCGGGGTGAAGGACCGGCCGCGCGCCGAGCGCCGCCGCACCGCCCTGGAGTGGCTGGACACCGTGCATCTGGCCGACCGCGCCGACACCTGGCCGCACATGCTGTCGGGCGGCGAGCAGCAGCGCGTGGCCCTGGTGCGCGCCCTGGCGCGGCGGCCGCACACCGTCCTGTTGGACGAGCCCTTCTCAGGGCTCGACCGTCACCTGAAGTCCGAGGTGCGCCAGACGCTGATGGGCGCCCTGCGCGCAGCAGGCGCGGCCGTGCTGATGGTCACCCACGACGCCGAGGAGGCCCTGCTGATGGCCGACGACCTCGTGCTCATGGATAAGGGCCGCATCCTGCAGACCGGCGTGCCGGAAGAGGCCTATCTGCACCCCGTTTCGCCAGCGGCCGCCCGCCTGCTGGGCGAAGCCGAATTGCTAGCAACCGAGGTCCGGGTGGGCGTGGCGATTACGGCCTTCGGCCCCCTGCCCGCGCCGGGCCTGCCCGACGGCCCCGCTTGGGTTATGATCCGCCCCGGCGACGCCTTCGTGTCGACGGAGGGCGCGGCCGCGACCGTGGTCGACGTGGCGTTCGGCGGCCCCTTCATCGAGGTAAAAGTCCACGCTGCGGGCCAGACCCTAAGGCTGCGGACAACGGATTCGCCCCCCTCCATCGGCGAGGCGATCCGCGTGGCGCTCGACGCCGATCGCGTGCGCCTCTACCCCCGCGCCTGAGCCGCATGCAGCCCATGGCCGCTGCGGTGATGCGCACGGTTGATCCCGCTCAGTGCACTATTCACGATCTGCACTGAGCGACTGATTGGTCGGCTTTGCGCCAGAAGCGGACATCCACCGGCCGCCGGAGAGGAGACCTTCGCGCTCGGGCCGGTCCAGGTCTCGAAAGCTCCATGGCGACGCTTGGCTGTCTTCTTTTTCTTCCTACCTGATCCCCAAGCAGCAATGGACGAGGACGATGGCTAGCGGCTGGGCGCACGAGGGGGCGGTGCTAGATCAGATCGAGGACACGATCACCGACGGGGTGCTCGCGGCGCGGTCACGCCTCCCGGCCGGTGAGAGTCTGAGCCACTGCATCGAGTGTGGCGACGAGATCCCGGAGAAGCGGCGCGCGGCGGTGGTAGGAGTTAAGACCTGCATCCACTGCCAAAGCGGACGGGACGGCCGCGTGGTCCTGTCCGGGATCAACCGTCGCGGCAGCAAGGACAGTCAGCTGCGCTAGCCCCAGCTGTGACGCGGGAGCGCGGCGTTTTGGCTGCCGGAGCGGTTGCGGGTTGGCGCATCCGAGGTTTGCGTTAGACTTCCCTACATGACCGGCCAGATCCACAGATACTCTATCGCAGGCAGCTCCACCCACTATGTGGAGGTCACCGAGGAGGAACTGGATGCGGTTGACGGGCGGTACCATGACCTCGTGCGCGAGAAGGCCGTTGCCGCCGGACTGATGTCGAAGATCGAGACGCGGACTGCGTACGTCGCGCCGGCGAAATCACCGATTACACCGCCGCGATAGGCGAAATTCGCCATCCCAAGCAGCCAGTCTACATCACCGTGGAGGACCTCGTGCGCCTTTGCCATCAACGAGGCCGACGACGTCGGCATCAATGAAATCCTGTTCCGCCGATGGCCCTGGAGCTATGATCGGCAGCGGCATCCCCGAGCCATTGCAGTTCGGAATGGGTCGTGGATGCGCCAGGAGCGGACTCTGGCGACCCTCCTGGGATCAGACTCCGGCGATCGTTGCCGAGCTCGCGCCCGACCGGGGGCGGTGCATGTTGATCCCCTCTTGGCGGGTCGGGGCACGTATCTCAGAACGCCATGAAGGTCCGGGCGAGCATGTAGGTCGCGACCACGAAGATCAGACCCGCAAACAGGACGTTCAGGGCCCCTCGTCTCTGTCCCACGCGGCGCGCCACACGTGTCCCGAGCAGTCCACCCGCAAACCCGCCGGCCACGAACAGGCCCGCGATGGTCCAGTTGACCAACCCCGCAAAGGCGTAGCTCGCCGACGTGGCCACGCCGAAGCCGGTTACGGCGAGCAGGGACGACGCCATTGCGTTCAAGATCGGCATGCCCGTTGCGGCGACCAGTCCAGGCACGATCAGGAACCCGCCGCCGATGCCGAAGAAGCCGGAAAGCAGGCCGGTGGCCAGGCCGAAGCCGACGAGCTTGGGGAAGTTGTCGCGCCCCAGGGTGACGTGCGGCAGACCGACCCCCTTGCGGTTGCGCAGCATCAGCACGCCGACCACCATCATCAGCACCGCGAACAGCGCGAGCAGCCTTTCTCCGTCCATCTGCCGGCCGAACCACGCCCCGACGACCGCGCCGAGGACGCCCGCGACCGTGAACACGGCCGCGCAGCGCCACTTCACGTTTCCGCTGCGGGCATGGTTCGCGAGGTTGAGGAGCGCATTCGCCGCGACGGCCACAGCGCTCGTGCCGATCGCCACATGGGGGTTGGTCACCCCGACGAGATAGACGAGCAAGGGCACGGCGAGCACCGACCCGCCGCCCCCGACGAGGCCGAGGGTGAAGCCCACCACAGAGCCGGAACCAAGCGCCAGCGCCGCCTGCAGCGCGTCCATCAGGCTGCCCCGGCGTGGCTCATGCGCCGGTTCCACGGCGCACGGCCCAGCAGGCGGGCAAGGCCGCAGAAGCCGCTCGCGCCGGCGAACGTCAGCCCAGATCCGACGAACAGCGGAACCGCAAGGAACCACGGCGACACAAGAAGGCCGGCGAGGGTGCCCAGCGCCACCATCGATCCCGCCGCGAGCTGCACCTGGCGCTGCAGCTCAAGCGGCTGCCGCGCGTCTTTGGCGACGGGCAGACCGGCGCGCCGCCAGCCGTCCAGCCCGCCTTCGAGCACGAACCATTGGCAGTCTCCGGCCTTCTGCTTCAGCCGATGGGCCTCCACCTCGGTGCGGGCCCCACTGCGGCAATGGAAGATGACCGGGCCGGTGCTGAGATGGCCGTCGTCCCAGGACGAGAGCGGCAGCGACACCGCGCCGTCGATCTTCTCGCGGGCGTGTTCGTCCGGCTCGCGGACATCGACAAGGATGGCGCCGCCTTGGGCGCAGAGGCGCGCGGCCTCGACAGGGCTGATGGTGTTCATGCTGGTTGCTCGATTAGCTACGGTCGTTGATGGGCGAGACCGGCAGGCCCGCCGCCTGCCAGCCTTCGATGCCGCCCTGCAGGAGGTAGACCTCGTCGGTCGGCACGGAGGCGGCCAGCGCCTCGGCGTTCATCTCGGTGCGCCGGCCGGTGCGGCAGTGAAAGATCACGGGCTGGCCGGGGCTCGCTTCGATTCCGGCGGCGCCGGACGACATCGGGGCGTTCTGGGCGCCCTCGATGACCTCGGCGCACTCCTGGGCTTCACGAATGTCGACGAGGAGGGCGCCGTCGGCAATGAGGCGGGCGGCGGCTTCCGGTGTGATGGGTTTGGCGGTCATGGCGGTGTTCCTCAGGCTTGCCCGCGCGAGGCGGGGGAGAGTTCAGGGCAATAGATGTCGCGCAGCACGGCGAGCACGCGAACCACGTCAGGGTCGGCGATGCGGTAGTGCAGGCTCTGGGCGTCTCGCCGGTAGGCGACCAACCCGTCTTCCCGCAGCCGCGCCAGATGCTGCGACAGGGCCGACTGGCTGAGCCCGACCTCCTCCACCAGGGCGCCGACGGACAGCTCCGTTTGCGCCGACAGGTGACAGAGGATCAGCAGCCGATGCTCGTTCGACAGGTTGCGCAGCAGGCGAGCGGCTTCGCCGGCCTTGGCGGCGAGCGCGTCCAGGGATGCGTCAGAAAAAGTGTTCATCGGGGGTTTCCATTAGGCTTGTCTAATTTAGACAATGCTAATACATGTGTCAACACCACAGACACATGGAGCCCCCGTGAGCCTCTCCGCTGAAATCCGCCCCTTCTTCGACGAGCCGACCAACACCATCACCTATCTGGTGTTCGACCCCGAAACCCGCCAGGCCGCCGTCATCGATCCGGTGCTGGACTACGACCCCGCATCCGGCGAGGTCGACACGCGGTCGGTCGCCGCCGTGCTTGCCGAGGCCGACCGCCTGGCGCTGAACGTCCGCTGGGCGCTGGAGACCCACGTCCATGCCGATCACCTGAGCGGCGCGCCCTATATCAAGGCGAAGACCGGGGCGCAGATCGGCATCGGCGAGCGCATTACGGACGTGCAGCGCATCTTCCGCCCGATCTTCAACGCCTCTGATCTGGTGGCGGACGGCGGAGACTTCGATCGCCTGTTGGCGGATGGCGATCGCCTGCCGCTGGGCGAACTGGAGATCGAGGTGATCCACACGCCCGGCCATACGCCCGCCGACGTGAGCTACAGGATCGGCGACGCGGTGTTCGTCGGCGATACGCTCTTCATGCCCGACTATGGAACGGCGCGAACCGACTTCCCCGGCGGCGACGCCCGTCAGCTCTACCGCTCCATCCGCCGGCTGCTCGCCCTTCCGGCCGAAACCCAGCTGTTCATGTGTCACGACTACAAGGCCCCGGGCCGCGACGAATACGCCTGGGAGACCACCGTGGGCGACCAGATGCTTCACAACGTGCATGTCAGCGACCGGGTGACGGAGGACGACTTCGTCGCCATGCGGACGACGCGTGACGCGACCCTGTCCGCGCCCAAACTGCTGTTGCCGTCCATCCAGGTGAACATGCGGGCTGGTCGCCTCCCTCCGGCGGAAGCCAACGGGGTTCGGTATCTGATGATCCCGGTGAAGGAACGCGAAGGATCGCTCTAGGCTCGGCTCCAATCGAAGCCCGGGCGGGCGATTCCGATCTTCTGACCCGCTGGACGGGGTCGTCGGAGGCGTCCCGGCCGGTCGCATGCCGCTCCCCTAGATCGCATCCAGCGCCTGGCGGAGTTTGCCGCCGATCTCCTCGGCCTTCGCCTTCAGCCCGGGGTTGGCGATGGCCGACATCGAGGCCACCGGGTCAACGGCGGCGATCTCGCTGCCGTCGCCGCTTTCCCTTTGCTGGACGATGACGTTGCAGGGCAGCATCACCCCGACCTTGTCCTCGTGGAGCAGCGCCTCGTGGGCAGCCTTCGGATTGCAGGCCCCCAGAATGACGTAGGGCCGAAACGCGACATCGAGCTTCTGCTTGAAGGTTTCGGTGACATCGATTTCGGTGATGATGCCGAAGCCCTGATCCTTCAGCGCCTCTCGGGTCCGGGCCACGGCCTCTGCGAAGGGGAGCTCGGTGATCTTGCTGTAATAGTAGGCCATGCAGGACTCCTTCCGTCCTGAAACCGTCTGGCCGCCCGGATGTTGCAACCGACGTGCAGACCGCGCCTGGTGTCGAACCGGGGCTGGCCGCAGGAGGCGATCAACCTTGCTTGGGACGCCGGGGGAGGCGCCGTCAGACGCGGCGGACGGACCCCGCGTCCATATGCACGACAACCCGGAGCCCCCCAATGGGCGAGCGCCCGAAGGCGAGCCGCCAACCGTGGGCGGTCGCCGAGACCTCGGCGATCGAAAGGCCCAGACCCGCCCCGCCTGTCACCGCGTTCGGTCCGCGATAAAACCGCTGCCCCAGCCGGGGCAGGTCGGCCTCACTCACCCCGGGACCGTCGTCCTCCACGATCAGGATCGGGTGCTCCGGGCCGATCGCGGCATCCACTCGCACGCGGCTGCGGGCATGGGCGCAAGCGTTGGCCAGGAGGTTCGCGAACAAGGGGCCGACCCTCTCGAAATCGACGTTCAGCTCCAGAGCCGCGGCCGCCGACGTGAGCTCCAGCTCGACGGGGCAGCTTCCCGCATCCGGCGTCACGATCCGCGTGAGCGGCGTCCAACGCCGTTCCAGCGGCTGCTCCGACACCTCATCGGCTCGGGCCATCTCAAGTAGTCGGCTGACCAGCGCGGACGTCCGGTCGACCGATGCGACCATCTGCTCGACGGCTCGGGCCCGCACCTTGGGGTCGGCTGCGGCCGCCGCGATCTGCGCCTGCACGCGCATCCCGGCAAGCGGGGTCCGGAGTTCATGCGCCGCCGCGGCCGTGAATTCCCTCTGGCGGCGGCGGGAGGATTCAAGGCGGTCGATCAGGCCGTTGAGCGCAGCGACCATAGGCGCCAACTCTCGCACCCCTCCCGTCGTCTCAAGGGGGCGCAGGTCTTCAGCACTGCGCGCGACGAGGGCGTCCGCGAGCCGCCGCGCGGGCGCCAACCCACGGCCGACCGACCACCATATCAGTCCGCCCAGAATCCCCAGACCGATGACGGCGGGGACGGCGAGACCGGCGATGATCGAACCCACCAGACGCTCACGAACCGCGAGCCGGTCTCCGACCATCACCTGGACGCCAGCCGTCCGGTTCTGAATCGTGTAGATGCGCCAGGGCTCGCCCTCGATGACGCGCTCCGAGAAGCCCTCGGTCTGCGCAAGGCGCACCGCCGGAGCCCCCTCGGAGCGACTGACCAACTGCCCCCGTAACGACCAAATCTGGCAGGACAACTGACGCTCCAACCCCCGGGCAGGGGACGGAAACGTGTCTGAGCCTCCGCCGATCGCAGCGGCTGTTACCGGTAGTCCGCCCTGGCCCAGGAGGCTGGACACCATGCGAGCCGACTCCATCAGACGTCGGTCCAGCACCTGCCGGATTTCCGCCTCTGTCCGGACCTGAATCCAGACGGCCGACGCTCCCCATACCGCCACGGTGACGACGGCGAGGAAGGCGAACAAACGGACACGGATGGATCTCATGAAAGCGTGTATCCCACGCCGCGCACGGTTCGGATCACCCCCGGCACCAACTTGGCGCGCAGGTGATGAATGTGCACTTCGACCGCGTTGCTGCCGATCTCCTCCTGCCAACCGTAGAGCCGTTCCTCTAGCTGGCTTCTCGAAATCACTTGGCCCGGGCGTTCGACGAGGGCTTCGAGTATGGCGAACTCGCGCCGCGAGAGAAGCAGGCTCTCATCGCCGAACCACGCGAGCCGGGCCTTCGGGTCAACGGTCAGCAGACCGTGACGAAGCGCGGGCGTGGCGCGGCCCAGCATACGTCTGCGGACAGCGCGCAGGCGGGCGGCCACCTCATTCAGGTCGAAGGGTTTTGCGAGATAGTCATCGGCCCCTGTGTCGAGACCCTCTATCCGATCCGCCACCGCGTCGCGCGCGGACAGGATCACCACGCCGACCTCGGTCTTACGGGCGCGGACATAGCGCAGCACCTCCAGACCGTCGCCATCCGGCAGTCCAAGATCGAGGACGACGAGGTCAAAGACGGTCGACGACAGGGCCGTCAGGGCGTCCTCGACCCGATCGACGGCATCCACGGTCCAGCCGTTGGCGGAAAGTCCCACCTGCAGGCCGTCCCGCAGGACGGCGTCATCCTCGACGACCAGCAATCTCATGACGAAGGGCGTGCCGCTCCTCGCTTAAGCGTGACTTAAGGTGCGCCCGCGACCAGCCGCGCATGACCCGTCTGATGTCCTACCTGTCTGCGGCCCTGCTGGCGACCTTCACATTGTTCGCGGCGGCCCCTGCCGTTGCGCAGCCTCCGCCGGAAGAAGCATTCCGGCTTGAGGTGACGCGTTCCGCCGGGGGCGACGTCGTTTTCACTTGGGCGATCGCGGAGGGTCACTACCTCTATCGACAACATACGGTCGCCACGGACGAGACGGGCGAAAACAGTCTGTCTCTTCGTCTGCAGGCCGGCGAACAGAAGAACGATCCCGCTTTCGGAACCGTCGAGGTCTGGCATGACAGGGGGCAGGCGCGCCTGGAGTCGTCCGTCCTGACCGCCGCCGGTGACCCGGGCGTCGTAAACATCACCTATCAAGGCTGTCTCGAAGACTCGATCTGTTATCCGCCCATGACGGAGACGGTGGCCTTGCCGCCCGTCCCGGAGGGCTCCGCGCGCGAAACGCCGCTTGCGACTCGTGCCGCGGAACCTGCCGCCGCCATCGCTGCGTCCGCCCTCGCGCTACAGGCCGCGACGCCCGCCCAGGTCGAAACCGGAACCGCCGGCGGTCCGGCTGCAGCGAACAGTCCGGCCCTGATCAGTGGCGCGGCGGACATCCAGCTTCAGGCCGGCGGAGGCATGATCGAGCGACTGGCGCTGGACGGGGGGACGGCCTGGGTGCTGCTCGCCTTTTATGGCTTCGGTCTGCTCCTCGCCTTCACGCCGTGCGTGTTCCCGATGTATCCGATCCTGGCCGGGGTCATCGGCCGCGGCGTCGATGCGCCGGGCGGCCGAAGAGGCTTCCAGTTGTCTGTCGCCTACGGCCTGGGACTCGCCGTCGCCTTCGCGCTTTTGGGAGTCGCCGCAGCCTGGTCAGGGCGCAACCTCCAGATGGCCTTGCAGTCGTCCTGGGCCGTTGGTGGGCTGTCGCTGATCTTCGTGGCTCTCGCCCTGTCCATGTTCGGCCTTTACGAACTGCAACTGCCGTCGGCGTGGACATCCCGGCTTTCTGGCCCCGGATCGGCCCCCGGATCGGCCAAGGGGCGGCGCTCCCTCGGTTCGGCCGCGGGGATGGGGTTCGCCTCCGCCCTGATCGTCGGGCCCTGCGTCACGGCTCCGCTGGCTGGCGCCCTGCTCTATATCGCCCAGACCGGCGATCTCGCTCTCGGCGCCATGGCGCTGTTCGCGCTCGGCCTCGGCAAGGCCACGCCTCTCGTCGCTTTCGGCGCACTTGGGAGCCGGGTCCTGCCCCGAGCCGGGGCATGGATGGATCGGGTGAAGGCCGCGTTCGGCTTTCTGTTCTTGGTCACGGCCTGGTGGCTGTCTTCCCGCATACTGCCGCCTTTCGCCACCCTGTTGCTCGGCGCGGCTCTCGCTCTCCTCCTCGCCGTCCTGCTGGGGCTGTTCCGCCAGGCCCGGAGTCGGGGCCTGTGGGCGGGGGCCGCTCGCGCCGGTGGCCTCGCGGCGGCCGTCTGGAGCATCTTCCTCATGGCCGGAGCGGCTTCAGGCGCTGAAGACCCATGGCGTCCTCTGTCAGGGCTGACCGGGCCGGCATCGACCGGTCCGGCGACGCAACCCGCAGCCCCTGCCGCCGTGGTCTCCGACCCGGGCGCCCTCTCGACCGCCGTCGCCGCCGCCGGTCAGGCCGGGCTGCCCTCGCTGGTCTATTTCACCGCCGATTGGTGCGTGAGCTGCAAGGTCATCGACCGCACCGTCTTCGCCGCTGCTGAGGTCCAGACGGCGCTGCAGGACGCGCGCCTGATCGAGGTCGACGTCACCCACACCACGCCGGCGACCACGGACCTGCTCGAGACCTTCGGCGTCGTGGGTCCGCCGACGATGATCTTCCTGGACGCCTCGGCCTCCGAGCCCGCCAGCACCCGCCTGATCGGCGAGATGGGCCCGGCTGAGGTGCTGGAGTCCCTCGCCCGCGCCGGAGCCGCCGCATGAACGCCATCGAACTCGGCCCCATAGTCCTGTCGGGTGAGCGGTTCTCCATCCTGCTCGGCATGCTCGTCTTCATGCTCGCCTCGGGCTGGCTGGCGGTCCGGATCAGCCCTCGCTTCAATCCCTGGAGCACGACGGTGGCGCTGGGCGGCCTCGTCATCGCCCGGCTGGCCCATGTGATCGACCACTGGGACTATTTCCACGCTGATCCGCTACGCGCCTTCGCGGTTTGGCAGGGCGGCTTCGATTGGCCCTGGGTACTGCTGGTCGTCATCGTCGCCTCGATGGTGTTCCTCCGCGACCGCCGGCTGATGGCATGGGCCGTCGCGCCGACGGCTGCAGCGGCGCTGGTGTGGAACGTCGCCTATCAGCTTGCCTCCGCCACCGAGGCCCTCCCGCCACCGCCGCTCACCCTCGCCGCCCTGTCTGGCCCGCTAGTCGACCTGGCCGCGCCGGTGGATCAGCCCACCGTGATCAACCTGTGGGCCACCTGGTGCCCCCCCTGCCGGCGGGAAATGCCGGCCCTGGCCCAAGCCGAAGCGCGCCACCGCGACGTCCGCTTCCTGTTCGTAAACCAAGGCGAAGGCGCCGAAAACGCGAGCCGGTTCCTCGCCACAGAGGGCCTGCGGCTGAAGCATGTGCTCTTCGACGACACCATGGCCGTGCCGCGCCACTATGGGACCGCCGGCATCCCGGTGACCCTGTTCCTCCACGCCGACGGCCGACTGGCCAAGGCTCACATGGGCGAGATCGCCCCTGAACAGATCGACGCCGAAATCCGCCGGCTCGAACGCTGACCCCCAACCAGGAGACTGCCATGACACCGCGCACCCTCGCACCCGCCTTCATTCTCGCCCTCGCCCTGGCCGCTTGCGGCCCGGCCGACGCCGGCAATAGCGCCGCCGCTCCAGCCGAACCGGCCCAGAACCCGCTCTCCATCGTCCCGACCGGTTTCAACGACCTGCTCCGCGACCCGGGCGTTCCCTTCATCGGGGCGGCCGAGGCCGATGTCACGATCATCAGCTTCATCGACTACAACTGCCCCTACTGTAAGCAGATGCAGCCGGACCTGACCGCCCTGGTCCAGACCGATCCCAAGGTCCGGATTCTCTACAAGGAGTGGCCGATCTTCGGCGCGCCGTCGCAACTGGCCGCCCGCACGGCTATCGCCGCGCAGTTCCAGGGGAAGTATGAAGCGGTGCACAATGCGTTCATGGGTTCGCCGACGCCGATCTCCGGCGAGGCCGACGTGGAACGCCTCGCCCGGTCAGCGGGCGTCGACATGGCCCGGCTTGAGCAGGACATGACCGCCCATGCCGCGGACATCGACGCCGTGCTTGAACGGGTCAGCGCCGAGGCGACGGCCATGGCGCTGCGCGGCACCCCGGCGTTCAGCATCAACGGCCAGATGATCCCGGGGGCCCTGCCGCCGGGACAGCTAGCCGTCGTGGTGGGCCAGATCAGGTCCGCCCAAGGGGGTGCGCGGTAGCCGGCTACACACCGGACCGAGACGGAACCAGTCCCGGATTGACCGCTTCAATGATGAACTCCTGCAGGAGGACGGCGCGGTCGTCCTCCAAACTCCCGGAGCGAAGCGATGCAGACCCATACCCAGGGCGGCGCCGAGATCGCCGCCTTCCACGATGCGAAGACCGGCAGTTGGCAGTATGTTGTCATCGATCCTGCGACGCAGGCGGCGGCGATCATCGATCCGGTCTGGGACTTCGACGAGAAGGCGGCGGCGACCTCAACGGGTAACGCGGAAGCCATCCTCGCCTTCGTCCAGAAGCGGGCGCTCAAGGTGGAGTGGATTCTCGACACCCATCCTCACGCGGACCACTTTTCGGCCGGGCCGTGGCTGAAGGAGCGGCTGGGCGCCCCGACCGCCATCGGCGAGAAGGTGATTGAGGTCCAAACATTGTGGAAGGACCTCTACGGCCTGCCGGACGACTTCCCGACCGACGGCAGGCAGTGGGACCGGCTGTTCAGAACGGGCGACACCTTCCGGGTCGGCGACCTGGCGGGCCGCGTGATGTTCTCGCCAGGGCATACCCTAGCCTCCATAACCTATGTGATCGGGGGCAACGCCTTCGTCCACGACACCTTGATGATGCCCGATGCGGGCACATCCCGAGCGGACTTCCCCGGCGGCGACGCCCACGCCCTGTATCGCAGCATCGGGGACATTCTCGCGTTGCCGGACGACACGGGAGTCTTCGTCGGCCACGACTACGGCCCCGACGGCCGGGACCCGGCATGCTTCAGCACAGTGGCGGAGCAGAAGGCCGACAACATCCACGTGGGCGGCAAGCGCTCCGAAGCCGACTTCGTCGCCCTGCGCGAGCGGCGTGACGCCACCCTGCCGCTCCCCAACCTGATGCTTTACGCGCTGCAGGTGAACATTCGCGGAGGTCGGCTGCCCGACCCGGAGGCGAACGGCCGCGTTTACTTCCGCATTCCGGCCAATCGGTTCGAGCCGACCGACGGCGGCTAAGGATCAGCTCCAGATGGCGAGAAGCGGACGTCTCTAACGGCCGCTGTGAGTCACCAGCGGACGTACGCCCCTCCGTCGCCCAGCCGCAGCGCCTGTCTAACCAACAGACCCTGAACGTCCGCAAAATCAGGACTGGATGCTAGGCGCTCGGATTGGCGATGCTGCGCGACATCACCCCACACATCTATTCAAATAGCTGCCCGGGGCTAATCGAGAGTGCATCGGCGATTGCAATGATCGTCTCCAGGCTGGGGTTCTCTTCGCCTCGTTCTACCCCCGCCAGATAACGCAGCGAGAGATTGGCTTCCCCGGCAAGCGCCTGCTGCGACCAGCCCCTCGCGGTCCGAAACTTCAAAATGCTTTTCCCCAAGCGGGCCTTCCAATCCATACCGCATGGGTCGTCCGTCCCGCCAACTTGGAAAAGGTGCTATACAGCTGGCAATAGACTGCCCTCTCCTCATGCGGCATTTGACCTGCATCGCCGATCGTCCAATCGCGCAATCCGGTTCTATATGGATAGACCGACCCTCTGCCCCGCCACGACCTGCGCCAGCCCGTTCGCCATCGGCTCCAGAGCAATCCGGCTCCCTACCCTCGCGGTCTCGCCCGCCCTCACCCGCGCATAGTGTTCCACCCCATCCGCGTCCCTGACCACCACGAACGGCGACGTCCCCGCTTCGTCGTGAAACCCCGTCTTGACCACCACCCCGCGCACCCGCTCCGTCCCCAGCGGCCGCACCTCCCTCGCCCCCTCCAGCCGTCGCTGGTTCAGCGTCCGGATGATGTCGCGCCGCGCCTGCAGCGTCCGCAGCTTCGTCTCCATCTCCTCGTCGAGCCGGTAGCGCCGCCCCGTCCGAACAGCGAGCCCCAGCCCCTCCAGATGCCGCAACCGTCCCCGGGTCAGCGCCGCCCAGGCGTCGTTCACCCCCACGCCGTCCTCGACCGTCCCGTTCACGTCCACCGCCGCCAGCAGCCGCCGGTCGAACCCCGTGAACCGGTCCGCCCCGGTTTCCCTCCAGATGCGCCGTTCCGCCTCCACCCGCGACAGGTCCCCGAGCCGCTCCTGCGCCACCTCCTGCGCCCGCGCCCGGAAGCCGTAGCCGATGTAGTCGCGCGGGATGACCAGGTCCCGCCCGTCCCCTCGCCGCCCCCGCACGAGCACATGGGCGTGCGGCTGATCAGTGTCGTAGTGGCAGGTCGCCACCCACTTCAGATCCGACTCCCCGAGGTCTGCTCCGACCCGCCCCATGACCTCGCGGACATACCCCTTAAGGTCGTCGATCCGGTCGCCGTGCTCCGGCGAGATGATGAAGCGGAAGTGGTGCCGATCCGCGCTCCAGCCTGCCGTCTCGACCGCCGGCCGGACCCCGTCCGCCTCCCGATCGAAGAACTCCGGCCGCGCCCCCTCCACCCCTGCGCCCGATCGTCCCAGGTAACTCACATGCGCCGCCAGCGCCGCCGCCCGGTCGGCGCCCTTGCCGACATGCCGGGACACCAGCGCCTTGACGATGACCCGCTGACGAACGTCCAGACGAAAGGCCCGGCCCGAGCGTCCCTGCGCCGCCCTGAGCACCCCTGACCGATCCCCCAGCGCGAACGCCCGCGAGCTGGCCAGTCGTCGCAACAGGCCGGTGCGGACGTTCACCCGATCCGGTTTGAGGGACATCGGAAGTCGGACCTGGACCGCCTCCGGGTCCTGACCGGCGCCGGCCGACAGACGCGACTGGATGGCTTCACGGATCAGCATTCCATGCCTCCCACCAGGCCGCCGACGCCGCCCAGGACCGACAACTCACCGCAAGTCGTCCAACACCCTCCAGCGCGCCGCTAACCTGCTGACAGACTACGAAAAACCCGGACCGCCCAACACCCTCTTTTATCTTGCCCTCAGCCCCTTTCGACGGATTTTCAGACATGGCCGTCAAACGCGATCAAGGGTCGGCAAAGGTCAGCATATCCGCACCCCGATGTCCCGCGAGCGTTGATCGACACAGCTTGCAGCGGCTGGACGTCTCCGGATGACAAACAAAAACCCGCCCGGCCGAAGCCGAGCGGGTCGTTCATCTCAGTCTCGATCTTCTAGGCAGCCCGAGCCTTGATAGGCACATGCCGCAGCCCGGATTCCATCGCCTTCTGTCCCAGGTTGAGCGCGGGTCCGAACGGCCGCTGGTCCGCCCGCGCCCGATCCACCGAATACACCAGGGTGAGGCACAGGGTCGGCTCGAGCGCGATCAGTTCGTCGTTGGCCCGGAAGGGAGCCGCCTTGCCGTGGGTGTCGAAGTCCGCCCGGGCTAGGATCAGTTTCACCCCCTTCTGACGGGCCCATTTGATCGCCAGCTTCTCGGAGCCCTTCGCCCCGGTCGTCGCCAGGGCCATGTCCGGCCATTCCTGTTTCGCCCAGTTCAGGGCGTCGAAGATCCGCCCCGCGTCCTCGGAACTGTCGGCCGTCGGCGCCCCCCGGAAGGCAATGACCGGGCCGCCCGGATCGGCCTCCCCGGACCTCCGATTGCGGATCGCCCGGATTGCCTGCTTCGCTTCCAGCTGGGCCGCCGTCAGATGCGTGCCGCGCCGCGAGCCGCGCCAGGCCGTCCATACCTCCCCGGTCGCGACCGTCCAGGTGTCGGAGGCCGCGTCCCGGATCAGTTCGCAGGCCTGCGTCGCCGCATCGCCTGCCTTGGCCTTCGCCGTCGCTTCCTGAAGCTGGGTGTCGGCCGCCTCCGATCCGTCGAAGTCCCGGTCGAGTGATCGCATCGTATCGCGGGCCCGATCCGCGTCTCTCTCGATCCGTCCGGCCGCCGAATGGAAAGCGCCGATCAGGGCCTCTCCCAGGATGATCTGATAGTCCTCCAGCGCGGTGTCCGAGATCAGGTCCACCAGTTCGGTCATGAGGGCGCGTCCGAGCTGGACGAGGGCCTCCTCGGTCGGATGCGGACGCGGGTCGCCGAGCGTGCCGGTCAGGTCGTCGAAGGCGGAGTCGGACTTCTGGGAGGCGGAGGCGATGAAGGGATGGCTGTAGAAGGTCATTGGAACATTCCTTGAGAATGCCGTGCGCCCCATGCGCAACGACCCCGGTCTTGGCCACGGCGGGGTCCCCGGCAGTCACCGGAGCGGGTCGCCGCTTGCGGCCCGCGGAGGGGAACGGCGCAGCCGTTGACTTCCGGGGTGCTGTGACAAGATCGGAGGGCGTTGTGTGGGGGCAAGTCGTCGTCGCCCTTCGCGACGACGACACCGTTCGGCGCCGTCGCGCCGATGCGGACGAAGACACATCGATCTTCTTGTCCTTCGCTGTCGGCGAGCCGACGGCGACGCCCGGACAAAAGACAAACGGCGACCTCATCGAGGCCGCCGTTGAGACGTGCGATAGTCCAGGATTGAAGCCCCGGCGTGTCGAAGGAGTCATCCGTTCAAGCGCGCGAGACGCTCCAGGCTCTGCGGCGTCTCCCGCCCGGGCCGGTAGGCGATCTGGGCGTGCGAAGCGCAGTAGGCGCCCTTGGCCACCTCCCGGCCGCAGAGGCTGAAGGACGCCGCGAGCGGATCACCCAGCGGCCACCGACATTGGTGGCGGCGCACGGACAGAAGGGTCGCGACGCCCTTCTCCGGCATCGGCTCCGGCCCGATGCATGGCCGGGGCGAGACGGGTGGTCGTGCCCGCGATGGCGGCGCCGTCGTCGGCGCCCGCCTGGCCGCCTTTGCGGAAGCCGTGGGCCGTCCGGCCGACAGGCCCATGCGATAGACCTTCCCGAGCACCGCGCAGCGGGTGATGCCGTTGGCGAGGTCGCGGGCGATCTGCTCGGCAGTCTGACCTTCGTGCCAGAGGGTCTTGAGGCGACCGACGCGGTCTTCAGTCCAGGCGGAGGCGGTCATGGGGTGACTCCCAAATCGACGAGCCCGATCGGCCCGCCCGCCTTCGCCCTCCCTTTCCCTCCGGGATCGAAAGAACAACGGCCCCACGCTCGCGCGCGGGGCCGTCTTCGGGGTCGCAGGGATCAGAACGGAATGTCGTCGTTCAGGTCGTAGCCGCCCGCCGGCTCCTGGACCTGGCGACCTTCCGCCGGGTCAGCCCCGGGACGTTCGCGCCGGTTCTTGAGCCGGATGTCGCCGACGATCAGACGCAAGTCGTAATGTTCGACCCCGTCCTTGCCGGTCCAGGTGTCGTTCTCGACATGGCCCTGGATGACGACGCGGCTGCCCTTTCTCGCGAACGGCTCGATATATTTCTCGGTCGTCGCCTCGTTGAAGCAGAGGCAGTTGAACCCGGTGGTGCGTTCGCCCGGCGTGCCGTCGGCGCGCCGGAACCGGGTGGTCTCGAGGACGCGAAAGCTCGCCCGTTTCTTGCCCGAACCTTGAGCGGACAGAATCGAGGGATCGGCGGCCAGATAGCCTTCCAGAGTGAGGGTTTGCATGGTCAGTCTCCTGAAAATGATGGGGTTGAGGTTCAGGCGGCGGCGCGTTCAGCGCCGGCGTCGGCGTGGCGGTCCTCGGCCCAGTCGAGGACGGTCAGCCGGTTGATGACCAGCTCCTTGGCCGTCCGTTCCGTGCCGTCCTTGGCCGCATAGGCCGTGTCGATGAAGGCGCCGATCACGACCGCTTCGCAGCCCTGGACCAAGCCGCGGGTGATAACCTTCTCGTTCAGGCCCTTGGACCAGCTGACGCAGTTGACGCCGACGAGCCGGTCCTTGCCGGCGCTGTCCACGCCGCGCTTCTCGAGCAGCCGGAACACCGCCTTGGCGAAGTCGGGGCTGATCTGGGGGTCGGCCGCCAGTCGGCCGGTGAACACCATGGTCTGCATATCAGTCTCCTGTTGATCCGAAGTGGCAAGGGACCGATCTCCCTCATCCCGCTTCACCCGGGACCTCCCTTCCTCCCGTCCTCCCCCTCGCCGGAGGGGCCTTCGCCCCATCCGGCCTGCATCACGCCGCCGCAGCGTCGAGGACGGTCTGCACCGGGTGGCGTCGCAGCACCGCCTCCACCACCTCCGGCCGATCCACTGGCGCGAAGACTCTGGGCGAAAAGGCGATGATCTCGACGAAGCAGCCGAGCGCGACCAGGGCGTCGCGGTCGGTGCGGCCGCCCACCACCTCGATCCGCCAGCGATCCATGACCCGCGATCGCTTCAGCCAGAGCCCGCCTTGCAGCGACAGCTGGACGCTCCGATCCAGGAGGGTGGCGGCGGTCTTGGCGCCATCCGCCCAGGCCTCGCCGACGTCGGTCAGACCGAGGCTGGCCTTCAGCGATCGGGCCTGGACCTCGTCCAGCACCCGGCCCAGCCAGCGCCGGCCGTCCGGCGCGCGGACGCGACGCACCGAACAGCCGCGGGCGGGCAGCCGGCCCCACATCGGCAGCAGCAGGCCGGTGGCGAGGGTCAGCTGGCGCGTGCGCCAGGGATCCGTCCCGGCGACCTCCTCGTCCCAGATGCGGCGCCAGTCGGCGATCTCGACTGGCTTCCAGGCCGATTCCTCGAACGCCTTTTCCGGCATTGTCTGGCGGCCGTCCGGCCGGACGAGGCGGACGGCGGCGACCAGACGGTCCTCGTCCGTGGCGGTGGTCAGGCCCAGTTCGGCGATGGCGGCCCGGCCGGACTTCTCGTTGACGACCGGCTGGCAGCCGAGGCCCTTGATCGATGTGACGGCGTCTTGGGATGTCAGGATCTCGCGCCGGACCTTGAGCGAGAAGGTCACCAGCGCCGTCTCGGCCCCGGTGGAGACATCGGTCCGGATCGTCTCGTGATCCAGAACCTCCAGTTTCTCCGCGTCGATATCCTCAAGCCCCCGGTCCAGGTCGCCCGAGGTCGCCGCTCGTTCGAGGATGCCGGACAGGATGCGGTCGAAGTCGGCGAACAGGGCGTTCTGATCGGCGATGCGCAGCGCCAGCAGCCGGTTCAGGAAGGTATGGATCGGCGGCAGGTCGTCGGAAGGCTTCAGTCCGCCATCCTCATCCAGCAGCTTGAGACTCGTCTTGGCCATGAAGGTCTCCAGCGTCATGGACGCCAGCTCGCCGAAGGCGAGCGCCCCGTAGAAGACCAGCAGCGCCCGGCGCGCCCACGGGCTCTCCAGATTGTCCTCGGCCCGAAACAAGCCGGCGCCCGCCGTGCGGCGCTCACCGCGCGTCAGCGCTCCCAGCGAATCAAGCCGCCGGGCTATCGTCGAGGTGAACCGCTTCTCGCCCTGGATGTCGGTGGCCACCGGTCGGAACAGGGGCGGCGACGCCTGGTGCGTCCGGTGGCTCCGGCCCAGCCCCTGGATGGCGGCGTCAGCGCGCCAGCCCGGTTCGACGAGATAGTGGACCCGGCGCTGGCGGTTCTCGACCGACAGGTCGGAATGATAGCTGCGCCCCGTGCCGCCGGCGTCCGAGAAGATCAGCACCCGCTTGCGGCCCGACATGAAGGCGTCGGTCTCGGCGCGGGCGGTCGAGGCGCCACGCCTTTCGACGACCCGGCGTCCCCCGCGCAGCACCACCCGGCGAGAGCGCCCGGTGATTTCCGCGACGGCGTCGGTTCCGAAGGCCTCGAGGAGGGCGTCGAGCACGCTGGGCACGGCGGGCAGGCAGGCCATCCTTTCGATCAGGGCCTCTCGCCGCGCCAACGCCTCCTGGCTGACGGCGGGTCGGCCGTCATCCGTGACCGGGACCATGCTGACGTTTCCGTCCTTGTCCTCGATCGTCTCCATCAGATGGACCGGAAAAGCCTCGCGCAGATAGTCGAGAACGTATTCGCGAGGGGTCAGGTCGATCGAAAGGTTGTTCCATTCCTCCGGCGGGACGGACGCCAGCCGCCGCTCCATCACCGCCTCATTGGTCGAGACGATCTGGACCACGGCGGAGCGACCGTGGCCCAGATCCTCCCGGATCGAGGCGACCAGGCTCGGCGCCTTCAGTCCCGCGAGAAGATGGCCGAAGAAGCGCAGCTTGGCGCCCTCGAAAGCGGAATGAGCCGCCGAGGCGGCCTGGCCGCTCCTGGGCTTGCCCGTCTCGTCGTTGACGCCGACGGCCTTCAAGGCCTCGGCGAGATTGGCGTGGATCAGTTGGAAGGCGTCGGCCCAGGCGTCCCAGATCGCGATGTCGTCGGACGTCAGGGGATGGACCAGCGGCTCGTATTCGACCCCTTCGAACGACAGGCTCCGCGCCACATAGAGGCCGAGCGCCTTGAGTTCACGCGCCACCAGCTCCATCGCCGCCACCCCGCCCCGGTCCATGGCCTCCAGGAAATCCGCCCGCGACATGAAGGGCGCCTGCGGCCCGCCCCACAGCCCCAGCCGGGCGGCATAGGCCAGGTTCTCGGCGGTGGTGGCGCCGGTCGCCGAGACATAGAGGACCCGCGCATCGGGCAGTCGGTTCTGCAGCGCCAGACCGGCCATCCCCTGCAGCGACGCCTTCTTCGTTCCTCGCGCGCCCTTGCCGCCACCCGCAGCGTTGGCCATCGCATGGGCCTCGTCGAAGGCGATGACGCCGTCGAAATCCGCGCCGAGCCAGGCGATGATCTGGTCGAGCCGCGATTGACGGGCGCCCCGCGCCGGTTGGCGAAGCGTCGCATAGGTCGTGTACAGAATGCCCCGGTCGAGCCGGATGGCGTCCCCCTGTTTCCAGCTCGAAAGGGGCACGATGTCATGAGCGCCGCCGCCGATCGCCGCCCAGTCGCGCCGCGCGTCCTCCAGCAAGGCGTCGTTCCGTGACAGCCATAGCGCGCGCACCCGGCCCTGGCTCATGTTGTCGGCGATGACGGCGGCGATCTGGCGGCCTTTGCCGCAGCCGGTGCCATCGCCCAGGAAGAAGCCGCGCCGCAGCTGGACGGCGTCCTCCTGGTCCTCGGGCGCGAGCACCATATGGTGGGGCGCCGTGTCCAGCCGCCACTGTCCGGGCAGATGCGCGGCGTGGGCCTCGCCGGCGTAGATGACCATCTCGGTCTGGGCGTCCGAGATCCAGCCCTGGTCGCGCATGGCCGGAGGGAGGACCGGTCGATAGGTCGGCGCCGGCGGCGCCACCGAGGCCATGGACCCGGACTCGACCAGAGGCGACGGATGCGGGCGGGGCTCGGGCAGAACGATCCGCCCCAGGGCGTGGGCCTGGTATAGCCCGACATCGCGACCCTCCCCCGTCCAGGCGCGAACCTCATAGGTCAGGGCCGCAGCCCCACCCAGAAAGGCCAGCCGGCCGGAGGGCAAGGCCAGGCCTCGCGCGCGTGGTCCCAGCAGGGCGTCTATCGTCACCGGCAGGCGCGTTCGCGGCCTGGCGCCGATCCGCAGCGAAATCGCCCCTGTCATCCGCGCCGCGCTCTGCAGGTCATCAGCGTTCTGGAGCGGCGCGGCGCCCGCGGGACCTTCGGCGCGGTCGATCACCAGCAGACCGGTCTCAACGGAGGTCCCATGTTTGGCGAAACCGCCGGACGGCAAGGCGATGCGGCTCACGACGGCGCCGACCTCGCAGAGGCGGCGAAGCAGCGCGGCGTCCGTCAGGGCGTTCAGGGGGACGATCGCAGCCAACCGGCCATGGTCGGCGAGGGCCTTCAGGGCCGCCGTCAGATGGGCGGCCAGGTTCGAGAACGGCGGATTGCACACCGCCACGTCGAATTCGCCCGAGCCCGCGGACAGGTCATGGATATGGCGTCCGTCGTGGCGCGTCCGGTTCGCGCCCGGAAAGAGCCCGTCGAGGAGGTCGGCCCGACCGGTCGCGAGCTCGTTCAGGCTCAGCACCCCGCCGCAGGCCTCCGCGACCACGGCGATGAGGCCCGTTCCGGCCGAGGGCTCCAGGACGCGGTCGCCGGGACGCACCTGGGCGGCCAGGACGGCGAGCGCGGCCAGATGAGGCGGCGTCGAGAATTGATCGAACTCGACCTGCGCCTCGCTGCGCCGGGACTGGGTCAGCCCGAGCGCCGAGACGGCCGCCAGCAGGGCGGTGATCTCCGCCGGCGCATCTTCCAGGCGGCCGACCTGGGGCGCGAGACGCCGGATCTGCAGGACCGTCGCCGCCTCTATCGCGTCATAGGCGTCGCGCCAGGCCCAGACGCCCTCGGCGTCGGACCCGCCGAACGCGGTCGTCATGATGGCGGCGACGAGCTTGCGGTCGAGCGGACGGGACCGCGCCAGATGCGCCGCCAGCGCCCGGGCGGCAGCGAGGATATTGGCGGCGGCATCGCCGGCGGCCGGATCGGCGAACAGGGACAGGTTGGGGGTCGAGGACATGGCGAAGGCTCCGGCAGCCTGGAGCGGAGGGCGCCTCCCTCCCGGACCTGCAGGCTCGCCTCGCCCCGCCCTTTCCTCGCCTTTTCCGCGCCAGGGATTCGCACGACTACGCCGCCCCGGCTGAGCCGGGGCGGCGTCCGTCAGGAAGACTGGCGGTCAGGCGGCGGCGGGATCGAGCGCGGCCTCACCGGCCGGGGTGACGGCGAACGCCCCAACCCCGTCGTCGTTGAACGCAGGGTCTTGCTCGTCGATGGGCCGGTCGTCAGCTTCGTCGGCATCGTCCTGCGGCGAGCCCGCCCAGGACAGGCCGGCCGGCGCCCAGGTCCGCGACGCCGCCTGTTCGGCGACCCAGTCGACCAGTTCGGCCTTCTTCAGCGACCTGGCGCGGTCGTCTTCGGCCCCCATGGCCTCGAGCATCCCCAGCAGCAGCCCCTTGGAGTGAAGCTGAAGGAAGGGCGAGTCCGGCGTCCAGTGCAGGGTGATGTCCGCCGCGCAGAGCGCGGCCAGTTCAGCCGCTTCCGCGCGGGCGCTGCGCCGGATCAGGGTCGTGCGTTCCTCGCGGACGTCGAGGCTGATCGCGGTCAGTTCGGCCAGCAGACCCATCTTCTCGCCATGCGGCAGCGCATGAACCCAGGCGATGACGGTCTCGCCCGAAGCCTGCCAGGTCGCGCGGCGATCGTCGAGCCGCTGGCGCACCTCTCCGTCCAGGGGTTCGATCACCCGCCCGCCGGCCGGATTGAAGCCGGTGGCGAGGATGGCCAGAGCCGAGTCCGGGCGCGCCACATGGGTGCGCAGCACCAGAACGGTGAACAGGCGCGCGATCAGGGCGGTCAGGGCGGCGCCCGGGTCATCGGCCAGGGCGCGGATCAGTCCCCGCGTCGCGACGTCGGTGCGCACGCCGTGCAGGGCATGGTTGACGCCCTCGATCTCCGGCGCGGGCGCCGCCACTTCGGGATGGACATAGGCCGGCGGAGCCGACGCCTGGTCCGGTGGACCGCTCCCGGTCGAACCGTCCTCCTCGATCCCGGGTTCCTCGGGCGTGTAGCAGCGCACATCGACGCCCGTGCCGGAGGCGGGCCACATCACCATCGTCGTCACCACCCGCCCGCCGCAACCCGTCTGGTCCGCCGTCACCCGGGCGCGGATCATGGCGATGATGGCGGCGTCCACAGTCTCGGGGTCGCCGGCCTCCGAGAGAGCCCGCCGGGCCGTCTCCGCCCGCTCATTGAACACCTCGCGCTGGGCCCGGTAACGCGCCATGTCCTCAGCCGGAAGCTGGCCGCCGTAGACATAGCCCAGCGCTTCCAGGTCGTCGGGCAGTTCAGGCTCGGGTCCGGCGGTGACATGCACCGCGATCCCCTCGGCCTCGAAGACGGCGGCGATGCCGCGCGCCCGTCGGATCCACAGCTCGGTCAGGATGTCCGGATCGAGCAATACGGGCGCCAGCTCCCCGAACAGATCCGCCTCGGTGCGACCGCCGGCTTCGCCATAGCGGACCGGATCCACCAGGGCGCAGCGTCGATCCCGCACGGTGACCCGCCCTTCGTCGAGCCGTTCCGTGATGCGCCAGTCGGGGAATCCATGCCCGTCCAGCGCCGCCTCTGCGAGCTCGACCTGTTCGGCCTTGTCCGGCAGTCGGACCAGCAGCCGGGCCTGTTTGAGGGTCATGCGCCCGGCCTTCAGGGCCGCGAGGGCGACCGGCGGCAGCCCGGCCAAGGCGGCCAGGCGTTTGATGTCGATCTCGGCGTAACCGAGGGCCCGGGCGATCACGGACACCGTCAGCCTGGATTTCAGCATCCGGCCGATGGCGGCGATGACATCCGCGACATGAACGGGCACGGCTGTGTTGGTCAACAGGACGGCCGCCGCCTGGCGGGCCGGATCGGTCTCGACACAGACCGTGACCGGGTAATTTTCGTCGATCTCCCCCGCGTCCAGCAGCAAGCCCAGCGCCAGGCGACGACGGCGGCCGTCCAGCGCCATCCAGGGCTCCTCTTTTCTGCCGCGGCCGGGGCGGACGGTGAGGCGCTGCAGCTGGCCGGCGGCCTTCATCGTGGCGGCCAAGGTCGGGATGTCGTCATCCGGCGGCTCATTGAATCGCAGATTCTCGCGGGCGATGCCGATGTCGCCGAGGCGGACGGTGCGTTCGTCGCGCGCGATGACGACCGCGGGCATGCTGACAGGAACAAGGTCGGTCATGGGGACTCTCCTGCCGGGCATCGGGGCCCATCCCCGCCGCTCCGGCGCCCATCAAGACCCTCGCTCCTCTCCTTTCGCCGCGGCGACGGCCGCCTCGTTCCAGTCGCCGAACGGCGGGTCTGGAAGGACGATACGGACCTCCAGACCGCCGGGCACGAGGCGGCGTCGAAGCCGCGCCGCGCAGCCCTCGCCCGCGGCTCCCCGGTCGGCGGCGATCAGCAGGCGGCGCACCCGCGCGGGCGGCGTCCAGGCCGCGAGGTTGTTCGCCGCCATCAGGGCCCAACCCGGAAGTTGGAAGCGGTCCATGGCGCACAGGGTCGTGACAACGCCTTCCCCGACCAGCATCTCCGCAGCCGCCGAAGCCAGGCGAACGGCGGCGCCGGCCGGAACCAGACCGACCGTCTTTCGTGTCAGTCGGAGGCCTGAGGCGAGACGCCCGTTCCGGTCCAGATAGGTCAGCTCCACCGCCGTCAGCCGGTCCTCTCTGTCGCTGATCCGCGCGATCAGGGCGGGGCGACCCCGGCCGCTGGGTCGGTAGACAGAGACCGGCGCTTCCGGATGGAACCTGAGGTTCGACGCGGCGGCGACGGCTTGAACGGCGCGCCGATGCAGGTAGCGATCGGCGGGGCCGCCGCCATCCAGCCCCCGACAACCGGCCCAGAGATCCGAGGCCGTCCGGAGGCGAAGACGAGGATCGGGCCTTGGGACCGAAGCGCCGGTTCGTCCGCCGCCGGTCAATCGGCCGGCGACGTCGATGAAGCCCAGGTCACGCAGATGCGCGCGTACGGTCCTCCAGTCCGATCCGCCGAAGCCGTGAATGACGACCCGGTTGTCGGTCAGCAGCAGCGAGACCGAGCGATCCCGCGCGCTATGGCCGGGCGCGGGGACATTGGCGCGCCGTCCGCCGGAATAGAGATCGCCGCCCAGGGCGGCGACGATGCCGTGCAGGGTCATGGCCGCCTCAGATCAGGCCGAGGGCCTTGAAGCTGGCCGTGCCCTCCCGACCGACGACGAGGTGGTCATGGACCTGGATGTTGAACACACGCGCCGCCTCGACGATCTGACGCGTCATGTCGATGTCCGCGCGCGACGGGGCCGGGTCGCCGGAAGGGTGATTGTGGACTAGGATCATTGCTGACGCCGACAGCTCCAGGGCCCGGCGGATCACCTCCCGCGGATAGACCGGAGCGTGATCCACGGTGCCGTCCGCGGCCAATTCATCCCGGAGCAGGATATTCCGGCGATCCAGAAAGAGGGTCCGAAACTGCTCGCGCGGCTCATGGGCGAGCGCCGCCCGCACATAGGCCACCAGCGCGGTCCAGGACGTGATGACCGGGCGGCGGCAGGCTTCGGCGCGCGCAAGACGGACCGCGAATTCGCGCAGAAGCGCCAACTCGGCCCGGAGGGCGGGTCCGGCGCTGGACGCCTGGGCCAGTTCGCCGGGCGCCGCGCTGGCGACGCCGCCGAGGCTCCCGAACCGTTCGAGCAAGGCGGCGGCGAGCCGCGCAGGATCCGTCTCCGGGTCCATCCGCTCCAATATCAGAGTCAGCAAGGTTTGGTCGTCCAGCGCCGCATGGACGGCGGTCAGCGACGCGGGGCGGCGCCCGCGTGGCACGGGGGCCGGCGCCCGGATCAGGGTCGGGGTCAGGGTCGATCTCATGGCGGTCTCCTTCTCCGCTCCACCACGGAGCGCCCGCCGTCCGGCCTTCCTTTCTCTCCCCGCCGGGCTTGTTCCCCGCCCGGCGCCGCGCCACCCTGGACCGATGAAATGGCTTCTGATCAGCGCCGCGCTCTCGCTGGCCCCAACCGCCGCCTGGGCCGATCCGTGCGAGGGCCGGTTGCCCGGACGCGCCGGCGAAACCTTCGCGGGGACCGTCCGCTACGTCGGCGACGGCGACAGCCTGTGCCTGGGAAACACCACCGACCCCGCCGCCTGGATCGAAGTGCGGCTTGCGGACTTCGACGCCGCTGAACTGCATAGCCCCACGGGCCGCGCCGACCGCGACCGCCTGATCCGCCGTCGCCGGCTCGATTGCGTGGCGGTTCGCGGCCGGAACGGCCGGGTCATCGTCTACGACCGGGTCATCGCCTCCTGCCGGCTGAACGGACGTCGGGTCGGCGACCTCCTGCGCGCCGCCGGCGGTCGCGAGGGCGGGAATTAGGTCCAGTCCGCCCGTCCCGGCGGCGGCGCCAGGCGACAGGCGACGTGCGACGTGCGGACCCCGGACCGGGGCGACGTCGATCCCATCCCGCCATCGCGCCGGAAATCCCGGAGGCCGACGGGGCGGATTGCCTCGCAAGGCAAAGCCGCCGCAGAGTGGGAGAACCAAGCTGCAACAAACCCAGGGTCATGACCATGTCCGCCGCCAGAACGCTTCTCGCCCTCGCCTTCTCTGTCTCGATCGTCTCCGCCGGGCCGGCGATGGCGGCGCATGACCCGGTCGCGACGACGACGGCCGCCTCCGTCGACGATGTCCAGGTCGAAGCGACTGCGGCTGCGAGCGTCGTCGATGCTTTTCACGTCGCGCTCGAACACGGAGACACGTCAGGCGCGCTGGCCCTTCTGGCCGACGACATTCTGATCTTCGAGAGCGGCGGGGCTGAGCGATCCAAGGCCGAATACGCCCAACACCACCTGGCCGCCGACGCCGCCTTCTCGGCCGCCGTGCCGACCGCGAGGTCCCGGCGCACGGCGCGCGCCGTCGCCGACATCGCATGGGTCGCGAGCGAGAGTCGGACGACGGGCCAGTTCAACGGCCGCCCCGTCGACAGCATGTCGGTCGAGACGATGGTTCTCCGTCGCCAGGCCGACGGATGGCGGATCACGCACATCCACTGGTCCTCCCGCGCCGTTCGTTGATCCCGGGCGGGGCGGCAGCCTCCCGCATCGGCCGCTCCGCGCCCGCCTCATCCGGATCCGCTCTTCGGTCCTGGAGGGCGCTCGCGGATTTGAACCACGATCTGCGGATTAAACGTCCTCCGCTTGCGCCATTAAGGCGTCCCAGCGGGTTCGAACTCACGACGAGCGCCCCGCCCGCACACCATCGACGGTAAAGCTTAGTTCTCGATAGCCTGTCGCGCTCGCCGGCCTCCCTCCCAGCGGCGCTCCGGCCGTTATCCGGATAATCTGGAGCCGGGGCGGCTATGCGCCGGCTGGCGCCGGGTGTGCTTCAAGCCAAGCTTCAAGGTCACGAATGTCGCGGGTCTGCATCTCCACCGTCTTCTGGGCCATCCTGCGGATTTCCGCGTCCTCGGTGTCTTCGAGGGCGATCCGGGCCATATCAAGCGCGCCCTGATGGTGAGCGATCATCTTGCGGGCCCAGAGGTGATCGGCGTCGGCCCCGGAGACCGCCGCCATCGCCTCTTTCATCCGCGCTTCGACCGGCTCGAAGGGTCCCTGGGGCGGGAGGCCGACCGCGCCGGACGCGCGCGTGTCGAGCCAACGCTGAAGTTCGGCGATGTCCTGCGTCTGCATCTCCATGGTCTTCTGCGCCATGCGGCGGATGTCGGCGTCCTGTCCCTCCCGCACCACGATTTCCGACATGTCCAGGGCGCCCTGGTGATGTGGGACCATCTTGCGCGCCCAGGTCTCGCTGACATCGGCGCCGTGCGCGCCCATCATGGCCGCGTGCATCTTCGTTTCCGCCGCGGCGAACGGTGTTTGGGCCGGCTCGGGTGCCTGGGCGAGTACGCTGGCATCGGCCGTCTCCGACGCCGGATCGTCCGCTTGCGGGCTGCAGGCGGCGACCGAGAGGGACATCATGCCCAGAACGAGCGCGGGCGAGCGGAAGGATCTGATCATCGTGAGCTCCAAAGCGGAACGGCGCTCGTGGACAGCGCCGTGCAGAGAACAGCCGGCCCGCGACATCGGCCCCCGCGTTGGACGCGGAGCCAGGCTTCGCTTGGCCGAACACCGTTTGAAATCCGGCGCCTCGGAGCGGTTCCGCCCGACCGAAATATTCCACCCAACCCGAGGGATCCCGCCTTGGCGCGCGTAATGCTTCTCCGGGTTCGTGCGCGTCCTTGCGTCGGGTCGGCATCCATGGGCCCGCCGTCGCAGCGGGTGGACCATCGGGGAACGGCCGCCCGTCCGAATGGTTGACCCGGTTCGCCATCGGAGAGTTCCCATGCATATCCAGTCCATGATCAGCACCCATCCCCACGTTCAGGGCTCCATCAACGACGCCCTGATCCGGGCCGTCGAGGAGGCCTATGACTGCGCCGCGGCCTGTCGCATCTGCGCCGACGCCTGTCTCGGCGAGGCCATGGTCGCCGACCTCGCCCAATGCATCCGGCTCAACCTTGACTGCGCCGACGTCTGCGCGGCCGCCGGGGCGGTCGGCGCCCGCCGGACGGGGCGCAACGAGGCCGTCATCAAGGGCCTGCTCGAGGTCTGCGCCGAGACCTGCGCAACCTGCGCTACGGAATGCGACAAGCACGCCGGAATGCATGAGCACTGCCGAATCTGTGCCGAGGCGTGCCGCCGGTGCGAGGAGGCCTGCCGAGAGGCGGCAGGAACGATCACCCCGTCGCGTCACTGACGAAACGCCGCCCGAGTCCACCTTCGGACGACACCCGCCGGGACGCTTCCGGCGCGCCGCGTTATTGCGGGCGGATTGCCGTGACTTCGGCCGCATTTCCCTGAACGGTCAGATCGAACTGGACGCGATCCCCGACGGCGGCCTGCTGAACCACAGCGGGACTCGCCGTGAAGCTCATGGTCATCGCCGGCCAGCCCACCGCCGGGATGGGCTCGTGATTGATCGTGACCGTGCCGGCCGCTACATCCACGGCGGTGACGACGCCCGCGCCGCTGCCGGATCTGGCTCCCACATCCGGGGAGGTCACCGGGTCCGTAGCGCCGGCCGCGGAGGCGGTGTCCGCGGGAGCCGCGGCGGCCGGCTCGGCGGGAGCCGGGTCCGCCGGCTGGCCGCAGGCCGACAGCACCATGGCGGCGCCGGCGAGTGCGATGAGGGTTCGGGTCATGGAGTCACTCCTTGGGTTGAGGGGGCTGAACGGGCCTTGCGGCGCCTGAGGAGAAGATAGCCCGCCGGGATAACGAGCATCGAGAGCAAAGGCGCCGTGATCATGCCGCCGATCACGGGGGCGGCGATACGGGTCATGATTTCCGAGCCGGCGCCGTGGCCGATCAGGATCGGGAACAGACCGGCCAGGATCACGGCGACCGTCATCGCCTTGGGCCGGACCCGCAGCAGGGCGCCTTCGCGAACGGCCTCTTCGATCTGAGCCCGATCCGGGTCGGGCCCTCGATCGCGGAGCGCGTGTTTGAGGTAAATCAGCATCACCACGCCGAACTCCGCCGAGAGACCGGCCAAAGCGATGAAGCCCACGCCGGTCGCGACCGACTGGTCGAAGCCCATCAGATAGAGCAGCCAGAAGCCGCCGGTGAGGGCGAACGGCAGGGTGCCCATGATGAGCAGGGCTTCGTCGAAGCGCCCGAAGGTCAGATAGAGCAGGATGAAGATGATCACGAGCGTGGCCGGAACCACCATTTTGAGCCGCTCGGCCGCCCGTTCCAGATATTCGAACTGGCCCGAGTAGGCGATGCTGACGCCCGGCGCGAGGTCCACTTCGCTGGCGACCGCCCGGCGCAGATCGGCGACGACGGAGGCCAGGTCGCGGCCCCGAACGTCGACATAGACCCAGGTGGTCAGTCTGCCGTTCTCGGATTTGAGCATCGGAGGGCCGTCCGTGATCTGGATATCGGCGACCGTGCCCAAGGTGATCTGCTGACCCGACGGCGTCAGGATCGGCAGGGCGCGAAGCTGCTCCAGGCTGTCGCGCAGTTCTCTCGGGTAACGGACGCTGATCGGATAACGGGCCAGCCCCTCCACCGTCTGGCCGATCGTCTCCCCGCCGACAGCGCCCGAGACGATCGACTGGACATCAGCGATGTTCAGTCCGTAGCGGCCCGCCGCGCGGCGGTCGATGTCGATATCGACATAGCGCCCGCCAGTCAGGCGCTCGGCCAGGGCCGAGGTCACGCCGGGCACTGTCTTGGCGACCTCGGCCACCTGGGTCGCGATACGGTCCATCGCGGGCAGGTCAGCACCCGACACCTTGACGCCGACGGGGCTCTTGATGCCCGTCGCCAGCATGTCGATGCGATTGCGGATGGGAGGGACCCAGACGTTGGACAGTCCGGGAACCTGAACCGCGCGGTCGAGCTCTTCGATCAGCTTCTCAGGGGTCATGCCGGGCCGCCATTCATCGCGTGGCCTGAACTGGATGGTGGTCTCGAACATTTCCAGCGGAGCCGGATCCGTGGCGGTCTCCGCCCGTCCCGCCTTGCCGAACACGGTCGCCACTTCCGGCACCGTGCGGATCATCCGATCCGTCTGCTGCAGCAGTTCCGCGGCCTTGGCCGCGGAAAGACCCGGCTGGGCCGTCGGCATATAGAGCAGGTCGCCCTCGTCCATCGCCGGCATGAATTCGCCGCCCAGCTGGCTGAGAGGCCAGGCCGTGGTGGCGAAGACCAGCAAGGCGGCCACAAGGGTCTTCCTGGGATGGCGCAGCACCCAGTTCAGCGGTCCCCGATAGACGCGGGTCAGCCAGCGATTGATGGGATTGCTCTGCTCGGCCGGGATCCGTCCCCGGATCAGATAGCCCATCAGAACCGGCACGAGGGTGATCGACAGGATCGCCGCGGCCGCCATCGCATAGCTCTTGGTGAAGGCCAGCGGCGCGAACAGCCGACCCTCCTGGGCCTGAAGGCTGAACACCGGAATGAACGAGAGGGTGATGATCAACAGGCTGAGGAACAGCGCGGGCCCGACCTCCACCGCCGCCTCGGTGATGACCTTCCAGCGGTCGTCGCCGCCGAGCCGTTGGCCGGGATGGTCGTGTTCCCACCGTTCGATGTGCTTGTGCGCGTTCTCGATCATGACAACGGCCGCATCGACCATGGCCCCGATGGCGATGGCGATGCCTCCCAGCGACATGATGTTGGCGTTCACACCCTGCAGGTTCATGAGCAGGAAGGCGGCCAGCACGCCCAGCGGCAGGGTCAGGATGGCGACCAGGGCCGACCGGGCGTGCCAGAGGAACAGCCCGCATACCAGGGCGACGACAATGAACTCCTCGATCAGCTTGCCGCTCAGATTCTCGATCGCCCGGTCGATGAGCTGCGATCGATCGTAGGTCGTCACCACCTCGACTCCCGGGGGCAATCCGGCCTTGAGGGTCTGGAGTTTTTCAACGACGGCCGCGATCGTGGCGCGGGCGTCTCCGCCGGATCGCAGGATGACGACGCCGCCGGCGACCTCACCTTCGCCGTTGAGCTCCGCTATGCCGCGTCGCATCTCCGGGCCGATCTGAATGGTCGCGACATCCCCCAGACTGATCGGCACGCCCCCCGCCGCCGTGCGGAGCGGCACGGCCCGGAAGTCGTCCAGCTTGGTCAGATAGCCGTTGGCGCGCACCATGTACTCGGCCTCGGCGAGCTGGAGCACCGAACCGCCGGCCTCGCCGTTGGCGCGCTGGAGGGCCTCCACCACCGCCTGATGGGTGACGCCGTAGGACGCGAGTCTGACCGGGTCGAGCACGACCTGGTATTGCCGCACCATGCCGCCGAGGCTGGCGACCTCGGCGACCCCCGGCACGGTCTTCAGTTCATAGCGGAGGAACCAGTCCTGCAAGCTTCGCAGCTGCGCCAGGTCGGTTCGGCCCGTGCGGTCGATCAGGGCGTATTCATAGACCCAGCCCACGCCAGTGGCGTCGGGGCCGAGCGCAGGTTGGGCGGTCGCGGGAAGTCGCGCCTGAACCTGGCTGAGATATTCGAGGACCCGGGAACGCGCCCAGTAGAGATCCGTCCCATCCTCGAACAGCACATAGATGAAGCTGTCGCCGAAGTAGGAATAGCCCCGAACCGTCCGCGCGCCGGGCACCGACAGCATGGTGGTCGCCAGGGGATAGGTGACCTGGTTCTCGACGATCTGGGGGGCCTGCCCCGGATAGGTGGTGCGGATGATGACCTGCACGTCCGACAGGTCCGGCAGGGCGTCGACCGGCGTGCTGCGCACCGCCCACAAGCCGGCGGCGAGCAGGGCGAGGGCGGCCATCAGGACGAAGAAACGCCCCTTGACCGAGGCGCGAATGACGGCGGCGATCATTGCGCGGACCTCCCGCGCGGGGCGGATGCGCCCGTCCCGGCGGCGGCCGGCCGGCCGGCCGTCGGCGACGCGGCGGGCGCGGGGCCGGAAACCTCGCCGACCGGCCGCGCCGCGACGCCTGACAGACTGGCTTCGGAATCGATCAGGAACTGACCCGACGCGACGATCCGTTCGCCCTCTCCGAGACCGGCGAGGATTTCGGTCTGGCCGCCGGCCTCCCGTCCGATGCGGACCTCGGCCGGCTGAAAGCGGCCTTCCGGCAGGGCGAGCATGACGATGTCCCGCTCGCCGGTTCGGATCACCGCCTCGGTCGGCACGAGCAAAGCCGACGTCGAACCGCCGCCAAAGGTGATCCGACCGAACATGCCGGGTCTGAGACGCCCTCCCCGACTGGCCATCTCGATCCGCGCGGTGACCGTGCGGCTATCGCCGACTAGCTCAGGCAGCAGGGCGGTCAGCCGACCCGTGAAGTGCTCGCCCGGGAAGGCGGCCAAGGCCACCTCGACGGATTGCCCGACCCTCAGCTGGCCCACCAGCGCCTCGGGGATGGCGGCATTGACCCAGACGGCGGCCAGGCCGTTGATTTCGGCCAGGGTCGCGCCCTGGGCGACACTCATGCCGGAACGTACGTTCAAGGTCTTTATCACGCCGCCGGCGGGGGTTGAGATCGTGATGGTGTTCTGCGGCCGTCCGCTGCGCTCGACCGAGGCGATCAGGGATTCCGACATGCCCATCAGGACCAGTCGCTGCCGCGCCGCCCGGATCAGGGGCGTACTGCCGGTGCGTCGCACCGCCAGATATTCTGTCTGGGCGCCGCCCCAGGACGGAATGAGCAGATCGACCAGAGGCGCGCCCGCGGCGATCACGTCGCCCGGCGCGCGGTTGTAGACCCGCTGCACGAAGCCGTCCGCGCGCGCCTGGACCACGGCGATGTCTCGTTCATTGTAATCAATGATGGCCGTGGCGCTGAGGTCGCCCTCCAGGCCGCCCCGGCGCGCCGTTGCATATCGCACGCCGAGATTTTGCGTCAGCGCCGGATCGATCCGAACGCCGCTTGAGTATCCGTCGCCCGCCTCGTCGGCATATTTGGGGATGGTGTCCATGTTCATGGACGACTTCCCCGGCCCCGGGTAGCGTTCGTTGGGGACCATCGGGTCATACCAGTAGAGGATATCACGCTCCCCTCCCCCGTCGGCGGCCACATCGGCGGCGCCGTCCATGCGCTGGGCGATGACGACGCCGGCCCCGATGCCGATCCCGACCAGAAGAATCGCGCCCGCGGCGATGCCCAGGCGAGTGTTGCGAAGGGCGCTCATTGGTCGGTTCCATAGGTGAGAGTGATGTTGACCGCCTGGCGCGTCATGGCGGCCTCGCGGTCGAGCGTGTCGAGCCGGGCGTTGGCCACGGCGGTGAAGGCTTCGAGCACTTCGAGGATGCCCGCGCGGCCTGCCGCATAGCTCGCGGTCTCGAGATCGGAACGCTGCAGGACGCTGGGCAGAACAACGTCGCGCGACCGGATCCATTGATCATGCGCCGTCGCGTATTCGGCCAGGGCGCTCCGCAGCGTCGCGGTCAACACGCGCTCGGCGTCCTCGCGCTCGGCGGCGACCCGCAGCGCGTCCGTCGCGCGCGCGGCTATGACGGGATCCTGCCTCCGTCCTGGAAAGATCGGCAGCCGCACGCTGGCGCCGACGGAGAACAGATCGCCGAACCGTTCGTCGCGGCGGGCGTAGCTGGCTTCGAACGACCAGTCCGGCCGACGTCCCGCGCGGGCCAGATCGACCTCGGCTTCGGCGCGCCGCGCGGCGGCGCCATAGGCTCGCACGGTCGGCAGCTGGGCGATGCCGCTCCGCAAGGCGACTTGGTCGAGCTCGTCTCCCGGCGGCGCGCCCGCCGTCTCTGGATCGGCGTCGCCTGTCCACCGGGCCAGGTCGGCCCGGGCCTTCTCGACATCGGCGGCGAGCCGGCTGCGGCGATCGTCCAGATCGGCCTTGAGTTGAACCGGCCCGAGGGCGTTGGCGGGCCGATAGGCGCTGGAGGCGACGCCGGCCGGGGCGGCGTCCCACAGGGGCTGCAGTGTCGCCAGCAGCTCGTCCAGCGCCGCGAGGCGACGTTCGGCGTAGAACAGGTCGATCCAGGCCAGGCCCGCGGCGATCCGGACCTCGCGCCGCGCGACGGATTCCTCGGCCCTGGCGACGCCGATCGCCGCCTCGGCGATGTCGCGTTCGGCGCGGCGACGCGCGCGGCTCGGCACCTCCTGCTCGACGCCGATCCTGAGCATCGTGAAGTCTTCACCGAACTGCCCGGCGAAGGGGCCGGTGACCGGATACCCGTCGAGACCGACTCTGAGCCTCGGGTCCGGCAGGCGGCCGGCGGCCGGCGCCGCGGCGCGGGCGGCGTCAACCCCCAGAGCGCTGGCTCTGAGGCCGGGCGCGCCGGCGGAGGCGCGCGCCAGGGCCTCGTCGAACGTCTGGGGGTCGGCCGTGGCCGGCCCGGGCCAGACGCTCAACAGCAGAACCGAGGCGGGCAGGATCGCCCAGCGCGGATCGATCCCGCCCGATCGCGACCGGGCGGGCGCCCCGGCGGCCGGCTTGGCGACGCGCGGCAGTGGGACAGGGGGCGGCGGACACGCAGGGACGCGTGTCGTCGACCTCAAGAGAAGGGTCATGAAATTCCTCGAAGCCCCCGGAGACCGTCCTGAGGACTGGACGCCGGCGAAAGGCGAAACGATCGGAGCGGCGACCGTACGGCGCGCGCATGGACGTCCGATCAGCGGATCAGGTTTACGCCAGCCGTTTCGGGGGGGTTTTCAAGGGAAGCGGGCCCGCGCCCTCTCGCACGACGTCGAGGGCCACGAAGCGCTTTCCCCGCGGCGGGGCCAGACGATCGAGGGCCGGCGCCGGCGGCATAAGCGCCGCGACGGCGGCGCAGCCCATCTTGGCGATGCAGTCGGACGTCATCTCGTCGCAGGGACGCGTCGATCCGCCGGAGGGCTCCTCCACCATCACGATCATCTCGGCGCAGTCCATCTCCATCATGACGTCCGTCGATTCGAACGCTTGTAACGGGGTGGCGTGCGCCGACGATTGGCCGATAAAGCCAGCCACCGCCAAGGCGAACAGAAGGGTGCGGACGATGTTCCACATGCCTCTCCATCACCACGCCCATCGGCCCGCGCTGTCAAGGGACCGGCTTCCCGGGCGCTGGCACAGTTTGAAATCCGGCCCACCGGCCAAAGACCCCTGACCTAGCAAGGTTCTTGCGGTGGCCTTCCTGTGCGGGGGCATGTTGCTTCGCCTCCTCGGAGGTGACCATAAACTTTGTATTGGAACATCACCTTGGCGCCGTCAGGCCCGTCGGTTGACGTTCCGACCTACATCGCCGCCGTCGCTTCGCAACGGATGCAGGCCATGCAGCGCACGCCGGAGACTTGGCACTTGACCGACGGACCTCCGCCGACGCCCTACGACGGGCTCGAAATCATCGAGTAGCCAACCGTCTTGCAATCCTGCGACTTTTCGAGAATTGTCGAAGGATGGATACTGAAATCGCGGTCAAATGCTTTTCCGCTCTCGGGCATCCTCGACGGCTTGACGTCTTGCGGCTGCTCATCAAGAGCGCCCCTGACGGACTGAAGGCCGGCGAGATCGCCGACAAGTTCGGCCAGCCCCCCAGCACTATGTCGTCCCACCTGCGGATACTCTCGGAATCCAGCCTTGTGTCGTGGGATCGGAAAGGCCGCGAGATTTACTTCAGGCCGAACATCGACCGCGTTCGCGACCTGATCCTGTTTCTGGTCGCCGACTGCTGCGGCGGTCAGGCGGACAAGTGCGAGCCGTTGCTGGCCGAACTCCTGCCCTGCTGCTCCTGAAGGTCACCATGGACATCGTCATCTACCACAACCCCACGTGCGGGACGTCGCGCAATACCCTTGCGCTCATCCGCCATGCCGGAATCGAGCCGCACGTCATCGAGTATCTGAAGACGCCGCCGGTCCGCGAGTTGGTGCGCCAACTGATCGCTCGGATGGGGATCACTGTGCGCGAGGTGCTGCGGGAGAAGGGCACGCCCTACGCGGAACTCGGTCTCGGCGACTCCGCGTTGACCGACGACGACCTGCTCGACGCGATCGAAGCCCATCCGATCCTGTTGAACCGGCCGATTGTCGTCTCCCCTTCGGGAGTCAAACTGTGTCGGCCGTCTGAAGCGGTCCTCGACTTGCTCCCCACGGAACGACTGAAGCCTTTCGTCAAGGAGGACGGCGAAGTCGTCATCGACGAGTCCGGGCACAGGGTGCGCCGATGATCGACACCCCCGTGACCTACGACAACGCGCCGCCCCGGCTCTCCTTCCTCGACCGCTGGCTCACCCTGTGGATTTTCGTCGCCATGGCGCTGGGCGTGCTTCTGGGCACGGTGGTCCCCGGCCTGCCTGCGTGGCTGGACAGCCTGTCGGTCGGATCGACCAACATCCCCATCGCCATCGGGCTGATCCTGATGATGTATCCGCCCCTGGCGAAGGTGAAATACGAGGAACTGCCGCGCGTCTTCGCTGACAAGCAGGTGCTGGCGCTGTCGCTGTTCCAGAATTGGGTTCTCGGCCCGGTGCTGATGTTCGTGTTGGCGGTGATCTTCCTGCGCGACCAGCCGGAATACATGACCGGGGTGATCCTGATCGGTTTGGCGCGCTGCATCGCCATGGTGCTGGTCTGGAACCAACTGGCGCGCGGCGACAACCAGTATGTCGCCGGTCTGGTGGCCTTCAACTCGGTCTTCCAGATCGTCTTCTTCAGCGCCTACGCGTGGTTCTTCCTGTCGTTCCTGCCGCCGCTGCTCGGCCTGGAAGGCAGCGTCGTCGATGTCAGCTTCTGGACCATCGCCGGCGCCGTCCTGATCTACTTGGGGCTGCCGTTTCTCAGCGGTTTTCTGACCCGCCGCACGCTCATCGGGCGCAAGGGCGCCGACTGGTATGAGCGTCGCTTCCTGCCGCGCATCGGGCCAATCACCCTGATCGCTCTGCTGTTCACCATTGTCGCCATGTTCAGCCTGAAAGGCGGGGATGTCGTCGCCCTACCGTTCGACGCCCTGCGCATCGCCATTCCGCTGACGATCTACTTCCTGGTGATGTTCGTGGTCAGCTTCCTGATGGGCCGTTTGATAGAGGCGGACTACCCACGCACGACGGCGCTGGCCTTCACCGCCGCCTCCAACAACTTCGAACTCGCCATCGCCGTGGCGATCGCCGCCTTCGGCTTGGCCTCTCCGGTGGCCTTCGCCGCCGTCATCGGACCGCTGGTCGAGGTGCCGGTGCTGATCCTGCTGGTCTCAGTCGCCCTGTGGCTGGGCCGGCGGTTCTTCCCGGCGACCGCCCCTGGCAAGGACGTCTGTTGATGAGTCGTCTGCGCACCCTACCGGAGCCGGACTACCTGCCCGCGCTGGACCCCGCCTATCTGTCGCTCACGCCGGCCGTCGGCCTCGGCCCGAACGACCACCCGCCCCGCATCCTGCTGCTTTACGGCTCTTTGCGTCAGCGGTCCTTCTCCCGCCTCTGCGTCGAGGAAGCGGCCCGCCTGCTGCGCCTGATGGGATGCGAGACCCGCATCTTCGATCCATCCGACCTGCCACTGCCCGGCTCCCCCGGCGACGACGACCATCCTGCCGTGCGCGAACTGCGGGAGCACGCCTTCTGGTCCGAGGGGATGGTCTGGTGCAGCCCCGAGCGTCATGGGCAGGTGTCTGGCCTGATGAAACTTCAGATCGACCACTTGCCGCTGAGTATCGGCGGCGTGCGGCCGACCCAAGGACGCACCTTGGCCGTGATGCAGGTCTCCGGCGGCTCGCAAAGTTTCAACGCGGTGAACACCCTGCGCCTGCTGGGTCGGTGGATGCGCATGATCACCATCCCGAACCAATCGAGTGTCGCCAAGGCCTTTCAAGAGTTCGACGAGGCGGGCCGGATGAAGCCGTCCAGCTACTACGACCGCATCGTCGATGTGATGGAAGAACTTGTGCGCTTCACCGTTCTCACCCGGCCACACGCCGGCGCGCTGGTCGATCGGTATTCCGAGCGCAGGGCCGCCAATCGGCCGGTTGATAGTGCGAATGACCTGTCAGCGGTCGCGATCCGGCACGGCTGACTCTCGTCAGGACTCGTTACGGCGACGCGCCCGCGCCTGGGCGAGTTCTTCAACGACGGCCGCGATCTTCTGGCGAGAGGGCGAGGGCCAGCACTCCCAGACGAGCGTGCACCAGGCCAGGCGGACGAGGGATTGGACCCCGCGCGCCGTATACCTCATTGAACCTTCTTGTTTTCGGGACCCCAGAATGACCCCTCGCAAAATCCTCTCCCTCGTCGGCGCGGTCGGCGCCCTGCTCATGGTCGCCACCCAGGCCAGCGCCCACGCCCGCGTCGTCGCCTCCAACCCGGCGGCGAGCGCGACCGTCGCCTCCCCCCGGGCGCTCACGGTGACCTTCAGCGAACGCGTCGTCCCGGCCTTCTCGGGCCTCGAGGTCGTCAACGCGGCCGGCGCCAAATTCACCGTGACCACCACCGTCTCCGGGGATGGCAAGACCGTGTCGGGACGGACGGCGCGCCCGCTCGCCGCCGGCGCCTACAGCCTCAACTGGCATGCGGCTTCGGCGGACGGTCACCGCATGACCGGCGCCATCGCCTTCACGGTGCGCTGAGCCCCGTGCTCGACGGCCTGGTCATCCTGCTCCGACTTTTGCAGTACGGGGGCGCGGTCGTCCTTCTGGGAACACCCCTGTTTCTCCTCTATGGACTGCGCACGTCGGACGGGGTGGCCCTCGGCTGGCCCCGACCGCTGCTGATCGTCGCCTCGGCCCTGGTCGCCGTCGGCTCGGTCGCCGCGCTGGGGGCCCAGACCTCGGTGATGGCGGGTTCGATCGCCGAAGGCCTCAAGCCCGCTTCCCTCGGTTTCATGATCACCGGCACGAGCCTGGGGCCGGCCTTCCTCACCCGCGCCCTGGTCGCCGCCGCCGCCCTACTCCTCCTCGTCTTCGCCCGACCGTCCCGGCCGGTCTGGATCGCCGTCGCCCTGGCCGGACTGGTGGCGGCCGCAAGTTTCGCCTGGACGGGGCACGGCGCGGCCACGGAAGGACCGGGGCGTCTCGTCCATCTGACCGCGGACATCCTGCACAGCTGGGGCGCGGCGGTCTGGCTCGGCGCGCTCACGGCCCTGCTGATCCTGACGGTTCGCCACCGCTCCGCGCCGGCCGCCGACCGAATCCTCCATCAGGCGCTTCACGGCTTTGCTGGCGTGGGCACGGCGTCGGTGGCCGTCCTGGTGCTGAGCGGCCTGGTCAACAGCTGGTTCCTGGTTGGACCCGATCGCCTCTCCGGTCTTCTCACCACGCCCTACGGTCTGCTGCTGACGGGCAAGCTGATCATCTTCGCGCTCATGCTGGTCCTGGCGGCCGCAAACCGCTTCCACCTGACTCCGGATCTCGCCAGCGCCCTCGATGATCCCGAGGATCTTCGGGTCGCGGTGGGACGTCTGAAGCGCAGCCTGGTCCTGGAAACCCTGCTCGCCCTGGCGCTCCTGGCCGTAGTCGCGGTCATGGGCACCCTGGCCCCGGTCTCGGCCATGGACATGGCGATGTAGGCAAGGACCGGCGGGCCCTGGCCCAACGTCACGGGTCCCGCGCCGAGACCGGCCGCCAAAACGTTCCCCGCACAGGTTCAGGTGGCGCTTGCGTGCTGACCGGCTGGGTTGCGAACGACAATAGAGACTCCAAGGGGACGTGCGGGGCCGACCAGTGACCCCCGCGACCAGGCGCGCGGCCTCTACCTCCGATTGGCCAGGGCCGCTCCTCGATCCGGACCCGCCAGGCGATCAGTAGGGCGTTCAGCACGCTGAACCCCACGGCCACGCCGACCTGGCCAAAGGCGAGCGGCAGGACGGCGATCTCCAGCGAGGCCACCCAGTAGTTGGGGTGACGCACGAACCGGTAGGGTCCGGTCCTGACCAGCGGCGCGCCCGGCAGACTGATGATGCGGGTGGTCCAGAAGCGGCCCAGGGTGGCGATGACCCAGACGCGGGCGACCTGCAGCAGCAAATACAGACTCAGCAGCCAGAGGTTCGGCGCGGTGTTCCAGGGGGTGAAGACGGCGATGGCCGCCAGCCAGCCGCCGTGCAGCAGGATGAACAGCGGATAATGGCGCCCGCCGACCTCCACCCCGCCGAGAGCCTTCAGGCGGCGGGTGTTGCGGGCGGCGAGCCACAGTTCGACGAGCCGCTGAATGACGACCAGGACGAGAACGACCGCCAGCCAGGTCGCGGATGGATCAGCATCAGCGCCGTGGTGAACCCGGGTCCCAGGGTGGTCAGCAGCAGAGGGCCGGGCTCGTCCGCGTCAAGCGCCGCCCTCAGCACGAACAGAACCGTGGCCGAGCTCATGTTGCCGTGGGCGCGCAACACCTCGCGGGTGTGGACCATCGCGCCGGAGGTCAGGGCGAAACAGGCTTCCAGTGCGTCGATGACCTTGGCCCCGCCAGGATGGCAGACAAAGCCGCCGATGTCGGCGGCGGTCAGCCCGTTTCCGGCGAGGAAGGCTTCGGCGATGGGCTTGAAGTCTTGCTGGACGAGGCTGGGGATGTCGCGGCTGAACACCACCTTCAGCCCGTCGTCGGCCAGGTCCCAACCCATGACGTCCAGGCTGCCGGGCCACGTGTGCTCGTGCGACGCGCCGATGACGGGTCCGACCGCGTCTTGACGACACGAAACGACGGCCGCCGCGGCTCCGTCCCCGAACAGGGCGGTGGCGACCAGGTTGGATTTGGAGCGGTCCTGATAGCGAAACGTCAGGGCGCACAGCTCGACCACCAGCAGCAGCACCCGGCTGTCGGGATGGGCGCGGGCCAGGTCAGCGGCGCGGGCCAGGCCCATGACGCCGCCCGCGCACCCCAGGCCGAAGATCGGCAGGCGGCGCACATCGGGGCGAAATGGCATGACTTCCATCAACCGCGCCTCCAGCGACGGCGTGGCGATGCCGGTGGAGCAGACGGTGACGACCGTGTCGATCTGCCCGGCCGTCACGCTAGCCTCGTCCAGGGCCTTCCGGGCGGACTCAGCCGTCAGCGCCACCGCGTGCTCCAGGAACAGGGCATTGCGTTCGGAAAAGCTGTGCGGCTTCAGATACCAGTCGATCGGCACGCACGAATGTCGCGTCTCGATCAGGGCGTTGCGATAGATCGGCGCCAGCCGTTCGAAGCCGCCGTGGGTGGCGCCAAACATCTCCGCGCCATTGGCCGCCACATCCTCCTGGCGCAGGAGGTGCGCTGGCCAGGCGGTGGCGAGACCGGCGAGATGGGCCCGGCGCGATCCTTCGCCCTCCTCCCGGCCCTGGGAGGCGCCCCGGGACGGGCCCGACGCCGGGGTCAAGGGGCCCGTCTGCGAGCCGCGCGCGCCGTCTTCACGTCCCGCGAAATCCGTATCCACAACAGGATGAACCCCGATACCACGATGCTCAACGTCAACGCGGTGGTGATGATGATCAGAGGGTGATTGAAATCCTCGCCGTCGTTCCAGTCCATAACGTGCAGACGCCAGAAGAAGTCGAAGATTCGCCAGATTCCGGAGCGTCGCGACACCACCTCGGCGGTGGCCGGGGACAGATAGAAACTGGTCTTCTCGTGGTCCGCGAAATCCACGCGCCAGAGGGGCCCGGTGCGCCCCGTTTCCTGGGGCGCTTCGGGCAGCAGCGCGACGCCGGACACCTCGGCGGTTCCCCGATAGGCCCGCTTGGCGAAGGCCGAGGCTTCCGGGGCCGACAAGGGACCGAACGGCCGACCGGTCAAGGCGGACACGATGATCGGCTCGCCGCTGGCCGGCTTCAATGTCCAGGCGGGCCCGCGCGGCGTGGTGTGCAGATCCGCCTGCGTAGGGGCCACGCCGGCTCGCCGGGCGATCTCGTCGAGCGACGGCAGGGCGGCGAGCGCCAGTGGGACCGAGGGCTGTTCGGCCACGCGATGTTCGCTGCGGACCGTCTCGATCGGGATGGCCGTCATGACCAGGCCGCCGCCGACCCAAAACAGGACCTGAAGGCCGACGACGAGCGCGATCCATTTGTGAAGTTGGGTCGACAGCTTGAGAATCTTCATGCTGCGGCTCGTCTAGGCGTGCCGCGCGAAGACGCGCGTGCCGCCGCCCTCGAGGATCAGCAAGGTCTCATAGGGTTCCCGCTGTCCGTCGGGCGACTCCATGCCGGGAGACCCCAGCGGCATCGCCGGCACCGCGAGACCCACGGCCTCTGGACGTTCAGCCAGAAGCTTGCGGACATCCTCCGCCGGCACATGGCCCTCCAGGACATAGCCGCCGATCAGGGCGGTATGGCAGGAGGCTAGCGCCTCGGGCACGCCTTGGGTGCTGCGTATGGAGCGCAGGCTCGGAAGTTCATTGACCCGCGCCTCGAAGCCGGCGGCTCGCATGTGTTCCACCCAGGCCGTGCAGCAGGCGCAGGTCGGCGTCTTGTACACTGCGAGCGCGGTCGATGAACGGCCTCCCGGAGCGCAGGCGGCGACGGCGACGGAGCCGGCCCCCGCGGCCAGAAGCGCGCGGCGTGAGAGCAGAATTTGCATCGACTTCATGGGTCCTGAGCGAGCGATATGTGGAGGCCGAGGATTGACGGTCACCGTCGCGATCAGGCGGCGGGGCGGAAGGGTCGGGCCGAGGAGTGATAGATGTCGAACCTCCATTCGTCACCCCGCTTGCGCAGGACGCTGGTGGCGGTTCCGCGGCGCTCAATCGGGGCCCGCGCGCCGTCCTTGAAGGTGATGTGATAGGTGTAGGTCTCGGTCACGAACGCGGTGTCGCCATCGACTTCCACCTTCATCTGGTGGTCGCGGAAATCGAAGCCCGCCAGATCGACGAACTCGGGCCCGAGATGGTGCTCGAGATAATAGGCGAAGGAGCCCTCCACGCCGCCGTTCTCGAAGATCTCCGAGTCCGGCCAGAACAGGGCGGGCGTCTGCGACACGTCCATCCGCTCGATCGCGTCCTTGTAGGCCGTGACGACGGTGCGGACCTGCTGCTCGTCGGCGGGTTGGGCGTGCGCATGCTCGGGGGTCTGGGCCTGAGCGGACGTGGCGAGGACGGTAGCGAGCGCCAATCCGGCGAACATCGATCGAGCAGTCATAGAGGTGTCTCCCTGTTGGCCGCCGAAGCCGTGCGATCGGCGGATAGTTTGCGGTCCAAATTGGCGGCGGAGGCTATCGGCCGCCGGCTAGAGCAAGGTCAGATTCCGCCGCCGGGCCGGGGGGGGGGGCACGTTGGCGACCCTCAGAATCTCAGATGGTCCATACCGTGGGTCAGCATGCCGCCCAGCAGGCCGTTGACCACGACGGCGGCCGCCGTCACCGTCAACAGACCGATATAGATAATCTCCCGGGCCCGTCCGGGCCTGCGAACCCAGTGCTCCTTGGCCCACCAGCTCAGCAGGCCCAGAACCGCGATCGAGGTGCCCAGCCATCGGTGGTAGGCGTGGGTCACGTCGTCCTTGCCCGGCATACCCATGGCGAGCCATCCGAGCGCGGCGGCGGCCACCGCTGAGATCGCGGCCAGGGCTATGATGACGCGCGTGCCCTGGGTCAGGACCGGGCGGCGCAGCGTCAGCGCCGCGATCTCGAGGAGAGCGGCGACGAGGAGGAGCGCGATCGGGAAATGCACCGCCGCCGGATGCATGGCGCCGAGCCAGCGATACAGGCGCTGGGGCATGGGCCTGGGCCCCGCGTCCGCCGACATGGCGCCGTGGTCCATGTCCTGGGCCATGCCGGGCATGGCCATCATGCCCGACTCAGGAACGGCGCCGGCGGACGCGGCGGCCTGGGCGCGGGCGGCGGCCTGCTTGTCATGATCCTCGTGCGCGAACGCCGGTGCGCTGACCGACAACGCGAGCACCAGGGCGAGTCCCGGCAGAAATTTGCGTAATCCCATAGCCCGCTCCAATCCTGTCCCTTCTGCTATCTACGCGGCGCGGAGCCTGTTCCCTCGCCCGAGGGCTTCGGCGCGTTTTCGCGTAGTAGGGATTAGGGGCGGCAAGGAGAGTGTTCGATGACGCGGAATCTGGATGATCTTCTGATGCGGTCGGCGGCCATGCCCGTCGATAGGTCGCTCGACGGGCTCGAGCCGCTCGTCTGGAGCCGGGTCGAGACGCTCCGCGGGGAAAGACTCGCCTCCCAGCTGCGTCTGGGGGCCGTCGCCATGGCCCTGGCGACTGGCCTGACCGCGGGCGGCGTCGGCGCAATCGCCGCGCCACGGCCGCCCGGCGACATGGCCATCTTCACCGTCGATGCGGGTCTGTCGCCCTTGGTGCGTCTGGAAACCGGCCGGTGATGCGCGGCTGGCGGGCGATCGTCCTGACGGCGGTGCTGGCCGCGGTCGCTAGCGGCGCGGGCACCTGGATCAGCGCCAGCTGGGTGTTGAGTCGGCGCGAACCGCCGTCCCTGCACGACATAGTGCACCATGACCTCAAGCTCTCGCCCGGTCAGCTGACCCGCATCGAGGTGGTCGAAGCCCGCTTCGCGGCCCGCCGTCCCGCGCTCGAAGCGGATGTCCGCGCGGCCAACCTGGAACTGGCGCGCGCTATCGAACAGAGCGACGGCGACAGTCCCCAGGTCCAGGCCGCGGTGGACCATTTCCACGTCGCGATGGGCGCCCTGCAGAAGGAGACCATCGCCCACGTCTTCGAGATGCGGTCCGTGCTGACGCCCGCACAGGCCGAGGTCTTCGACGACCGCATCGTCGCAGCCCTCGCCCCCGGCGAAGACTAGCGGTCCGGGTGGAGGATCCAGCGGACCTGTCAGCGCGCGCCGCCGGCGGCGACCGCGCGGCCTTCAGCGAGTTGATGCGGCAGACCAAGACCGCCCTGTTCCGCTTCGTCCGGCGCTATGTCGGCGAGGAGCAAGAGGCCTGGGATCTGTTGCAGGACACCTATGCGGCGGCTTGGGTCAACATCCGCCGCTACGATCCGACGCGACCCTTCGAAGCCTGGATCCGGACCATCGCGCTCAACAAATGCCGGGACTGGAGCCGCCGCCGCTTCGTCCGGCGGCTCATCCTGGGCGGCGGCGACCTGTCGTCGCCGGAAGCGCTGGCCGTGCCGGACGGGGCCGAGTCGGCGGATGACCGGATCGAGGCCAGCGGCCGGCTCGCCCGGTTGAACCAGGAAATGAGCCGCTTGCCGCCGCACCTCAAGGCTCCGCTTCTCCTCACGGCGATCGAGGGCCGCAGTCAAGCGGAGACGGCGGAGATCCTGGGGTTGTCTGTCAAGACGGTGGAGACCCGCGTGGCGCGCGCGCGCCGCAAGCTGTCCGACGCCCTAAAGGACACGACCGCCTCCCGTACTGGTCTGGAGTGACCGGTCCGATGTCGCGGGACCGTCATGCCGCCCGGCCATACGCTCGCGCCGGAACCGGGGACCGGTCGATTGAGATGGGGGCGAGGGCTGCGGCGCGCGCCCGCGTAATCAAGTATGAAGGCGCCGCCCGCTCCCGCGGGCGACCCGGACAAGGCCGAACCCCTTTGGACCTCGGCGTCGCCAACATCGACCCCGACCGTCGCCCCATTTTTCTGAGGAACCGTCACATGAGAACCTTGATCCTCACCGCCGCCGCAGTCGCACTGGGCGCCTGCCAGCCCGCCGCCGAGCCTCAGCCAGTCGACGCCCAGATGGCTCCGGACGCTTCGGCGACCGCCCCCATGGACGCCGCCCCGATGGTCGCGCCGGAGCCGATCCCGGCGCCTCCCACCACGCCCGCGCCAGCCGCAACCCCGCGGCCCTCGACCTCTCGACCGGCCCGGCCCGCGCCGGCGCCCGCGCCGACCCCTCCGCCCACCGATCCGATGGCCGGCCATGACATGTCCAAGATGGACGGCATGACCATGCCGCCCAAGCAGTAGTTCGCGTAAACAGGAGCTTTCCCATGAACCGCACACGCCTCGCCGGCTTCGCCGCTCTCGCGGCCCTCGGCCCCCTCTCCATCGCCCAGGCCCAGAGCCATTCCCACGCGGGCATGTCGATGCAAGACCATGCAGCCATGCAGGCCGCGCCCGCGGCGAACGGCGTCACCACGACGCCGGCGGACAACGCCATGCTGGCCGCCTCCCCGACGACCTTCTCGGTGACCTTTCCGCACGCCATGACCCTGACGTCGCTCAGGCTGACGGGGCCCGCGGGTCCATCCGTCGACGTGGCTGTATCGGCAGACGCCCAGCCGGCCGCGACGGTCAGCGCCCCCCTCCCCGTCTTGGCGCCCGGCTCCTGGTCCGTCGCCTGGGCCGCCAAGGGCGCGGACGGCCATCAGATGAACGGCGTCGTCCGTTTCATGGTTCACTGAGGGGTCGGCCTCCCGCCTCCTGAGGGGCCGAAACTGATGTGGAAGGAACGCCGCGCAGCTTGCTGCGCGGCGTTTTTCGTCGTCGATCGACAGGCCTCTCGGGGGGTCTCGATCGCCGGTCAGCCGGGCCGACCGGAGCCGGTGCGGCGGGAGGCCGGCACCAATGCGTCGTCGATGTCCAGAACAACGGGCTCAATGCCGGGCGCGCGCCCTGTCAGACGCCGCCGGCGACCAATCGCTGGCCGACCATCCGCCGCTAGAACCAGGCTCGGATCCCGACAACCAGCCGGGTGTCTTCCGAACTCCGCCCGTCGGCTTCCAAAAAGTCCGCAGTGTTGCCGAAGCTCTTGGTCCACTCGACACCGACGTACGGCGCGAACTCCTTGCGGAACTCATAGCGCAGCCGGGCCCCGACCTGGAGCGACGACAGGCCGGACCCTATCATGAGCTCAGGAATGTCCTCCGCCGACAGCACCACTTCGGCCCGGGGCTGGACGATCCAGCGATTGGTGATCCGTTGGTCGTATTCAGCCTCCGCCCGGGCAGTGAGTTCGCCCTTGTTGGACAGGAAAGCCGCCGCATCGACCTCGAACCAGTATGGAGCCAAACCCTGGACGCCGACGACCAGATCGGTTCGGTCGCCTTCCGGTCGGTAAGTCTGCCGCACGCCGGTCTGGAAGTCGAAGAAGGGCCGGAAGGCCCGGCTGTAGAGGGCCTGGATCTCGGCTTCCTCCAACTCGCCGTCGAAGGCGCCCTCCCCTTCCGACTTCCACCAGAAACGGTTGATGTCGCCGCCGGTCCAGCCCTGGGCGTCCCAGGCGTAGGCTTCCTCGCCGTCGGCGAAGGTCGCTTCGAGCTGGTCGATGACCACGGCCGTCGTCCGCACATCGCCATTCTCGATCCGCAACTGTTCGCGCGCCGCCGCCATTTCGCTGGGGTCGAACAGCAGGTCGGCGGCGTGAACCGGACCGCTGGTCGCGCCGGACGGAGGGGACGTTTCCGGCGGGCGCCCCGGGTTGTCCGCGCTAGTCGGCACGTCAGGCGGCATGGCCATGCCTGACATGTCATGACCTGCAGGCATCTGGCCCATGGTCGACATGTCATGACCCGCCGGCATGGCCGGCGCGGGCGGTGTCTGACCCATCGTCGGCATGTCGTGCCCGGCGTGCGGATCCGCCGCCGCTGCCGGAGCAGGCTGTTGGCCGGACTGCATGGTCGACATGTCGTGCCCGGCGTGCGGGTCCGTCTGGACAGTCGGAGCCGGTTGTTGGCCTGCCTGCATGGTCGACATGTCATGACCCGCCGGCATGGCCGGCGCGGGCGGCGTCTGACCCATCGTCGACATGTCGTGCCCGGCGTGCGGATCCGCCGCCGCCGGAGCGCGCTCGGGCACGGCTCCGGTTGGGCAGACCGGCGCGCCGGGCGTTCCAACCCGGGACGGATCCGCCGTTGGCGCGCCGCGCCGGACGCAGCCGACGGGCAGCTGGGCGGCAGGCTGGGCCGTGCTCGGTGCGGGAACGTGCCCGGCATGGCTCTGGGCGAACACCGGACTGCCCGAGGCCGCAAGGAGCAGGGGGATGAGACCGACGGAGCGGCGGATCATGACGAGGCTCCTGCCATGGGGCGGACTGTGACGACGTTGAACATGCCCGCGTGCATGTGCATCAGCATGTGGCAATGGAAGGCCCAGTCCCCGGGATTGTCGGCCGTGAGATCGAAGCTGACCTTGCCGCCCGGCGGAACGTTGACGGTATGTTTGAGCGGCTGATGGCCAGCCGGACCGCCCGTCACCAGTTCGAAGAAATGGCCGTGCAGGTGGATCGGGTGGGCCATCATGGTGTCGTTGACCAGGGTCACCCGCACGCGCTCGTTGCGCTCAAAGCGGATCGGCTCGACCAGCTCGCTGAATTTGCGGCCGTCGAATCCCCACATGAACCGCTCCATGTTGCCGGTCAGGTGGATTTCCATCATCCGCGACGGCGGGCGCTGGTCCTTGTTGGGCTCGAGCGACACCAGGTCGGTGTAGACGAGAACCCGGTGGGGAACGTTCTGCAACCCGGTCGGCCGCTCGCCCATGCGGTTGGCCGGGGCCATGGCGATAGCATCGACGCCCACCCCGACCGCCATGTCGGGCGGCGCGTTCTCGGGATCGCGCATGTTCATGCCGGCCATGGACCCGTGGTCCATTCCGGGCATCGCTCCGGCGGACTGGGGGCCCATGGCGCTGTGACTCATGCCCGCCATGGCTCCGCCGGACGCGCCGGTCGTCGCCCCATGCTCCATCCCGGCCATGGCGGCGCCTGGCTGGGCCCCCATGGCGCCGTGATCCATGCCCGCCATGCCGCCCATGTCCCCCATGCCCATGTCCTTCATGGTCAGGTTCGGGACCTCGCGCAGCGGCGGAACCTCGGCGGTCATGCCCAGGCGCGGCGCCAGGGTCGCCCGCCCCAGGCCCGAGCGGTCGATGGCCTCGGACACGATGGTGTAGGCGCGGTCCTCGGTCGGCCGGACGATGACGTCGTAGGTCTCGGCGACGGAAATCTGGAACTCGTCGGTCTCGACCGGGCGCACGTTCTCGCCGTCGGCCTGGACCACGGTCATCGGCAGGCCGGGAATGCGGATGTTGAAGATCGACATGGCCGAGGCGTTGATGATGCGCAGGCGCACGCGCTCGCCGGGACGGAACAGGCCGGTCCAGTTCTCCTGCGGCCCGTGGCCGTTGATCAGATAGGTGTAGGTCGAGCCGTTGACGTCGAGGATGTCGCGCGGATCCATCCGCATCTGGCCCCACATCCGCCGTTCCTCCAGGCTCATCCGGTCGCTGCCGTCCAGCAGCCCGGCCAGCGTGGTGCGCTGGCGGTTGAAATAGCCCGGGCTCTTCTTGAGTTTGTCTAGGATTTCGTGGGGATGCATGAAGCTCCAGTCCGACAGGACCAGCACATGCTCGCGGTCGTAGGCGACCGGATCGACGCCGGCCGGGTCGATGACGATGGGCCCATAGTGGCCGAGCGCCTCCTGCAGGCCGGAGTGGCTGTGGTACCAGAAGGTGCCCGACTGCCGGACCGGGAATTCATAGACGAAGGTCTCGCGCGGGCGGATGCCCGGGAAGCTGATGCCGGGCACGCCGTCCATCTGGAAGGGCAGCAGGATTCCGTGCCAGTGGATCGAGGTGTCCTCGTCGAGCTGGTTGGTCACCGCCAGGCGGACGGTCTGGCCCTCGCGAAGGCGCAGCACCGGGGCCGGAAGCACGCCGTTGATCGTCGTCGCCGTGCCTGTGCGCCCATTCACGGTAAAGGGCGTCTGGCCGATCGTCAGGTCGATGTTCGCGCCGGTCAGGGTCGGCAGGTCCGCCCGCAGCCCCGGCGAACCCGTCTGGGCCCAGGCGGGCATCAAGCCCTGCAAGGCCGCAAGTCCGCCTCCGGCGACGGCGCCGCGCAGCAGCACTCGGCGATCCAGCTTCATGGGACACTCCTGAAAATCATGGTCGCGCCGCTGTACGGCGACGACCTCTAGGGATTTACGCAAGCGACGCGGCCGGCCCTCGCGACACGCTGCCGCAGACCCGACCCCGTCAGCGGCCCCTTCGGCCGCCCGCCGGACTACGGCCGCGCCAGAAGCGCCTTCATCTGGGCGATCTCCCGCTCTTGAGAGCTGACGATCTCCTCGCACAGATCGAGCACCTCCGGATCCGTCAGCGACGCCTGCTGGCACATCAGGATCGCCCCGGAATGGTGCGGGATCATTGAACGCAGGAATTCGGTCTCGCCCACGGCCGCTTGGGTCCGCATGCCCCAGAAGCTGAACGCGAACACCAGGGCGGCCGCGCCGCCGATCAGCAGATTGGTCCGCTTCGACGGATACATCGACCGCATGAAGACCAGCATGAGGATCGCCATGGGCGAGACCATCATCAGGGTCATGTAGACGTTATTGAGGTTGAGGTAGAAGTGATCGAAGGACGCGATCATCGTGTACATCACCAGATACATGATGATGAAATCCAGGATGAGCTCGATGCCAAACGATCGATAGCTCCCCTTCATGGCCTTCATGTTCTCCATCGATCCGCCCTTTCTCGACCAACAAACCCGCAATTCCCACCTGCTCGCCGACGTCGCGTCAGCCGCCATTTACGGGATGGGCTTCCAGCTACGCGGCCAGCTCGCCAATGTCTGCGCCACCTGTCCAGGCTGGACATGGCCGCCAGCTTAATCCGGGTCCGCCGCCACGGTTCCGCCTTGATCAAATATACCGGGACGCCACCGGATCAGGCGAGGGATCGGCCGCCGGAATGCGTATTGGCGACTGCCATTCCCCTCCCTGTCGACCCATCCCGACGCAGCCCGTCAAAGCCGAACCGCCCGGAGTCGCAGCGCATTGGCGATGACGCTGACGGAGGACAGGGCCATGGCCAGCGCCGCCAGGGCCGGCGACAGCAGCAGGCCGAAGACCGGATACAACAGCCCGGCCGCGACCGGGATGCCGAGCGTGTTGTAGCCGAAGGCGAACACGAGGTTCTGGCGGATGTTGCCCATCACCGCCTTCGACAGCCTGCGCGCCCTCACGATGCCCTGGAGATCGCCCCCCAGCAGGGTGACGCCGGCGCTCTCGATCGCCACGTCCGACCCCGCGCCCATGGCCACCCCGACGTCGGCGGCGGCCAGGGCCGGGGCGTCGTTGACCCCGTCGCCGGCCATGGCCACGACCCGGCCCTCGGCGCGCAGACGCTCGACCACGGACGCCTTGTCCTGCGGCAGGACCTCGGCCTGGACATCGTCTATGCCTAGCCGGCGCGCGACCGCCTCGGCCGTCGTGCGGTTGTCGCCCGTCATCATCACCAGGCGCAGCCCCGCCGCCTTCAGATCGCGGATGGCCGCCGCGGTCGTCGCCTTGACCGGATCGGCGATGCCCAGAACGCCGGCCACGGCTCCATCCACGGCCACGAAGATGGCGGTGGCCCCATCCTGGCGGAGCGCCTCGGCCTCGGCCTCGAGCGGCGTAACGTCGATGTCGATCTCCTTGAGATAGCGGCCGTTGCCGAGCGTCACGCGGCTACCGTCGACCACCCCGGTGACGCCGCGCCCGACCGGGCTGTCGAACTCCGACGCCTCCGACAGCACCAAATCCCGGTCGCTCGCGGCGCGGACGATGGCGTCGGCCAACGGGTGCTCGCTGCTCCGCTCCAGGCTGGCGGAAAGGCGCAAAAGCTCGACCTCGTCGAAACCGGCGGCGGGCCGGATCGCCGTGACCGACGGGCGTCCCTCGGTCAGGGTGCCGGTCTTGTCGAGCACCAGGGTGTCGACCTTTTCGAAACGCTCCAGCGCCTCGGCGTTCTTGATCAACACCCCGGCGTGGGCGCCGCGCCCTACCCCGACCATGATGGAGATGGGCGTGGCCAGGCCCAGGGCGCATGGACAGGCGATGATCAGCACCGAGACCGCGGCGACCAGGGCGTAGGACAGGCGTGGTTCAGGACCGACCAAGCCCCAGACGATTGCGGCGAGAACCGCGATCCCGATTACAGCCGGCACAAACCAGCCCGACACCTTGTCGGCCAGACGCTGGATCGGCGCGCGGCTGCGCTGGGCCTGGGCCACCATCTGGACGATCTGCGCCAGAAGGGTGTCGGCGCCCACCTTGTCGGCTCGCATCACGAACGAGCCGGTCTTGTTGAGGGATCCGGCGACGACCTTGTCGCCGACGTCCTTGGTCACCGGCATGGATTCACCCGTGACGAGGGACTCGTCGATGGTCACCCGGCCGTCCAGGATCTCGCCGTCGACCGCCACCTTCTCGCCGGGGCGGACGCGCAGCCGGTCTCCGACGACGACCAGGTCGAGCGTAACGTCTTCGTCGCCGCCGTCGTCACGCACCCGACGCGCGGTTTTCGGGGCCAGATCCAGCAGCGCCCGGATGGCTCCGGAGGTCTGTTCGCGCGCCCGCAACTCCAGGATCTGGCCCACCAGAACCAGGACGGTGATGATCGCCGCCGCCTCGAAATAGACCGGCGCGCTGCCGTCCATCCGCCGCACCGCAGCCGGGAACAGATCCGGCGCCAGAACCGCGACCACGCTGTAGATCCAGGCCGCGCCGACGCCGATGGCGATCAGGGTGAACATGTTGAGGCTGCGGTTGCGGAGGGAAGCCCAGCCCCGCTGGAAGAACGGCCAGCCGGCCCACAGCACCACGGGCGTCGCCAAGGCCAACTGGATCCAGTTGGAGGTCTGACCGGGGATCCGCATCGCCAGTCCGGTCAGATGGCCGCCCATCTCGAGCGCGAAGACCGGCAGCGTCAAGACAGCGCCGACCCAGAGGCGGCGGGTGAAATCGATCAATTCGTGATTGACCGGAGCCTCCGCGGTGACGGTCTCCGGCTCCAGCGCCATGCCGCAGATCGGGCACGAGCCGGGGCCTTCCTGTCGCACCTCCGGATGCATCGGGCAGGTGTAGATGGCTCCCGGAATGACGGGCGCCGGCTCCGGCGCCCCGCCGAGATAGCGGTCCGGATCGGCGACGAATTTGGTCCGGCAGCCCGCCGAACAGAAGAAGTAGTCCTGGCCCTCGTGGGCGGCCCGATGCGCGGCGGTCGCCGGATCGACGGTCATGCCGCAGACTGGATCGACCGCCTTCGCCCCGCTGTCCGCCGATTTGGTCGAACAGCAGCTGTGACCGGCCGGATGCGGATGTGAGGGCGTGGACATGGCGGGCTCCTTGAACAGCTGGATGCCAGATATACCCTATAGGGGTATCGCGCAAGGCGCCGTACTGAGGTAGGATTGAACGATCAGAACGAGGAATTGGATGCAGACGGAAACCAAACCCAAGGTGTTGAACCGCCTGAACCGGATCGAGGGGCAGGTGCGCGGCATCGCCCGGATGGTCGAGGAGGACCGTTACTGCGTGGAGGTCCTGACCCAGCTCCAAGCGGTGCGGGCGGCCCTGCTGCGCGTCGAAAGCGAGGTTCTGAAAGACCACCTCGACCACTGCGTCATGGGGGCGATGACCGGCGACGATCTCGCCGACCGCAAGGCCAAGGCCAGCGAACTGATCGAACTTCTCGGTCGCGCCACGCGCTAGCGACCGGGCCTCGCATGTCCCGCCGGAGCGGTTCGGCGGCTTGCCGAGATATCCTCTGACGCCCGGATGCGTCGCGCATGAGGGCTGTCAGCATCCGATGCGTAACCCAATTAGGCGGCGCGTCCTGTCCCGCCCGCCTTGGGGGGCCATCGCTCATGACGTCCGTACCGCCGACCCGCGACGGCTACCCCGCCGAGCTGAGGGCGCTGACCAGTCTGCGGGCCTTCCTGGCGGTGGGGGTGGTGCTGTTCCACTATCAGCTCCAGTGGGACCCGGCTCTGGGCTTCAGTCCGATCATCGAGCGAAGCCGCCTGGCGGTGGACGCCTTCTTCATGCTGTCGGGCTTCATCCTGGCTCACGTCTACGGCCCGGCCTTCGCCGCCGGGACCTTCAGCTACAGGCGCTTCCTCGTGGCCCGCCTGGCGCGGCTCTACCCCCTGCACGTCACCGTGCTGATGGGGGTGCTGGTCATGGTCGTGGGCGCCACCGCGGCCGGGGTCCGGTTCGAAGCCGACAGCTATTCGCCGTTCGCCTTCTTCCAGACCCTGTTCCTCGTCCAGGCCTGGTTCCCGACGGACACCGAACTCCACTGGAGCGGACCGAGCTGGTCGCTGTCGGCGGAATGGTTCGCCTATCTGCTGTTTCCCGCCTATGCATGGCTGGCCCTGCGGTTCCGGACCCGCCCCTGGGCATTGCTCGGGATCGGGGCGGTGGCTTTCGTCGCCATCGACGCCCTGTATGTCCAGGCGTTCGGCAAGGTCCTGCCCCGGGCCGAGGATTCGCTCGGCATCCTGCGGATCGTCCCGGAATTCCTGATCGGCATGGCGCTTTATGCGCTGGGCCATCGCTGGCGCTGGAGCCGGCCGGTGGCCGCCGCCGCCGCCCTGTTGACGACCGCGCTCCTGCTCGGCGCAATGCAGCTGTCGCTGGACGACCGCATCATCGTCGCCCTCGCCGCCCCCGTGATCCTGACCTGGTCCCTGCTCGCACGCGCGGACTGCGAGGGTCCCCTCGCCGCCCCGGCGCTGGTCTTCGCCGGCGAGGCGTCCTTCGCCCTCTATCTCGTGCACATGCCCGTCATCGTAGCCTTCAAGGGCGTTGTCGCCGAACTGCGCGGCATCGACAGCGCGTTCCGGATCACGCCGGTCGAACTGACGGGATTGTTCGTCGCCACCGCCCTGATCGCGATCGCCCTGCATCTGCTCGTCGAGAAGCCCGGCCGAACCTGGATTCGACGCCGGCTCGAAGGCCGCCGGGCCGAGCCCGCCGCGCCGGCCTGATCGGCGATAGCCGAGGCGACGGCCGAAGGGTGGCGCACAGCGGCCGCGCGGCTTGGCGTCGGCCCGTGACGAAGCCATCTCGCGGTCGGTCCGGCTTCGCCGGCCACAGGTCCGCTCCGTCGTTAGCCCGTCCCTGAGTGACCGCGCGCATCCCGGGCGTCTGGGAACGGCGCGCCGTCCACCGCGTTTGACGCGCGGTTCGCCATCGACCGCGAGCCGTTTCTGCTGGGCCCCGCCGCGAGACGTCGCGGCGGGGCTTTCCCGCCCGACCTCGCACCTGGCGGCGCTGGCCAGCCGGGCCTCGCCGTCCGCCCCTCAAACAAGCAAAGCCCTGGCGGTGGACCCTGACGGCGCCGGACCATCGACATTGTTGGCCGGTGTCCTGGCCTAGATTGGCCAGACCCTGCGCATCCGGCTTCCCCGATCCGGGGACATCACGCCGCTGGGGCGGCCTTTCGCCCGCGCGTCCCGGGCGAGCCGGATGGCGGCTTCTTCAGCATCCACCTGGTAGTCGAAACTTCCACGCGTGATCCCATCAGACATGACCGTCCAGCGGTCGCCAGTCCTCACCACGAAAAGTTCGGCGATTTCGTCCGCCACCACTGCTTCCTCGATGCGCGCCGCTCGTACGATCGCCTCGGATGATCCAGAGCATAGTCCAGCGTCTCGCCCAAACCACCCTTTGAGGCTGACGGCCGGATCCCCGTCCAGGCGAAGGCGATGTCCCCGCCACGCGCGACGCGCAGTGGAATCGCAGTCTGAGCGTTGACCGTCAGTCCCGCCCGCCTTTGAAGACCCGATTTCGAATACATCCTGCGGACCGGAACGGTCAGTCCGGCGGGCGGCTGTCTGATCACCCCGACAACAAGGAGCGCGTCATGCACGCCCAGGAAATGATCGCCACCCATCCGCACGTCCAAGGCTCGGTCAACGCCGCGCTCATCCGCTGTATCGACGAGTGCTACGACTGCGCCCAGGCCTGCGTCATCTGCGCCGACGCCTGCCTCGGCGAGGAGATGGTGCAGAGCCTGCTGCAATGCATCCGCCTCAACCAGGACTGCGCCGACCTGTGCGCGGCCGCCGGCGCGATCGCCTGGCGGCGCACCGGATCGAACGAGACCGTTATCAGGGCGACGCTGCAGGCCTGCGCCGAAGCGTGTCGCGTCTGCGCCGAGGAATGTGAGCGCCATGCGAAGATGCATGAGCATTGCCGCATCAGCGCGGACTCCTGCCGCCGGTGCGAAGACGCCTGCACCGCCGCCATTCAGACCGTCCAGTAGGAGCTAAGACGAAGCGCCTGATCCTCGCCGCCGCCTTGATCTGAGGCTCCTCGGATGCGCGGACTTAGCCGCAACAACCCTTTCCGTCGACCTGGACGGGCGGACACGGCGCGTCGGCATAGGAGCAGAAGACGCAGCAGTCGCCGGGCTTGGGCTTCAGCTGGGCGGCGCAGCCGATGCAGTCGTAGAACCAGATGCAGGCATCGGTCGGCATGGTCTCGACCGCGACATGGCCGCAGTGCGGGCAGGTCAACGTCGATTGCAGCAAGATCGCCGAGCTCATCGCAGGGCCGCCAAGCGGAGCATGGCCCAAGGTTCGATGAAGGGCCCCCAGGCGAGAGACAGGGCGACCAGCACCGTGGCGGTCGCCAGCAACCCGACGGCCAGCCGTGACGGCCGGGGACAGGCGGCGTCTGCGCGACAAGTCCTCAGGCGGTGCCAGTGCAGCAGCCAGCCCCCGGCCAGCACGGCGACGGCCATGAGGGTGATCGCGTGGCGCGCGCCGGCGAAGACGGCGGCGCCGGCGAACGACAGGCCGGCCACCGACAGCGCGAGCGGCAAGACGCAGCACGCGGCCCAGGCGAACATCGAGGCGAAACCGCTCACGGCGGCCGCCGCACCGGCGGCAACGGGCGGAATGCGGGGAAGTTTGGGGCCGATCGCCATGGGATCTCCAGTCCAGGTTCTGCTACAGGCTACAACCCGTAGCTGCTACAGGATCAAGGGACATGTCGGCACGAGGCCTGACCATCGGCCAGCTGGCGCAGAGCGCCGGCGCCAACCTTGAGACCGTCCGCTATTACGAGCGGATCGGCCTGATGCCGGCGCCGCCGAGAACCCACGGCGGACACCGCAGCTATGCGCCCGAGCATGTTCAGCGCCTGCGGTTCATCCGACGGTCGCGCGAACTTGGATTCGGACTTGACGCCATCCGTCGCCTCATCGCCCTGAGCGAACCCGGGGTCCAGGCCTGCTGCGAAGTGCGCGACATGGCGCGGGACCACGTGGCGAGCATCGACGCCCGCATCGCCGACTTGCACCGGCTGCGCGGCGTGCTCCGGCAGGCCGCCGCCGATTGTCGCGACGGCGGGACGGTCCGCTGTCCGGTCATTGAGGTGTTGGGCGGCGGAAGCGAACCCCGGCGGCTCGGTCAGCGGTCCTGACCACCCGGCGACGGGGCCGATCTGGCGATCGAGGCCCCAGAACACCGAGCGATCCGAAAAGGCGGCCCCCGTCTTGATCCTCTAGCGGCTTGAGCAAGCATCCTGCTAGTGAGACCCAATCTCACGAACAGGATACCCCCATGCTGGCGACCCTTCGCCTCCTCCTCGTCCTCGCCGTTCTGCTGGGCGTCTCGATGCCCCTGCGGGCCGCGGCCCAGGAGGCGACACCCGGGGCGGAGACCGCCTGGCGGCTGCTCGACTACATCGCCGTCGACTATTCCGGCGCCGTCTCTGGCGGTCGGGTGATCAGCGAGGCGGAGTACGCAGAGATGCGCGAGTTCTCGACCTCGGTGCACACCCGCATCGCCGCCCTGCCGGCGCACGAGGCCCAGCCCCGGCTCGTCGCGGCGTCGTCCGCGCTGATCTCGGCGGTCGAGGCGCGGGCGGCTCCGGAGACGGTCGCCCGGCAGGCGCGGAGCCTGGCCGACGATCTCCTCGCGGCCTATCCGACGCCGCTCGCGCCGCGGGCCATCCCCGATCTGCCGCGCGGCGCGGCGCTCTACGCCGAACAGTGCGCTGTCTGCCATGGGGCGACCGGCCGCGGCGACGGCCCCGGCGCGGCGGGGCTTGAGCCGCCGGCGATCGCCTTCACCGATCGAGACCGCGCCCGCGAGCGCAGCCTGTTCGGTCTCTATCAGGTGATTGGCCAGGGCCTGGACGGCACCGCCATGGCGAGCTTCGCCCACCTGTCGATCCAGGATCGATGGGCGCTCGCCTTCTACGTCGGCGGCTTCGCCTTTCCCGAGGAGACGGGCGGCGCTGGCGAGCGCGCCTGGCGCGACGATCCCGAGCTGCGCGCCGCCGTACCGGACCTGGAGGCCCTGACGCGGGTCACGCCAGCAACGCTGGCGGCCGGCCTCGGGGAGCCTCGGGCAAACGAAGCGGTCGCCTATCTGCGCAGCCATCCCGAGGTCCTTGCGACCCAGGGAACGGACGGCCTGGACTTGGCGCGCCGCAGGCTCGTCGAGAGCCTGGCCGCCTATCGCGCCGGGGACGCGCGCAAGGCCGAGGAGCTGGCGCTCTCGGCCTATCTCGACGGTTTCGAGCCTGTGGAGCCGCTGCTGCGGGCCCGCGACGGCAAGCTGATGGCCCGGATCGAGGCCTCGATGGGCGAGCTTCGCGCCAGCGTCAACCGACGGGCTCCTGCCGAGGAGGTGGCCGGACAGATCACGGCCCTGAGCGGCCTGTTCGACGAGGCCGGGCGGGCGCTCGCGCCCTCCCAGGCCTCGGCCCTGTCGATATTCCTGGGCGCCTTCACCATCCTGCTGCGCGAGGGGCTGGAGGCCCTGCTGATCGTAATCGCGATGATCGCCTTCCTGCGCAAGGCCGAGCGCCAGGACGTGCTCCCGTACGTCCACGGCGGCTGGGTCGCCGCCCTCGTCGCGGGGGGCGCCACCTGGGCGGCCGCCACCTGGCTGATCGCCATCAGCGGGGCCAGCCGCGAACTCACCGAAGGCATCGGTTCGCTCGTTTCCGCCGTGGTGCTCTTGTCCGTCGGAGTGTGGATGCACGGCAAGGCGCAGGCCGGCGTGTGGCAGGCCTATATCCGCGACAAGCTGTCGGCGGCGCTGTCGAAGCGTTCGGCCTGGTTCCTGTTCCTGCTGGCCTTCATCGTGGTCTATCGCGAGGTGTTCGAGACCATCCTCTTCTATGCCGCTCTTTGGAGCCAGGGGGCCCAGGGCGCCTTGCTCGGCGGCGCCGCGCTGGCGGTGGCGTGCCTCGTCCTGATCGCCTGGGGCCTGCTGTTCTTCAGCAAGCGGCTGCCGATCTCGCAATTCTTCGCCTACAGCGCCCTGCTGATCGCCGCCCTTGCCGTGGTCCTGGCGGGCAAGGGGGTGGCCGGGCTGCAGGAGGCGGGCGTGATGGACGTGCATCCCCTGACCGCCTTGCCCCGCGTCGAAATCCTCGGCCTCTTTCCCACCTGGGAAGGTCTGACCGCCCAGTTGCTGGCGCTGTCGGTCGTAATCGTTGGCTTCTGGTGGGCGGATCGGAAGGGCCGGGTTCAGGCTCGGGCTTAGGTCCCTGTCCGGAGGGGTTGGTCGCGGGAGCGTCATAGGGCCAGATCGTTCTCGCCAGTGGCTTGGAGCGGCTGAACCCCACCGCTCGCCGACCGGCAGGCCGAAGCCGGCGCGACACTCTGGCTGTGGCCAGGCGACGACCCGCGGTTCATGATGCGGGTTACACCTCCAGGAGAGTCCGGAATGGCTCCAAGTTCCTCTCGCCGCGCCCTTCTGATCGGCCTGCCCCTCGCCGCGTTGGCCGCCGCCGCGCAGGCCGCACCAGACAAGCGGATGACGGCCTACAAGACACCCTGGTGCGGCTGTTGCGGCGGCTGGATCGCCCACATGCGCCAGGCCGGCTGGACCGTCGAAGTGGTCGAGCGGGACGACCTCGCCCCGATCCGCACCCGGCATGGCATCCCCGACCAGCTCGCGAGCTGCCACACCGCCGTCGTGGGCGCCTATGCCATCGAGGGCCATGTTCCGGCCGGCGACGTTGACCGGCTGCTGCGCGAACGACCGGCCGCCCGGGCGCTGAGCGCCCCCGGCATGCCGGCGGGTTCCCCGGGCATGGAGGCGGCGGGCCGCGAGCCCTATACGACCGTGCTGATCCTCAACGACGGCTCAACTCGCGTGTTCGGCCGCCACAACGGTGCCTGACGCCCTGGGCGCGGCGACCGCCGCATGATCTCCGGCGGCCCGGTTCTTACGTGAGAGGTTGAGCCAGGTCTGGACGGGACGGTCGAAGGCGTAGCGGAACACGGCGGCGGCGACGAAGGCGCCGGCGAAGCCGACGGACCACAGCGCCCAGCGGACGCCGGACTGCAGGGCGTCTTGGCCAAGGGCGTCGAGCATGCCGAACCAGACGATGCGGCTCACCTCATTGGTGAGGAACATCGAGAACGACATCAGGGCGAGATGTTCGATCAGACGCGAGGGCCGGAGCACGGGGATGGCCCCGGCGGCCCAGATGATCCCCGTCATCAAGCCCAGAGACAGCAGGCTGAAGGCGCCGACCGCCTGGAGGCCGACAAGCGCGACGGCGGCGGCCAGCCCGATCGCCCCAGCGAGGCGCGGCGCGACATAGACGCGCGAGCCGTAGTAAGCCGCCGCGACCCCGAGCAGGAACAGCGGCAGGGCGCGCAGGATGCCGTACCGCATCGGCAGGCGGTAGATCGGATCGCCGAGCCACAGCGAGGCGGCGAGATCGGCGGCGACGACAAGGACCACCGCGCCGATCACCACCAGAATCGGCGGCCAGCGCCACACGGAGCGGCAGATCCACGGCAGGAGGAGATAGCAGCCGATCAGGGCCGAGAGTGTCCAGGTCGGCGCGTTCCACCCCTGCCCGCCCGGCACGCCCCAAGCCTGGACCAGCAACACCTGCGCCGGCAGCTGCGACCAGTCGAACCACCGCGGATTGCTGGGCGCGACGCCCGCCAGGGCGGCGCCGCCGACGATGGCCACGAGAATGAGGCCGACGACCAGATGGGCCGGAATGACGCGCAGCAGGCGCTGGCGCGTATAGGCGCGGAGCGACGCCTGTCCGGCGGCGAGGCGGTCGCCGTAGATGCGGGCCAGGACATAGCCGGAGTCGATGATGAAGAAGTCGGTGAGCAGATAGCCGCGGTCGAACACCGGATGCAACTGCGGCAGCGGGACCGGCGAGGCCTCGCGGAAATGGTAGAGGATGATCAGCGACCCGACGATGAACCGGAGCGCGTCAAGCCAGCCGCCGCGGGCGATGCGCGGCGGGGATCGATCCATTGGCTCTTGGGCGGCGCGGCGCATCCCCGAACCGTAGCGGGGAAGCGGCCAAGGAAAGGTTATCGCCAAGGCCACGCCGGCCCGCCCGGATGGAGCAGCGCCATCCCGGCCGTCAGGGCGATCGCCAGACCCACGCCGGTGACGATCCGGGGCCGGCCGCGCCGGGCGCTGACCAGACAGGTCGCGCCGAGCAGGACCAGGAATCCGCCATAGCCAAGGTAGAGCGGCAGCTTGAAGACGCCGACCATCCTCAGGCCGAGGAAAAGCGCGCTTCCGACGGCCAGCGCCAAGCCGACCAGCGCCGTCACGAGGTCGAGCACTGGCCTGGGCGGCTCCGGTCTCCTGCGCCGCCGCCCGCGGCGCTTGCTGTAGGGTCTTTCGATCCAGCCCGGACTTCGCCCGCGGATCGTCAGCCTCTTGCCGCCCACGCTTGCACCCTCCTTCGGCACCCCAAGTCAGCGATGCCCGTCGTCGGCATCGCCGCAGGGCTCCGTCTCGGTCTGGACGGTGCAGTGGTGGATGTCGAACCGCTGTTCGAGCAGCGCGGCTACAGCCACGCGCACCGCCTCCGGCTCCGCGCCCGCTGTGAGGACCACATGGACGGTGCAGCTCGACTGATCTGCGCCCGAGACCCAGACATGAAGGTCGTGCACGCTGTCGACGCCGTCGATCGCCGAGATGGCGCCGCGCACCTCGCCGAGCACCATGCCGCGCGGCGCGCCTTCCAGCAGGATGTGGGTGGTGTCGCGCAGCAGGATCCAGGTGCGCGGCAGGACCCACAGGCCGATGCCGATGGCGACGATCGGATCGACCCAGCGCCAGTCCGTCAGGGTGATGACGATGGCGGCGACGATGACGCCCAGCGAGCCGAGCATGTCGGCCCAGACCTCGAGATAGGCGCCCTTGATGTTGAGGCTCTTGTCCTTGCCCGCCGCCAGCACCCGCATGGCGATCAGGTTCACCACGAGACCGATCGAGGCCACGGCGAGCATGCCGATCGACCCCACCGGTTCGGGTGCGAAGATCCGCTTGATTCCTTCGTAAAAGACGTAGCCGGCGACGACGAACAGCAGCACGGCGTTGAAGGCGGCGGCGAGGATCTCGAAGCGGCGATAGCCGAAGGTGCGCTTGTCGTCGGCCGCCCGCTGGCCGACCTTGATAGCGACCAGGGCGATCGCGAGCGCGGCCGCGTCGGTGAACATGTGCGCCGCGTCGGACAGCAGCGCCAGGCTGTTGAAGTAGAGGCCGCCGATGATCTCGGCGACGAGGAAGGTCCCGGTCAGCGCCAGGGCGATCGTCAGCTGGCGCGAATTGGCGCCCGCCGTGTGATCGTGTTTTTCGCGTGTCTTGTGGGCGTGTGCCGCCATGGCCTTCCGTCCTCCCTGTCGAGACATGTTGAAGCGCTGGCCGGTCGATCCGGTCCTAACGCGGTTCCGCCGAGGTCGGCTGCGGCCAACGCAGGACCTCGACCGCTTCGAGGGTGACCGGCCCCAGGTGTTCGAGGTCGGACAGCGTCTCCAGGAAGGCCCGAAGCCTGGACTCCTGATCGAGCAGCTCGATGATCAGGGCCTGGTCGTCGTCCAGCAAATGGCGGCGATGGAGGTGCGGGGTGTGGCCGAAGCCGACCAGGGCCCGCAGCACGGTCGCCCCGGCGACGCCGGCCGACCGCGCGCGTTCGGTGACGATCTCGAAGACCTTGCGGTCCCCGAAATAGGCGGCCTCGTCGGTGTAGAGTCTCATCAGCTTGATAGGGTCGGGCATGGATGCCTCCTGGGTGGGAGGTCCCCGCCGCCGACGAGGCGGCGGGGACCCGGGACTATTCCGCCGGGACCGGCTCGGCGGCCGGCGCTTCGGTGGGTTTGGACCGCCGTCCTTCGGTCAGACCGAGGACCAGCCGGCTCATGGCGGGCAGGACGAGAAGCGTCAGCAGGGTCGCCGTGATCAGGCCGCCAATCACGACCATGGCCAGAGGCTTCTGCACCTCGGCCCCGGTGCCATGGGCCAGGGCCATGGGCACGAAGCCGATGGCCGGGACCAGTCCGGTCATGATCACGGGGCGCACCCGCTCCATGCAGCCCTCGATGATGGACCGCGAGAGCTCCATACCGGCGTCGAGCCGTTGCCGGATGGAGGACATGACCACCAGGCCGTTCAGCACCGCCACGCCGGCCAGGCAGATGAAGCCCACCGCCGCCGAGACCGAGAAGGAGATGCCGGTCAGGGCCAGGGCGAAGACCCCGCCCGCCAACCCCAGCGGCACGGTCAGGAAGACCGCCACGGCCCGCCCGAACGTCCCCACGGCCAGGAACAGCACCGCGAAGATGGCCAGGAAGCAGATCGGGACCACCAGCGACAGCCGGTCCGAGGCCGCCTTGAGGTTCTGGAACTGGCCGCCCCACTCGATCCACGACCCGGCCGGCAGGGCGACGGCCTCGACCTTGGGCGTGGCCTCGTTCACGAACGAGCCGACATCGCGGCCCCGGACGTTGGCTTGGACCACGACCCGGCGCTTGCCGTTCTCGCGGCTGATCTGGTTCAGCCCCTCGGCGAAGCGGAACGAGGCGACCTGGCGAAGGGGGACGGACGCGCGGATGCGGCCCTCCGCTTCCGGCAGCATCACCGGGATGGCGCCGAGTGCGTCCATGTCATTGCGGCTGGCGCCGGGCACGCGCACCACCACGTCGAAGCGGCGGTCGCCCTCGAACAGCTGCCCGGCCTCGCGGCCGCCCATGGCGGCGGCGACCGTATCGGCGACCTCCTCCACGGTCAGGCCGAACCGCGCGATGGCGGCCCGGTCGAAGGTAACGTCCAGGGACGGCGCCCCGTCGGTTTGCTCGACCTTGACGTCAGCCGCCCCCGGGGTGGCGTTCAGCTGGGCCGCGATCTGGTTGGCCGTCGCGGTCAGCTGGTCGAGATCGTCGCCGTAGATCTTGATGGCGACGTCGCCCCGCACGCCGGCGATCAGTTCGTTGAAGCGCAGCTCGATCGGCTGGCTCAGCTCATATCCCTGACCGACCTGGGCGTTGGCCGCGGCCTCCACCCGCTCGATGACATCCTCCTTGGTGTTCACCCCTTCAGGCCACTCATCCTGCGGTTTCAGGATGATGAATCCGTCCGAGATGTTGGGCGGCATCGGGTCGGTGGCCACCTCGGCGGTCCCGGTCTTGGAGAACATCAGCTCGACTTCCGGCAGGGCGGCGACAGCCCGCTCGACACCGCGCTGCATCCGGATCGACTGCTCGACCGCGGTCGAGGGCACGCGTTGCGACGCCATCGCCAGGTTGCGTTCGTCGAGAGTCGGGATGAACTCCTGTCCCAGCATGCTGAAGATCACCCCGGCGACGGCGAACAGGGCGAGACCGCCGCCGACGAAGGGCCAGGGCCGGGCCACGGCCTGGCGAAGCACGGGTTCGTATTTCGCCTTGATCCAGCGAATGACGAAGACGTCCTTCTCGGAGACCTTGTTGCGCATCACCACCGCGACCATGGCCGGGATGAAGGTGATGGACAGGATGAAGGCGGCGACCAGAGCCAGCATCAAGGTGATGGCCATGGGCGAGAAGGTCTTGCCCTCGACCCCCTGGAAGGTCAGCAGCGGCGCGAAGACCAGAAGGATGATGGCCTGACCATAGACGGTCGGCTTGATCATCTCCTGAGTGGCGATGGTGGTCTCCTCGAGCCGCTCGCGCAGGGTCAACAGACGGCCTTCATGGTGCTGCCGCTCGGACAGGCGCCGCAGGCAGTTCTCGATGATGATGACCGAGCCATCGACGATCAGACCGAAGTCCAGCGCCCCGAGGCTCATCAGGTTTCCCGACACTCCGAGGTAATTCATGCCGATGGCGGTCATGAAGAAGGAGATCGGGATGATCGCCACCGCGATCAGGGCCGCCCGAACGTTGCCGAGCAGCAGGAACAGGGCTCCGGCCACCAGGATCGCGCCCTCGATGAGGTTGCGCTGGACGGTCGAGATCGTCGCGTTGACCAGCTTGGAGCGATCCAGAACGGGCGTGACCTTGATTCCCGGCGGCAGGGATCGGACCGTCGTCTCCAGCTGCTCGCCGACCGCGCGGGCCACGGTGCGGCTGTTCTCGCCGATCAGCATCAGGGTGGTGCCGATGACGACCTCGTGACCGTTCATGGTGGCGCCGCCGGTGCGCAGATCGCCCCCGAGACTGACGGTGGCGACATCGCGAACCGCGACGGGCACGCCGCCCCGGGTGGCGACGATGGCCTCCTCAATCTGACTGAGGCTGCGGATGCGGGCGTCGGCCCGCACCAGATAGGCCTCGCCGCCACGCTCGACGAAGTTGGCGCCGACCGAAAGGTTGGCGGCCTCCAACCCCTGCGCCAGTTCGCTGTAGGAGACGCCGTACTGGGCCAGACGCGTCGGGTCGGGCTCGACGACATACTGTTTCTCGAAGCCGCCGATCGTGTCGACGCCTGCGACCCCGTTCACGGTGCGCAGTTGCGGCGCAATGATCCAGTCCTGCACGGTCCTGAGATAGGCCGCGCGCGAGACGTCGTCGGTCAATCGATCGCCTTCGGGCGTCAGGAACGACCCGTCGGACTGCCAGCCCGGCTGCCCGTTGCGCACGGTCGCGCCGCGACCGCCCGGGTTCTCGTAGTCGATGGCGTACATGAACACTTCGCCCAGGCCCGTGGTAACGGGCCCCATCTGGGGCTGGACCCCCTCGGGCAGGCTTTCCTGGGCCTGGACGAGGCGTTCGCTGACCTGCTGCCGCGCGAAATAGAGGTTGACGTTCTCCTCGAAGATCACGGTGACCTGCGAGAAGCCGTTGCGCGACAGGGATCGGGTCGATTGCAGGCCGGGGATGCCGGCCATGGCGGTCTCGACCGGGAAGGTCACGCGTTTCTCGATCTCGACCGGCGAGAGCGAGGCGTCGGAGGTGTTGATCTGCACCTGATTGTTGGTGATGTCCGGCACGGCGTCGATCGGCAGCCGGGTCAGTTGCCACGCGCCGTAGGTGGAGACGATCAGCACGAGCGCGATGATCATCCATCGCGCCCGAACCGACAGGGCCATGAGGTTAGCGATCATGGTCTAGTGCTCCACTTCGCCTGCGCCCAGCGCGGCCTTCAGCAGGAAGGCGTTGCGGGCCGCGATCGTCTGGCCGGATCGCAGGCCCGAGGTGATCTGGGCGCGTCCCGCGCTGCGCTGGCCGACGATGACCGGCGCGGCCGTGAACCCCGTGGCCGTTCTGACGAAGACCACGTCGCGGCCCTCGACCGTCTGGATGGCTTCCTCGGGCACGGAAAGTCCGCCCGACGTCTGCGCATCGCGCGTGTAGATTCGCGCCGAGACCGCTTGGCCGGGCCGCAGCCCGCCGACCCCGGAGAGGCTCAGGATGACGGTGGCGGAGCGGCTCTCGGCGTCGACCCCCGGGGTGATCGAACGGACCGTCGCCGGCACCTCGCCCTCCGGCAAACTGATGCTGGCGCGGTCGCCCGAGGCGATCCGGGCCGCGTCCTCCGCTGAGACCGCCGCTTCGATCTCGATCTGGCTGGCGTTGGCGACACGGAACAGCTCGGTCCCCGCCGTGACGAAGGCGCCGAGAGTGGCGTCCGCCGCCGTCACCCGACCGCTGATCGGGCTGACCACGCCGGTGCTGCGGCCGTCGCTGGAGACCCGGGCCGCCGCCGCCGCGGACGAGGTCCGCCGCGATTCCGCCTCGGCCTCGGCCAGGACGGTCTGGGCGGCTTCCAGATCCTGGCGCGCGGTGATCTGGGCGTCGAACAGCCGCTGTTCGCGCGCCAGCGCCTGACGGGCCGCAGTGAGACGGGCCTGGGCCGCCGAGCGTTCGGCGGCGATGGTCGAGGCCTCGCGGCTCTCGATCAGGGCCACGGTCTGGCCGGCGCGCACGCTGTCGCCCAGGCGCAGGGAGACCCGGCTGATCACGCCGTCGGCGCGGGCCGCGAGTACGGCTTCGCCCTGGGGGGTTCCGACCACGGTGCCCTGGGCCACGATCTCGGCGCTCAGCGCACCGCTGCCCACGGGGGCCAGGACAATGCCGGCGGCCTGGATGCGCGCGGCGTCCATCTCGAGGGCCTCGCCCGCGCCGTGCGCTTCCTCTTCTTCGGCCTGCGCCTCGGGAGCGGCCTCCGGACCACGGGTCACGGTCCAGACGGCGTATCCGCCGCCGAGGATGATCACAGCGGCCGCGGCCCCCGCCAGGAGGCGCTGCTGGTTCGTCAGTCTCTTCATTGGGTGGGCCCTTCGGTTTCGGTGGCGCGGGTCAGGGCGGCGACGGCTTGCGCGCGCTCAAGCTCCGCGGTGATCATGTCGGCCTGCAGGGTGTTCAGCGCCTCTTCGGCGTCGAGCACGTCCAGCAGGGTGAAGCGGCCGGCCGAGAAGCCTTCTCGCGCGATGCGCACGGCCTCCAGCGCCTCGGGTTCAGCCTGGTTTTCCAGGAAGGCGAGACGGGCCTCGGCCGTGCGCAGGGCGGCCTGGGCGTCGCGCGTGCGCCGGATCGACCCGGCCAGGGCGGCGTTGCGGCGGGCCTCGGCGCCGGTCCGCTCGGCGTTCGCGGCGGCGATATTGCCCTGGTTGCGATCAAAGAGGCCGATCGGCATGGAGGCGCCGACCACCAGCGCCGTGTCGTCCGTGCCGCGGAACTGACGGGCGCCGACGCTGACCGTCACATCGGGGCGCGACAGGGTCCGTTCACGGTCCACGACCGCGATCGAGGTCGCGACCTCCGCCTCGGCCAGACGCACGTCCAGCGCGGTCGCCGGATCGATAACCGCCTCGGGCGCGGGCCCGGTCCCGGATGCGACCGGCTCGGGCAGATCGTCGCTGCCGCCCCAGAGGGCGGCGAGCGCCCGCTGGGCTTCCGCATACTCGGCCTCGGCGGCTCGAACACGGCCGACCGCTTCCAGGGCGGAGGTGCGGGCCCTCAGCGCCCGCAGCGGCGGTTCCCGGCCGGCGTCGACGAGTTCGGTCGCGATGGTCTGGAGATTGTCCGCGCGCAGGAACTGTTCGCGGGCCAGTTCGACCCGCCGGCTGTCGGCCCAGGCTTCGGCATAGGCGTCACGCACCTGCTGCTGCAGGTCCGCCCGTGCGACCGCCAGACGCAGGCGCGCGGCGTCCACCTCGGCCTGGGCGGCGCGCTCACGCGCCGGCCGCTTGCCGCCGAGTTCGAACCGCTGCCCCACGCTGAGGGTGCTTTCAGCGTCATCGACGCCGGAGAAACCGCCGGTGCCGGCGAAATTCTCGACCTCCAGGCCAAGCTCCGGATTCGGCCGGAAGCCGGCCTGCTGGGCCCGCCCCAAGGCGGCGGCCACATCGGCTTCGGCCGCGGCGAGCGTCGGCGATGAGGCGGAGGCGCGGGCCAGCGCTTCGGCCAGGGTGACGGGTTCGGCGAAGGCTGACCCCGGGGCCAGCATGGCCAGGATCGCCGCGAGGGCGACCGCGGCTCCGCCAGCCGCGACGTGCGGCAGACGGCGATTAGGGGATGGCATAGGTCCTGTTTCCCAGATGGTTGACGTGGAGGGCGCGCGTTCGCGCGCGATCCCGTCAGCCTCTGGGGGGGCGGTCCGGACCTGTGGGTTTGCGCGACGCCAGAGGATCGGCCGGTCGCAGGGGGCTGGGCTCACGATCCTTCGAGGTCGGGGTCAGCGCATCGGGCGTCTGAGCCGTGGCGACGCCGCTGTGATGGCAATGTCCGTGGGAGCAGATCGCGTGCGGGTCAGACCGGCCGGTGTCATCCGGATCGGACGGCGTGTCCGCGATCGTTTCCGAGGCGTGGGTCATGGCTTCCGGCGCGCAGGTGGCGGCCTCGACGGTGGAGACCAGGACGAACAGGGCGAAGAACGACGCGAGCAGCGCCGCCATCCAACCCTGTCTGACCGAGAAAAATCCCATGGCGTCCCATAACACGGTAAGCCGCCACTTCAATCGCACCATCGTCGCAGGGCGGCTCTGCGCCCGTCGTCCGGCCGTCCGGGCCCGCTCCGCCGGCTTCACGCGGCGTCTCGCAGTTCCTGCCGCGATTGGCGGATGATCGACCAGGCCGACTGCAGGAAGATCAGGGCGAGGACGGCGCCCGCGATCAGGTCCGGCCAGCGCGAGGCGGTCAGCCAGACCAGGCCGCCGGCCGCCGCGACCACCAGGCTTTCGATCAGGTCGTTGCGCGTGCAGAGCCAGACCGAGCGGACGTTGGCGTCGCCATCACGGTGGCGCACCAGCAGAAGGGCGGCCACGGCGTTGGCGAGGAAGCCGAACAGGCCGAGGCCGGTGATCACCGTCCCCTCGGGCGGGGCGCCGGACAGGGCCCGCCACACGGCGAAGCCGAGGATGACGACGGCCAGAAGGGCCAGGCTCGCGCCCTTGAGGAGGGCCGCGCCCGAGCGCACCCGGACCGACTTGCCGATGGCCCACAGGCTGATTGCGTAGGTCGCGCTGTCGGCGAGGAAGTCGAGGGCGTTGGCCCCAAGGGCGGCGGAGCCCTGGATCACCGCCCCGCCGGCGACCGCCAGAAAGGCTGCCGCATTGATCGCGATGACGGCCAGAAGGATGCGGCGGTAGGCCGGAGACGCGCCGTCGAACTTCACCGGCGCGCCGCAGCCGCAGCCCGTGGCCGCAGGAGGGTCCGAGATCAGGGGTTCGGTCATTGCGGCTCCGGCGATCCTTGGATGACCCTTGTGCATGCTCTAGCTGCTAGAGGATCAAGCGCCTATTTTCAGAATCATGTCAGCCCGCCCCGCCCTCTCCCCGCTCCGAACGATCGGCAAGCTGTCGGCCGCGACGGGCGTCAAGATTCCGACCATCCGGTTCTACGAACAGATCGGCCTCCTGCGAGAGCCGCCCCGGACCGCGAGCGACCGCCGGCTCTATGACGACGCCGCCCTGCGGCGGCTGGCCTTCATTCGCCATGCCCGGCAACTCGGATTTGATCTGGAGGCCATCCGCTCGCTTCTGGATCTGTCCGACCATCCTGATCGTCCGTGCGGAGAGGCTAACGCGATTGCAGAACGCCACCTGTCGGAGGTAGGCCTGAAAATCCGGCAACTTAGGGCCATGCAGGCAGAGCTTACCCGCATGACGACCGAGTGTGCCGGTGGTCGGGTCTCGGCGTGCAAGGTGATTGAGGTGATTCATGATCACTCGGACTCACCGTAAAGCGTGACGCCTCAGGTCCGGAGCCTCATCAGGTGCGGCTCGGTGAGCCCGAGAAGAAGCCGTTCACTGGCAGGTCGGATGAGACGATCAGCAGAACCAACGTCAGAGAACGACGCGGCGCCGCATCTTCGACGCGGTTCCAGACTGACGTTTACGAGGCCGAAGACAGCACGTTGCGCCAAAACGGTTCTCCTCTGATCTGGAACTTGACGCATCAAGCCGCAGCGGTTGCCGTCCTGCCCGCGTCGACCATGGAAGTATTCACTTCGGACAGACAGTAGTCGGACCAGGCTTGGAGGACATCGCGCCGTTTCCTGAGCGCGTCCCGGCGGCGATAGGCCCGTTCCGTTTCGTCGCCGACCGCGTGGGCCATGCATTCCTCGATCACCTCCTTGGCGAACTCCGTCTCATCGCCGGCCCAGTCCCGAAACGATGACCGCATGCCATGCGGCGTGTATCCCGGCGCCAGATCCCGCAGCATCATGTCCATCGCCATGTTCGACATCACGCCCCCCTTCGGGCCCGGAAAGACGAGCTGATCGGCGCGCTTGGTCTCGGGGCTCACCGCCGTCAGGACCGCCAGCGCGCCGCTGGAGAGCGGCTGGCGGAAGGGCCGCTCCTTCATCCGGGTCGCGTCGAGCGCCCAGAGGTCGGCGCTCATCTCTCCCCAAGTGGCTTCCAGCGTCATGGTTTCGCGCGCCACCGTGAGCACGGTGAATTCCAGCGCCCTGGCCGACATTCCGCGGCTCCGCGCCAGTCGGACCATGAAGTCCGGGATATCCTCGTAAGGCATGGCTGCCATGTGCCCGCGCTGAAGCTTCGGGCGGGGCGGAAGCAGGTAGAAGAGGTTGCCCTTCCAAACCGCAGGGTTCTGGCCCGTTCGCAAGCCCTTCACCTGAGCGAAGTCCAGCACCCGCTCCAGCCGCTCGCGCAATTTTCCGGCGGACTCGGCCTTGGTGAGCCACAGGGGCTCAACGACGGACATCACCGCATCGACGTCGATCTCGCTCACCGGCCAGTCCTTGATTGCGGCCGCATGCCGATTGATGGACCGCATCCAGCTGTCCTTCGTCTTTCGGCCCCGCCAACCGCCTTCCTGGGCCTCGACGTAGGCGAGCCAGCATTGACCCAGCGACGCTCCGGTCTCGTTAGTCCCGTCGGTCGCGCCGGGCGACCGGGGCTGGCTGCCCGGTGCCCTGACCGCGCCGATGGACTTTGCGGGCAGTTGGGGTGTGGTCCGGGCCGCAAGGGGATCAGCCCCCTTCTTCATCGCGCGCCGGGCGTCCTCGCAAATGTCGCGCGCCTGAACGAGCGAAACGTCGGCGAAGGAGCCCAGCCCCATGTCCCGGCGTCGACCCTTGTACATGTGCCGGAAAATCCAGCTGCGCCCCCCGGACGCCGCAACCACCAGATAAAGCCCGTCGCCGTCGGGGTGTCGCCCCTCCGGCAGGACGCCACGCAGGCCCCGGTCGGTCAGTTTTTTGGATGTCTTCGCCATGCTCGGCCTCACGCAAATCAAGCCCAAGTCTTGATTCTACGAGAGGCCAGACCGCTCTTCCAAGGCCCTCGGAGGGTCAGCGCCGCGGGCCTGCACAGTCCTGAAAAGCCTCGCCTGGTCCTGCACTGCCTTCACGGTTTCGTGGGCTGAATCGAGGAGGTCCAAGGTCTTGAACTTCCGTCACTTCCCGGAACGATTGAGGGTAAGGGTGAGGGTAAGGATCGCGGGAATGGTCCAAATGGCTCCTTGCGGCGGGAGTTTTTACCCTCAATTGGCCGCAGCTTACCCTCACCCTTACCCTCACCCAGCCAAAACCATGATGAAAAACGGTGAAGCGCGCTGACGCCCCCAACGCGTTCCATCACGTTGATCTTGTGAGAGAATCTGACGCCTGACGACAAAAAGTGACAAGTCGTGGAAATCGGCCAAAAGCCCCTACCCGCGGAGCCACTCTCAGGCCTTCCCCTCATTCCGGCGCCCCCTCCCCGCAACTCGACAGCGCGTTCGGCGTGCCTGGCTCGATGTCGTGACCCCGGCCGCGCACGCGTCATCAGGACCACCGGCGACATTGGACCGCCGCGGGACAGAAAAAAGCCCGACGCGAGCGCCGGGCTGGAGTGGTTCGGTGATGGTGGGTGTCCTCGAACAGAAGACATCCCCTCGTTCGGCTAAATTGGTTAACGAAATCCTTTGGACCGTCAGGCCGCGCGCCCATCGGGCAGCCATGTCGACTGGCGCGCGTCCCCGGGTCCCGTCCAGAGGATACGCCAGCCCGCTTCCAGGCGTTCGACCGCGAGCGCCCGCGACGGCGCCGCCGACTGGCCCGGCCAGACGAAATCACGGCCCGTGACCCGGATCTGGTCCGGCCCCTCGTGCGGAGCCAGCATCACGCTCCAGCGGCCCTGAGGATCGGGCGTGACCTGCACCGTCTCGCCGCGGCTCTCCACCTCGACCAAGGCCGTTCCCGGGGCGACCCGGCCGGAGGCCAGCCGCATGCGGCCGTCGCTGTCGATCGCGCCGAGCACCGGGGCGGCGTCCAGCCGACGGGTCGGGCCGCCCGGTCGAAGCACGACGATCGGCCCCTGCCCGCCCGCGAGGATCAGCAGACGGTCCGGCGAAGGCGCGGCGTCCTGGCCGACCTGGGTCTCGGGACGAAGCAGCAGGTGTTCGCGCGGGGTCGGGAGGCCGACCTCGAACCGGCCGAGCGAATCGGCGGTGGCCGCGAAAGCCGCGCCCTCGTCGCTGCGCAGGACCACGCGGGCCTCGGGCTCGGCGACGCCCGACACCACCAGCGCCGATCCGCTCCGCTCGACGCTCTCGACAACCGGCGGCCGGGCCCAGTCTCCGGCCGAGCCGGTCCGCTCTCCAGCCTGTTCCGGCGGCGGCGGGGAGCAGGCCGTCGCTCCAGCCGCGAGCACAGCCGCGACCGTGGACAATATCGCCCGTTTCATCCTGTCTCTCCGCCCGTTAGGAGTGTCGCCCCTGATAGCGCGGCCGCGAGGTCGCTGTCTTCAATACTGTCTTTCGAGGCCCCATGTCGTCGCCCGCCACCATCCAGCCGTTCGACGGCAAGTCGGTCTGCCTGTTCTGCGGCTCCTCCGAGGCGGTCCATCCAGACTATCTGGCGGCGGCGCGGGCGTTCGGCGAGGCGACGGCCAGGGCGGGCTGGCGACTGATCTACGGCGGCGGCGGCGTGGGCCTGATGGGAGCCTCCGCGCGGGCGGCGCACGCCGCCGGCGGGCGGGTGCTGGGCGTCATGCCCGGCTTCCTGCGCAGCCGCGAACGGTTGTTCGACGAGGTCGAAACCCTGGTCGTGCCGTCGATGCACGAGCGCAAGACCATCATGTACGACCAGTCCGACGCCTTCGTGGTCGCGCCCGGCGGCGTCGGCACCCTCGAGGAGGCGATCGAGATCCTCTCCTGGAAGCGGCTGGACCTGCACGCCAAGCCGGTGATCTTCCTCAATCTCAACGGGTTCTGGGACGCCTTGCTGGCCGTCATGGAGCACAGCATCGAGGAAGGGATGACGCCTGCCTCGTTCCGGCAGGCGTGGGTCGTCTGCGACACAGTGGCCCAGGCGATCGAGACGGTGGCGGCTGCGGACGCGACGCCTCACTTGCAACATGATCGGCGATAAGTAATCACTGGTCAGTCACGTCTCGCGTTCGACGCCGGCCGCTGACGTCGCCGGGCGGATCAACGCCCTCTGCCATCTTCGGAGACTATCCATGCGTGCTCTGCTTATCGCCGCGACCATGCTGGTCGCCGCTCCGGCCTTCGCCGATGCCCCGGTCTCGAGCGCCGTGCTCGCCGATGCGTCCAAGGCGCCCGCCGAACGCACCATCATCGACGGCGCCGCCTGGCGCTGCGAAGGCGCGACCTGCACCGCCAACGGCGGCGCCAACCAGCCCGCCGCGCGCGCCTGCCGCCGCGTCGTGGCCCGTTTCGGCCCCGTGACGGCCTTCAGCTACAAGGGCGTCGAACTGACGGCCGAGCAGCTGGCCGCCTGCAACGCCTGACCGGCGAACCAGGATCGCCTGTGAAGAGGCCGCGCTTCTCCGGAGCGCGGCCTTTTTCGCGGCCGGTGTGCGGCGACTGACCCGTCAGGCGGTCTCGCCGGCCAGCCGCTTCACGATCCGTTCGCGGCCGATCAAGGGCACCAGGGTCGCCATGTCCGGTCCGTGCGTCTGACCGGTCAGGATGTGGCGCAGAGGCATGAACAGGGCCTTGCCCTTGGCTCCGGTCCGGTCCTTCACCGCATTGGTCCAGACGGACCATGCATCGGCGTCGAGCACCGGCGGCAGCACCTCCAACGCGGCGGCGGCGAAGGCGGGGTCCTCGACCAGGGGCGTGATCGGCCCGCTGATGACCCGTTCAAGATCAACCACATCGGTGAACTTCTGAAGATTGGGACGCAAGGCGTTCCAGACCGGTTCGCCGAGATCGCAGCCGAGCGCCTCGAGCCGCGGCTTCGCCGCCGCATACGCCGTCGCGTGCAGGGCCTGGGCGTTCAGGCGGTCGAGATCGGCGGTGTCGTAGCGCGCCGGAGAGCGGCCCATCTTCGAGAACGAGAAGCTTTCGCCCAAGGCTTCGATGGTGGGCGCGACCTCCAGCGGATCGGAGGTGCCGATGCGGCCGAGGTGGCTGGTGATGGCGATCGGCTCATAGCCCTGCTCGCGCATCTCGGCGATCGACAGGGAGCCCAGCCGCTTGGACAGGGCGTGGCCGTCGGCGCCGACCAACAGCGGCATGTGGGCGAAGGCCGGCACGGGCCCACCCAGCGCCTCGAAGATCTCGATCTGCGCGCCGGTGTTGGTGACGTGGTCCTCGCCCCGGATCACATGGGTGATGGCCATGTCGATGTCGTCCACCACCGACGGCAGGGTGTAGAGGAACAGGCCGTCCTCGCGGATCAGGACGGGGTCGGACATCGACGCCGTGTCGACCTCGGCGTGGCCGCGGGCCATGTCCTCCCAGGCGACCCGCTTGCCGTCGAGCTTGAAGCGCCAGTGCGGGCGGCGCCCCTCGGCCTCGTAGGCGGCCTTGTCGGCGTCGGTGAGCTCGAGCGCGGCGCGGTCGTAGACGGGCGGCAGGCCACGCGACAGCTGCACCTTGCGACGGCGATCGAGTTCGTCGGCGGTTTCATAGGCCGGGTACAGCCGGCCCGCCGCCTTCAGGCGCGCGGCGGCCTCCTCATAGCGATCGAACCGCTTCGACTGGTTGTAGCGTTCGTCCCAGACCAGGCCGAGCCAGGTCAGGTCGTCCTCGATGCCCTGCTCGAACTCGGCCGTGGAGCGGGCCAGATCGGTGTCGTCGATGCGCAGCACGAACGAGCCCCCCTGCCCCTTGGCGAACATCCAGTTCACCAGGGCGGTGCGCACATTGCCTACGTGCAGCTTCCCCGTCGGCGACGGGGCGAAACGAACCTTGACGGACATGAGGCGACCTTGAAACGCGAGGCGCGGTAGGTCGCGCTCCCGGGCGGTCAAGTCAAGGCGCTGGGTCCGCGCCGAACAGCCAGTTCATGCCGAGGCGGTAGGCGGCGGGCGCGTCCGCGGCGTGGGTGCCGCCTTCCACTCTCACGCCGAGCAGCCGCCAAGGCTTGTCCGCGCGCGCCTCCCAGACCGACAGCCATCGGGCGGCCTCCGCCTGCAGATCCGCCCGGTCGCGTGTGCCGCTGACCACGACCAGACCCAGGTCCGGCTGTCCCGCCGGGGCGGCGGTGGCCAGCAGAGATTCGACGCCGGGCGTGAGCGAGGGGTTGCTGGCGATCCGGCCCCAGAACAGGTCCGGGTCGGTCACGGCGGAATACAGCACGAAGGCGCCGCCGCGCGACTGTCCGAACAGCACCCGCCGGGTCGGGTCCGAGCGGTAGCGACGCTCGATCAGGGGGATCAGGTCGGCCTTGAGGAAACGCTGGAAGGCCGCCGCCCCGGCTTGGGACGGCTCCACGCCGGCTCCCGGCGACTGGAAATCTATATTGCGCCGGTTCACCGAGGGGTCGAAACCGCCATAGGCGATGCCGACCACCAGCGCCTCGGGCAGGCCGTCGTCATAGTGGAGGAACAGGTGATTGGCCGCCAGGATCGGGAACAGGCTGTCGCCGTCGGTGAGGTAGACGGTCGGCCAGGTGCGCTCCGCCGCGGGGTCATAGCCCTCGGGATAGCGGACATGGATGTGGTAGCCGCGGCCGATCTCGTCCGACCGGATGTAGAAATAGTCGCCGCGAAGGGCCGCCGGGATTTCGGGCGGGGCCCCATCGGCGCGCCGCGCGGAGTCGATCGCTTGCGCGCTGACCGGCGTCGACAGGCTCAGAAGCCACAGCAGGCCGATCAACAGGCGCATGGCGCGACCTTCAGTCGTCGCGGTGAACCCGCTCGCGACGCTCGTGGCGTTCCTGGGCCTCGACCGACAGGGTCGCCGTCGGACGGGCTTCAAGGCGGCCGAGGCTGATCGGCTCGCCGGTTTCCTCGCAGTAGCCGTAGGAACCGTCCTCGATACGGCGCAGCGCCTCGTCGATCTTTGAGATCAGCTTTCGCTGACGGTCCCGCGTCCGCAGTTCCAGCGCACGGTCGGATTCCGATGACGCCCGGTCGACGAGATCCGGATGATTTTCCGTCTCCGCCTTCAGATTGACCACCGTCCCCTTGGACTCGCGAAGAATCTCGTCCTTCCAGGCCAGGAGTTTGGCCTTGAAGTAGGCCAGCTGCCGTTCATTCATGAACGGCTCGTCCTCCGACGGCCGATAGTCGCTCGGCTCGATCACAGACGCCAATGCGTTCATCGCACTCACGCTCTCAACCAGCGCCCCCCTGTGGCGCACCGCTGCGTATAGGGATGACGAAGAGTCGCGGCAACAACGCTCGCGCGAGCGTGACCAACGATTGATCCGGTCGGTTGCCGAGCGTGACATTTCTTCATCACCCGGTGCCCTCCGATCGTGCTTTTGCGAAATATTTCGCCGGTTTATGCTGCGTTGCGGCGAAGATCAGCCTTGGCGAGCTCGACGGCGGCCCTCAGATCGATCTGGGCCAGCAGGCTGTTCAGACCGGGATCGGGGTCGATCGGGCGCTCCTCGCGCAGGCTGCGGCCCAGGCGCTCCAGCGCCCCCTCCCCGGCCTCGCCCCCCAGCAGGGCCAGCTTCAATTCGTCGAGCCGGTCCAGCAGGCCGCCGCCCCGGCGGATGGCCCGGCGGCGGCGCTCGGTGGCGTCCTCGACCCCTTGCAGGGCCATCAGGGCCGAGACCCCCGCGACGCCGGAAACGCCGGCGGCGGCGGCCGCCGCCGCGGTCGAGGCCGCGGCCCCGGCGGACGGCACGGAAAAGCCGCCGGCCGGCTTGGCGGGGCGGGCTCCTTGCGAGGCGGACGGGCCAGAGGGGCCGGTGACCTTCATGGATTGCGACTCCAGGACATGCCGGACCATTCGTCGGCGGGGGTCACCGTTTGGTTAACGCCCCGGCATTTTCTGCCGCATCGCCAGCGTCCAGGCGGGCCGCCCTCGCTGTTTTTCTTGAGTTTTCTGTTTGGCACGGCGCTGGCATCGCAGCGAGCACAACAGTTCGCGGACACCGTACCGATGCAGAAACTGCTCGCCTCCCTCTTGACCGCCGCCGCCGTGGCCGGGTTCGCCCTTCCCGCCCAGGCGCAGTCGCGGATCAAGGACATCGCCGCCGTCGAGGGCGTCCGCACCAACCAGCTGGTCGGCTACGGGCTGGTGGTCGGCCTGAACGGCACCGGCGACAGCCTGCGCAACTGTCCGTTCACCCGGCAGTCGCTGGAAGGGATGACCGAGCGGCTGGGCGTCAATATCCGCGGCTCCAACGCCAACTCCAAGAACATGGCCGCCATCATGGTCACCGGCGAGTTGCCGCCCTTCGCCACGCCCGGCGCCCGCATCGACGTCAACGTCTCGTCCATGTGCGACGCCAAGAGCCTGCTGGGCGGGACCCTGCTGGTCACCAGCCTGCAGGGCGCCGACGGCGAGGTCTATGCGGTCGCGCAGGGCTCGATCCAGACCGGCGCGGTTTCGGCGTCGGGCGCTTCGGGATCGTCGGTGACGCGCGGCGTGCCCACCGCGGGCCGCATCGCCTCGGGCGCCACGGTCGGGCGCGAGACCGGCTTCCAGCTGGCCAACATGAACGAGATCCGGCTGACGCTGCGCAACCCGGACTTCACCACCGCCCAGCGCGTCGCCGCCGCCATCAACCAAGTCTATCCGAACGCGGCGCTGGCCGAGAACGGCACCGTTATCGCCCTGCGCGCGCCGGGCCAGATGGGCATGGCCGGCTTCATCAGCCGGGTCGAGAACCTGCCCGTCGCCGTGGACGCCCCCGCCAAGGTGATTATCGACGAGGTCAACGGCGTCATCGTCATGGGAGACGCGGTGCGGGTCTCCACCGTCGCCATCGCCCAGGGCAATCTGACCGTCTCGGTGCAGGAGACGCCGCTAGTCAGCCAGCCCGAGCCGTTCAGCCGCGGCGGCGAGACCGTGGTCGTGCCGCAGTCGGACGTCTCGGTCGAGGAAGACCTCGGGACCCAGATGCGGATCATCGGCGGCGGCGCCTCGCTGTCCGACCTCGTCAACGGCCTGAACGCCCTCGGCGTCAGCCCGCGCGACATGATCAGCATCCTGCAGGCCATCAAGGCCGCCGGCGCGCTGCAGGCCGAAATCGAGGTGATGTGAGGATGAGCGACCTGTCCGTCTCCCCCGCCCTGCTCCAGCCGGCGCCGTCCGCCCCGCCGGCCGCCGCCCCCACGGCCCGGATGCGCGAGACCGCCGAGGCGTTCGAGGCCTCCTTCCTGGCGCAGATGATGAAGCCGATGTTCGAGGGCCTCTCGACCGAGGGTCCGTTCGGCGGCGGCGAAGCCGAAAGCACCTGGCGCAGCTTCATGATCGAGGCCATGGCCAAGCAGACCGTCAAGGCCGGCGGGATCGGCCTCGCCGACCAGGTCGTCGCCCAGATGCTGAAGATGCAGGAGCAAGCGCAATGACCGGAACCGCCGCCCTCAACGCCACCGCCCGGGTGCGTCAGCTGATCGACCTGACCGAGCGGCTGACCGCCAGCCTCGGCGCCGAAGCCGAGGCCTTCGAGGCGCACCGGCCGCAGGACGCCGCCGCCAGCCTGGCCGGGACCCAGGATCTGGCCAACGCCTACCGTCGGGAATCGGCGCAGGTGAAGGCCGATCCGGGCACGCTGGCCGCCGCCCCCGCCAAGGAGCGGGCCGCCCTGATCCGGGTCACCCAGGCGTTCGAAGCCATCCTGACCCGCCATTCCCGCGCCATCGAGGCCGCGCGGATCATCTCCGAGGGGCTGGTCAAGACCATCGCCGCCGAGGTGGCCACCCAGCGGGGCAATCCGTCCGCCTATGGCGCCAGCGGCCGGGCCAACACCGGCGACAGCCGGGCGGTGGCCTTCAACCGGACGGCCTGAGTTCGATCGTCCGTTCCACGCCGATCGCCCGCAGAAAGTCGGGATCGTGGCTGACCACCACCACAGCGCCGTCATAGGCGACCAGCGCCGCTTCGACCGCTGCGATCGAGTCGAGGTCCAGATGGTTGGTGGGCTCGTCGAGGATCAGCAGCTGCGGCGGCCGGGCGGCGGTCATGACGCAGGCCAGCCCCGCCCGCAGCCGCTCGCCGCCGGACAGGGCGCCGACGGTCCGTCGCGCCGCCGTGTTGCGTAAGAGGAAGCGGGCCAGAGCCGCGTGCGCCTCATTGGGCGTC
>JACPDR010000014.1 GCA_016183935.1 Caulobacterales bacterium
GGGAGAAGGGAGGTGATGGTTCGCCTTCATCAGTCGGGGGCCAGCATGTAGCCGACGCCGCGCACGGTCTGGAGGTAGCGCGGGTTCTTGGGGTCGGCTTCCAGCTTGCGGCGCAGACGGGTGACCTGGACATCGACGGCGCGGCCGGTGATGTCGGCGGTGTCGGGCGACAGGCTCATCCGCTCGACCGGCGCGTGGGCGTGGATGGCGAGGGTCTTGAGCAGCTGGGCCTCGGCCTCGGTCAGGCGCTGGGGCTTGCCGTCCTTCGACAGCTCCAGCCGCTCCATGTCGAACACCGCCGGACCCAGCTTGATCTCGCGCGGCGTCAGCGGCTTGCCGCCGGTGCGGCGCAGGATGGCGTCGACGCGCAGCGCCAGTTCGCGGGGGTCGAACGGCTTGGACATGTAGTCGTCGGCGCCACGCGACAGGCCCTCGATACGGTCGTCCGGATCGCCGCGTGCGGTCAGCAGCAGGACGGGCGTCTTCGAGGTCTCGGCCTTGGAGCGGACCCAGGTGGTCAGGTCGAAGCCGCTCTCGCCGGGCATCATGACGTCGAGCACGACGAGGTCGAACTCGATCAGCTCCATCAGCCGCCTGGCCGCGGCGGCGTGGGCGGCTCCGGTGACGCGATAGCCCTCGCGCGCGAGGAATTCCTTGAGCAGCTCGCGAATCCGGTCGTCGTCGTCGACGACCAGCAGGTGGCGGCCGGCGCCGGGACCGGCGACCGGACCCGAGCGGCCATGGGGACGGACGTCGGTCATGCGGATGCGACCCCGCGGGCTGCGGAGGCGTTGACCTCGCCGGTTCGGGCGGCTCTAACCCGAGGGCAGACGCGGGAGACGTTCTTCAATGGCCTTCGTTCCTTTCGACGATCGTGACGGCTGGATCTGGATGGACGGCGATTTCGTGCCCTGGAGGGACGCGAAAACGCACGTTCTGACCCATGCCCTTCACTACGGCTCGTCGGTTTTCGAGGGTGAGCGTATGTATGACGGCGAAATCTTCAAGCTGACCCCGCATAGCGAACGCCTGAAGCGCTCTGCAAACCTGCTGGATTTCGACCTTCCGTACAGCGTGGCCGAGATCGACGCGGCCTGCAAGGCGACCTGCGAGAAGATGGGACTGTCGGACTGTTATGTGCGGCCGGTCGCCTTCCTCGGTCCGGAGACCGTCAGCGTCTCGGCCATCAACAACAAGGTCCGGGTCGCCATCGCCGTGTGGGAGTGGCCCAGCTATTTCGACCCCGAAACCAAGGCCCGGGGCATCCGGTTGGAGTGGTCGAAATGGCGTCGCCCCGACCCGACCACCGCGCCCTCGGCGGCCAAGGCGGCGGGGCTGTACATGATCTGCACCATGTCCAAGACGGCGGCGGAACGGCGCGGCTACGCCGACGCCATGATGCTGGACTGGCGCGGCTATGTCGCCGAGGCCACCGGTGCCAACGTCTTCTTCGTACAAGACGGCGTGCTGCACACCCCGCCGGTCGACGCGATCCTGGACGGCATCACCCGCCAGACCGTGATCGAGATGGCCAAGGCCCGGGGGATCGAGGTCGTCGTCCGCAACATCCGTCCGGAGGAACTGGCGACCTTCAGCGAATGCTTCCTGACCGGCACCGCCGCCGAGGTGACGCCGGTGAGTGAGATCGGCGAATACCGCTTCACCCCCGGCGCCCTCAGCCTCGGGCTGATGGAAGACTATGGCCGGCTGGTGCGGGGCGGCTAGGCGGCCGCCGGTTTTCGCCGCCGCACGACCGCCCACCAAACCGCGCCCCCGATCACCGCGATCGGCAGCAGGACGGATCCGGCGGTGATCAGCAGGGCCAGCATGCCCATCGACAGGCCGAAGGCATCGGCCAGCGCGCGGGCGACAGGGCGGGTGGGACTGTCGGCGGCCATGACCCCGCCCTGGCGGTATTCGAGCGTCAGTCGCGCGCTCTGGACGCGGTCGTTGAGCGCGCGGAGCGCCAGTTGCTGGGCGTCGTACTGGCGTTGCAGGTCGGCGAGCTGGCGTTCGACCTGCAGCCGCTGTTCGAGCGTGCCGCCGCGGCGAGCTTGCAGGTCGCGGATACGGTCGGCGAGCGAGGCGGTGGTTTTCGCCCCCGTCGCGGCTGTGTCGATGCCGCGGGTAACGTCCTCGCCATTGGTGACCGCCGCGTCCAGACGGCCGCCGGCGTTCTGGGCGTCAAGCGCCAGCTGGCTGCGGAAGCGGTTGATCCAGTCGGGCTGGCCGCGCAGCTCGAGCCGGCCCCCGGGCTCCCGCGAGGTCCAGTCGGCCCGCGCCGAGACGACCTGGCAGTAGCCGGCGCCGGCCGAGGCGCAGGCCAGTTCGTGCCGGCTCATCAGTTCGGCGCCCCGGTCCTTGGGCACGGACATGATGTAGCTGAAGGCGTAGGCGATCTTCGCGATCGGGGCGGGCGGGGCGACCGGCGCTTCCGGCTCCGGGGTTCTCGCTGCGACAGCCCGGACGGTCCCGGCGGCCGTATCGGCGGCCGTATCGGCGGCGGCTTGCTCCCTGTAACTCTCCTCGCGGGCGCTTTCCGCGGGCGAGCAGGCGGACAATACCAACACGCTCGCCGCGGCGAGCATCAGACCCTTGCGCATCTCGTGTCTCCCTGTCCCGTGCTGATCACGGTTCCGTGATGACGCGCGCCGATCGCGACCGATTCAGGGCCGGAAACGAGCCAGACTGCGGCTTGCCATCGGCGCCGGCCTGGCGTTCAACGGGGCAGAGGCCGGCGGGGAGCCGGTCGGGGAAACGCATCCATGTTCAGCGTCCTGAACCTGCAGAGCCTGCTGGGGCTTGTCGTCATCGTCGCCGCCTGCTGGGGCTTGTCGGAGAACCGGCGCGCCTTTCCGTGGAAGCTGACGCTGGGCGCCATCGCGGTGCAGGCGGCGCTGGTGCTGGCGCTGTTCGCCATTCCGGGCTCACAGAGCGTGCTGGCGGCGATCACCGGGGCGGTGGACGGGCTAAATACGGCGACGCAGCGGGGAACGCAGTTCGTGTTCGGCTATCTGGCCGGCGGCGACCAGCCCTATGCGGTGGCCAATGAGGGGGCGCTGTTCACCTTCGCCTTCCAGGTCCTGCCGTTGATCCTGGTGATCTCGGCCCTGTCGGCGCTGCTGTGGCACTGGAAGGTGCTGAAGTGGATCACCCACGGCTTCGGTATCCTGTTCCAGCGCACCATGGGGCTGGGCGGGGCCTCGGCGCTGGCGGTGGCGGCGAATATCTTCCTCGGCATGATCGAGAGCCCGATCGTGATCCGGGCCTATCTGGATAAGCTGACCCGGTCGGAACTGTTTCTGTTGATGGTGGTGGGGCTGGCCACGGTGGCCGGATCGACCATGGTGGCCTACGCCGCCATCCTCGCCCCGGTGCTGCCGGACGCCGCGGGGCACGTGCTGGTGGCCTCGATCGTCTCGGCGCCCGCCGGCATCCTGCTGGCACGTGTCATGATCCCGGAAAAGCCGGGCGAGGGCGGGGCGCACGCCGACTACGACTCCGCCCTGAAGTACGACAGCGCCATCGACGCCATCGTCAAGGGGACGGCGGACGGGCTGATGGTGGTGCTGAACATCTCGGCGATCCTGATCGTGTTCGTGGCGCTGGTGGCCCTCGTCAACGTCATGCTCGGCGGGTTCTGGCTGTTTGGCGGCGAGGTGACGGTGGAGCGGCTGCTGGGCTGGCTGTTCATGCCGGTGGCGTGGCTGACGGGCGTGGAATGGTCCGAGGCGGGCCGGGCCGGGTGGCTGCTGGGGGTCAAGCTGACCCTGACCGAGTTCGTGGCCTTTATCGAACTGGGGCGGATTCCGGTCGGGGAGATGAGCGAGCGGACGCGGATGCTGATGACCTACGCCCTGTGCGGCTTCGCCAATATCGGGTCGGTGGGGATCACGGTGACCGGCTTGAGCGTGCTGATGCCCGAGCGCCGGGAAGAGGTGCTGGGCATGGTGTGGAAGGGTCTGTTCGCGGGCTTCCTCGCCACGCTGATGACCGCCTGCGTGGTTGGGGCCATGCCACCGATGATCTTCCGCTGAAGCGCCGCCGCCGGCGTTGACCCTGCGGCGCCGGGGGGGCAGCATTCGCCGCATGACCGACCAGCCCGACCTCTATCCCGTCCCGTCCGAATGGGCGCAGCGCGCCCGCATGAACGCCCACGGGTATGAGGCCGCCCGCGCCGCCGCCCACGAGCGGCCGGACGCCTTCTGGGGCGAGCAGGCCCGGCGGCTGGACTGGATGACGCCGCCGACGAAGATCAAGGACGTGTCGTTCGACAAGGCCGACTTCCGCATCCGCTGGTTCGAGGACGGGGTGCTGAACGTCGCGTGGAACTGTCTGGACCGGCATCTGGAAACGCGCGGCGACGAGACGGCGATCATCTGGGAGGGCGACGACCCGGATCAGTCGGGCAAGCTGAGCTATCGCGAGTTGCACCGCGAAGTCTGCCGCATGGCCAATGTGCTGAAGGGGCTGGGCGTCGCCAAGGGTGACCGGGTGACCATCTACCTGCCGATGATCCCCGCCGCGGCCGTCGCCATGCTGGCCTGCGCGCGGATCGGGGCGGTGCATTCGGTGGTGTTCGGCGGCTTCTCGCCCGACAGCCTGTGCGGCCGGATCGAGGACTGCGGCTCGAAGGTGGTGATCACCGCCGACGAGGGGCTGCGCGGCGGCAAGCGGGTGCCGTTGAAGGCCAATGTCGACGCGGCGCTGGAGAAGGGCGCCGGGGAGATCGTCGAGACGGTGCTGATCGTCTCGCACACCAATGCCGACATCCCCATCGTCGAGGGTCGCGACGTGCGCTATGGCGAGGCCAAGCGCGGGGCCAGCGACGACTGTCCATGCGAGCCGATGAAGGCCGAGGACCCGCTGTTCATCCTCTACACCTCGGGCTCGACGGGGAAGCCCAAGGGCGTGCTGCACACCACGGGCGGCTATCTGTTCTGGGCGGCCTGGACGCACGAGCTGGTGTTCGACTACCGGCCCGGCGAGGTGTTCTGGTGCACGGCCGACGTGGGCTGGGTGACCGGCCACAGCTATTGTGTCTACGGGCCGCTGGCCAACGGCGCGACGACGCTGATGTTCGAAGGCGTCCCCAACTATCCGGACCACAGCCGGTTCTGGCGGGTCATCGACAAGCACGGCGTCGAAATCTTCTACACGGCGCCGACGGCGCTGCGGGCGCTGATGCGCGAGGGCGACGAGCCGGTGAAGGCGACGTCGCGGGCGTCGCTGCGCCTGCTCGGCAGCGTCGGCGAGCCGATCAATCCGGAGGCGTGGCGCTGGTACCATGACGTGGTTGGGGAAGGGCGTTGCCCGATCGTCGACACCTGGTGGCAGACCGAGACCGGCGGCATCCTGGTGTCGCCGCTGCCGGGCGCGACCGACCTCAAGCCGGGGTCGGCGACGAAGCCATTGCCGGGGGTGGAGCTGCAGCTGGTCAACGCCGATGGCGAGGTGCTGGAAGGCGCCGCCTCCGGCAATCTGTGCATCACCGACAGCTGGCCCGGCCAGATGCGCACCGTCTGGGGCGACCACGGGCGGTTCTTCGACACCTATTTCGCGACCTACCCGGGCAAATATTTCACCGGTGACGGCTGCCGGCGGGACGAAGACGGCTATTACTGGATCACCGGGCGGGTGGACGACGTCATCAACGTCTCCGGCCACCGGATGGGCACGGCCGAGATCGAGAGCGCCCTGGTGCTGCACGAGGCGGTGGCCGAGGCGGCGGTGGTCGGCTTCCCGCACGATATCAAGGGACAGGGCATCTACGCCTACGTGACCCTGAACGCCGGTGTCGAACCGGACGAGGCGCTGCGCAAGGAACTGATCGCCCAGGTCCGCTCCGAGATCGGACCGATCGCCGCGCCGGACGTGATCCAGTGGGCCCCGGGCCTGCCCAAGACGCGCTCGGGCAAGATCATGCGACGGATCCTGAGAAAGATCGCCGAGAACGAGGTGGGCGCTCTGGGCGACACCTCGACCCTGGCCGATCCGGCCGTGGTCGACGATCTGGTGCGGAACCGGGCGGGCGCGGCCTAGACCGGTTCGTTCACCCGGCGGCGTCCGCCGATCCAGGTCTCGACGACCGTCAGATCGTCGTCGAGCACCGCCAGGTCGGCGGCGAAGCCGGGCTGGATGCGGCCGCGGATGGCGGCGAGGCCGAGAAACTCGGCCGGATTGGCCGTGGCGAGGGCGATGGCGGACGGCAGGTCGAGGTCCATCAGGTCGCGGGCGTTGCGCACGGCCGCGGCCATGTTCAGGTCCGATCCCGCCAGCACCCCGTCCGGATCGAGGCACAGGCCGTCGCGCACCGTGATCCGGCGGCCCTGCAGCATGAAATGGTCCTCGGGCGAGCCGACGCTGGGCATGGCGTCGGTGACCAGCATGAAGCGGTTCCGCGGCCGACACCGCAGCGCCAGCTTCAGCACCACCGGATCGACGTGGTGGCCGTCGACGATCAGGCCGCACCAGCTGTCGATGTCCTCGAGCGCGGCGCCGACGGCGCCCGGCTCGCGGCTGGTCAGCGGCGACATCGCGTTGAACAGGTGGGTGAAGCCCGTCATCCCGGCGTCGAGAGCCGCCCGGGTCGTGGCGTAGTCGGCGTCGGTGTGGCCGGCGGCGACCACCGCGCCGGCCTGCGTCAGACGCGTGATCATGGCCGGCGTGGTGGTCTCGGGGGCGAGGGTCACCAGCGTCCGGCCGCTCTTCAGCCGGGTCAGCAGGGCGATGGCCCGGTCGTCCAGCGTGCGGAATTTGGAGGCGTCGTGGACGCCCTTGCGCGACGCGTTCAGGAACGGGCCTTCGATGTGGATGCCGAGCACGCCGGGCGTCCCGCGGGCGATCGCCTCTTCCACGGCGGTGATGGCGGTGTCGATCACCGACAGGTCGTCGCTGATCAGCGTGGGCAGGAAGCCGGTCGTGCCGAACCGCCGGTGGGCCTGGCCGATCGCGTCTATGCAATCCGCGGTCGGGCAGTCGTTGAACAGGATGCCGCCGCCGCCATTGACCTGGGTGTCGATGAAGCCGGGGACCAGATACGCTCCGCCGAGGTCGTGGACCTCGTCCTCCGGCGCGGGCGCCCGGCCGACCCGCGTGATCCGGTCGCCCTCGACGGTCACCGAAACATCGGTCCGGAACGCGCCTCCGGTGAGGACCCGGCCATTGGTGAGGGTGATCGGCATCAAAGGGTCTCGGTGACCTTGTTCAGGAACGGCGGGCGGTCGGGGTCGTGACCCCGCGCGACTGAGGCGAGGGCGGCCAGCCGATAGAAGCTCTGGATCAGCAGGATCGGCTGCATGGCCGGATGCGCGTCTGCGGCGGGCAGGGCGACGACGCTGGCGCCGGCGGGCGCGCCCGCCAGCATGACCTTCGCGTCCCGCCCGGCGAAGTCGGAGGCGAGCGCCTCCATGTCGGCGCGGGTCTCGTCGTCCTGGGCCAGCATCAGTACGGGGAAGCCGGCCCGGACAAGGGCCATCGGGCCGTGGCGGACCTCGGCGGCGCTGAACGCCTCGGCGTGCAGGCCGCAGGTCTCCTTCAGCTTCAGGGCGGCCTCGCGGGCGACGGCGAAGCCGGGACCGCGACCGACGACGTAGAGGCTCTGCGCCTGCACCAGGGTATCGAGCGCGGGGCTCCAGTCGCGCTGGAAGGCTTCATCAAGTTGGCCAGGCAGGGCGTCGAGCGCCCGCAGGAGGTCGGCATCGGCGCTCCAATGGCCGATCAGCTGCGCCAGCGCGCTGAGGCTGGAGATGAAGGATTTGGTCGCCGCCACCGAAGTCTCCGGCCCGGCGTGCAGGGGGACGGTCACGTCGGCGACCTCGGCCAGCCGCGATCCCTCCGCATTGACCATGGCGATGACGAAGGCGCCGCCCGCGCGGGCGGCCGCCACCGAGGCGACCAGGTCCGGGCTCTGGCCCGACTGGGAGATGGCGATGCAGACGCCGCCCCGCAGGCGCGGCTCGACGGCGTAGACGGAGCTGGCGGACAGGATGGCCGGGCTGGTGGGGACGCCCGTGCCGGTCTCGATCAGATAGCGGGCGTAGACGCCGGCGTTGTCCGAGCTGCCCCGGCCGCTGAGCAGGGCGATGGTCGGCGACAGGCCGCGCAGGCGCTCGCCCAGCTCGGCCATCAGCGGCGCGTTGCGGGCGAGCTGCGCCGCCACCACCCCGCCGGCGGCGGCGGCCTCCTGGAACATCCGCGTGTCCTCGGCCCGCATCAGGCCGGGCCGTCGTTCAGTTCGGCGACGAAGTCGTAGGCGTCGCCGCGATAGAAGGACTGGGTCACCTCGACGGCCTGGCCGTTGCGGGCGAAGGCGCGACGCTCGATGAGCAGGCCCGCCGCGCCGGGCGCGACGCCGAGCAGTTGGGCCTGTTCCTCGGTGAACAGCACGGCCCGGAGCCGCTGCAGCGCCCGGATCGGGCGCTGCCCATTGGCGTCCAGCGCCCGGTACAGCGACACGTCGACCGCCTCGAGCGACGGCAGGCTGGAGGCCGGGACGGTGGAATACTCCAGCGCCATCGGGGCGCCGTCGGCGTAGCGGATGCGGTGATAGCGATAGACCGGGGTGCCCGGGCTTAGCCCCAGGGTCAGCGATTCCTCGGGGGTCACCGCGCCTTCACTGCGGCTGATCCACGAACTGGTCGCCTTGCGGCCCCGCGCGGCCATGTCCTCGGAAAAGGAGGTCAGCTTGGAAAAGCTCTTCTCGACCCGGGCGGCGACGAAGGTGCCGGCGCCCTGGCGGCGGGACAACAGTCCCTCGGCCACGAGACCGTCGAAGGCCTTGCGCACGGTGATGCGCGACACGGACAGCGCCTCGGCCAGGTCGCGCTCGGCCGGCAGGGCCTCGTCGGCCTTGAGCACACGCCGCTCGATGGCCTCGCGCACCGCCTGTTGCAGCTGTTGGTACAGCGGCGTCGGCCGCCCTGCGTCCAGTTTTCCGATGACTTCAGAGAATGACATGCCAACCCCGACCGATGAGGCTGCTTTCGCCCATCGCCGTCCGCATCACAACCCATCTAACCTAACCAATCAAGGACCAATCTGAAAAAAGAATAGGTCCAATTGTTCGATTTGGGCTTGCTTGTCGTAAACATTTGATGACACCTTGCCGCCTGCGCTCACCAGAATGCCGTGTGGAGCGCATGGGGGAGGACCTGCATTGGTCCTCTAATGGAATGGTCGGAACTCGCCGGGGAGCGGGACGGCCGCAGGAGGGACGGGCGTCATGGGTATTCATCGGGCAATCCTGATCGGTTCGGTCAGCGCTCTGGCGCTGCTGGGCACAAGCGCGGCGGCCCAGGACGGGCAGCCGGAGACGACCACCACGGTCGACGAGGTCATCGTCACGGGCATCCGGGCGTCGCTGCAGCAGTCTCTCGAGACCAAGCGCGAGGCCAATGCGATCATCGACGTGGTCACCGCCGAGGACGTCGGCAAATTCCCCAGTTCGAACGTGGCGGAAGCCATCACCATCATTCCGGGGGTCACCGTCGACCGGCAGTTCGGCCAGGGCGAAAAGGTCAGCATCCTCGGCACCGACCCGGCCCTGAACCGCACCCTGCTGAACGGCCAGACCGTCGCCTCGGCGGACTGGTTCATCCTCGATCAGCCGGGCCGGACCTTCAACTACGCCCTGCTCGCGCCGCAGATCGTCGGCCGGGTCGAGGTCTACAAGTCGCCCGAAGCCCGCATCGACGAGGGCAGCATCGGCGGCACCGTCGATGTGATCACGCGGCGCCCCCTCGACCTCGCGTCCGGCACGCTCTCGGGCGCGGCCAGCTGGCTCTATAACGACCGGTCCGAGGAGGGCGACCTGCAGCTGTCGGTGCTCGGCAGCTGGCGCAACGAAGACCGCACCTTCGGCGTGCTGGTCTCCGCCCAGCGCGCCAGCGACGCCCTGCGCCGGGACGGCCTGGAGTCGTACGGCACCATTCCGGCCAGCTACTACATGGGCGGGAACCCGGAGAATCCAGGGGCGAATTCCATCGCCAACGGCAACTGCGCCGGCCCCTGCGCGGCGACGCTGGCGGCCAATCCCGACGCGAGGGGCCTGAACGCCTTCGGCACCTCCTATTTCGAACAGCAACGGGACCGCGACAGCGTCACGGTCGCCCTTCAGTTCCGGCCGACGGATGCGCTGGATATCAATTTCGACTGGCTTCGCATCGACGCCAGCTATGACAACACCAACCAGTCGCTGTTCGCCTTCCAGGGCAACACCTGGAACAGCCTCGGCGCCCTGACCGACATCCAGATCGACGACGGTGTGATCACCCGGGCCTCGTTCGACAATGCGCTCAGCGTGCTGGACGTGCAGTATCGCGAAGCGGCGATGACGTCGGACAGCTATCACCTCGATGGCAAATACCTCGGCACCGGCTGGGATATCGCCGGCGACCTCGGCTACACAAAGGCCGAAGGCGGCACCCAGCGCCAGCTGTTCGGCGAATTCCTGAACTGGGCCGATTACACGGTCGACTTCACCGGCGCGCCGGGCGTACCGGGGACGCTGACCTACGGCGATCCGACCGTGCTGGGCGACGCCTCGAAATTCTCGTTCGACGGCGGCTGGGGCGGAGGCGATCCTTCGGTCGGGCCGATCGGCTACAACCCCGGTTGGGGCGGCAATATCGTCAGCAAGCCGACCACCGACGAGGAGACCTACGCCCAGGTCGATCTCGGTTTCGACCGTGACGGCGTCTGGGAGCGCCTTCAGTTCGGCTACAAATACCGCCAGCACGAGACCGACCAGAGGATGTCGGGCGTGACGGTCCAGATCTACGGCGCGCCCGACAACGCCGCCATGTTCAATCCGAGCCAGGTTCCGGACAACTATCTGGACGGCTTCGATGGCGTGAACGACCAGATGAGCAACCGCTTCCGCATCGATGGCGAGGCGCTCGCGGACTATATCGAGAACGGCGAATACCTGCGGCCCTGGCAGGCGGCGCCGGTGCCGACCGTCTTCGGCAACGCCGAGTTCACCGCCCAGAACTGGAACGTGCAGGAGCGTATCCACGCCTTCTACGGCCAGGCGAATTTCGACAGCGGCACGGTGCGCGGCAATGTGGGGCTGCGCTACGTCCGGACGGCGTCCGACAGCGGCGGCTTCGTCTGCGTCAACCAGACCCCGACGGGATGCGGCGCCACAGAGGCGGACTGGGCGTGGGAGGTCCGGACCAAGGAGTACGAGGACTTCCTGCCGAGCCTAAACGTCGCCATCGACGCCTCCGAGGACGTGATCGTCCGGCTGGCGGCGGCCAAGGTGATCGCGCGGCCGAACTACGCCGACATGTCCAACTTCTTCTGGCTCTCCGACCAGATCCTCACCGGCGGCGGCGGCAATCCCGACCTCGAGCCCTATTCGTCCACCAACCTCAACGCCGCGGTCGAATGGTATTTCGCGCCTGACGCGATCCTGTCGGGCGAGGTCTTCTACAAGGACATCAGCAACTACATCCTGCAGGCCACCGCGCCCGAGGAGCATTTCAACCAGGCCCAGAACGCCGTCACCACCTACCAGATCAGCCGGCCCACCAATGCGGGGGCGGCCGAACTGCAGGGGGCGTCGTTCGCGTACCAGCAGACCTTCGCCTACGGCTTCGGCCTGCTGGCCAACTACACCTATGTCGACGGCAGCGCCGACGACGGCTCGGACCTGCCCTTCAACTCGCGGCACCAGGTCAACATCAGCCCCTTCTACGAGAACGGGCCGTTCTCGGCGCGGGTGACGTACAACTGGCGTTCGAAATATTTCACCGGCGTCGACCGGGGCGACCAGATGTACGTGCGGGCCTTCACCGGCCTGGACGCCACGGCGGGGTACGCCTTCACCGACAACGTCAGCCTCACCGTCTCGGCCCAGAACCTGCTGGACAGCGAGTACTACGCCTACGCCAATACGGTGGCGCTGCCGCGCGGCGTGTACCGGACGGGCCGCAAGCTGATGGCGACCCTCAGCGTCGACTTCTAGGGCCGTCACGGGGGCGGCGGTCGCCGCCCCCGCCATTGCGCCGCGCGGAAGACGAACCGAGGATGACGAATGCCGAGGCTTTCCCGCGATTTCTCCAGTTCTTCCCTGAGCGACCACTCCGGGCGGGGCCGCTTCGCTCCGCCCGTTTCCTTGTCCGCCGGGGTCACAGCGTGAGCACCGCCATGACCTTCTTCGCGCGATCCGCGTCCCTCGCCGCCGCCGCCCTCGTCCTGTGCCTGGCGGCGCCGGCCGGGGCGCAGGACGCCGCGATCTCGCCCGCTGTCATCCCGGCGCCGCTGTCGGTCACGACCGAAGCCGGCGCGTTCCGGCTCGACGGGACGACGGTGCTGGCCGCGCCGGCGGGCGACGCCGAGGCGGCCGCGGCGGCGCGCTATCTCGCCGACCTGCTGCGCCGGACGCGAGGGCTGGACCTGACCGTGGCGGTCGGGGCCGGCGCCGGCGCGAGCGCGGTGGTCTTCCGGCGCGGTGAGGCCGAGGCCGACGGCTACACGCTGGAGATCGGTCCCGACGGGGCGGTGATCACGGCGAATGACGCTGGCGGCTTCCTGTACGGCGCGGTGACCCTGTGGCAGCTGGCGACGGCGCAGGCGGGGCAGGGGCCGGCGGACCTCGCCGCCATGCGCGTCGTCGATGCGCCGCGCTTCGGCTGGCGCGGCCTGATGCTGGATTCGGCCCGCCACTACCAGTCGCCCGAGTTCATCAAGGCCTTCATCGACTGGATGGCGCTGCACAAGCTGAACGTCTTCCACTGGCACCTGACCGACGACCAGAGCTGGCGGCTGGAGATCAAGGCCTTCCCGCGCCTGACCGAAGTGGGCGCCTGGAGGGTTCCGGCGGGGGCGGCGGCGCAGGCCGATATCGACCCGGCGACCCGCCGGCCCCGGCTGCACGGGGGCTTCTACACCCAGGACGAGGTTCGCGAGATCGTCGCCTGGGCCGCCGCCCGCAACATTGTCGTCGTGCCCGAGATCGACGTGCCGGGCCACGCCAGCGCGGCGATCGCCGCCTATCCCGAACTCGGCGTCACCGACGCACCCGGCGCGGCGGTTCCCGCGGTTCCGGCGGACTGGGGCGTCTACCCCGCTCTGTTCAACACCGAGGAGAGCACCCTCGCCTTCTTCCATCAGGTGCTGGCCGAGGTCGTCGACCTGTTCCCCGGGGCCTATGTCCACCTCGGCGGCGACGAGGCGGTCAAGGACCAGTGGAAGGCGTCGCCGCGGACTCAGGAACGGATGCGCGAGCTCGGCGTCGCCGACGAGGCGGCGCTGCAGAGCTGGTTCATCGGCCGCATGGAGCAGTATCTGAACCAGCACGGCCGCCGCCTGATCGGCTGGGACGAAATCCTCGAGGGCGGCCTCGCCCCGAACGCCACGGTCATGTCGTGGCGGGGCGTCGAGGGCGCGGTCGAGGCCGCCCGGCTGGGCCGCGATACGGTGCTGTCGCCGGCGCCGACCTTCTATCTCGACAACCGGCAGAGCGCCGCCGATGGCGCGCCGGGCCGCGGCTTCGTCGTGCCGATGGAGGCTCTCTACAGCTTCGACCCCACGCCCGAGAGCCTGACCGCCGAACAGGCGGAACACGTGCTGGGGGTCCAGGCCAACCTGTGGACCGAGCACATGCGCGACGAGGCGCGGGTCGAACATCAGGCCTATCCGCGCGTGGCGGCGCTGGCCGAACTGGCCTGGTCGGCGCCTGAGCGGATGGACTGGGACGATTTCCGCGCCCGCCTGACGCCGCAGCTGGCCCGTTATCGGACCCTGGGAATCGATTACGCCGAAAGCGCCCTGTCGCCCGGGCCGGCCCCGCTGCCGCCACAGGGCGAGCGGCGCTACGATCACCAGATGACGCTGTGCAGCGAGGGCATCGCCCTGTCGCTGATCGACGACGCGCCGCTGCAGGGCGAGCGTGCGTCCTTCCTGCTCGACATCATGAATCCGTGCTGGATCTATCAGGCCGCCGACCTGTCCGACGGCGTCGCGTTCGAGGCGGCCGTGGGCCAGGTCCCGTTCAACTTCCAGATCGGCGCCGACATCGAGAAGGTCCGGCTGCGCGCGCCGAGAACCGAAGCGGGCGAGTTGGAGGTGCGGATCGGGAACTGCGAGGCCGAACCGGCGCTGGTCATTCCGCTGGCCGGGGCTGCGGCGAACCATGGGGTCAGCGTCGTGCGCGGCGAACTGCCGGCCACGCCGGGCGTCCACGACCTGTGCCTGACCTTCACCCAGGCGGAGGTCGACCCGATCTGGGGCCTCGACTGGGTCCGGCTGTCGCCGGCGGAGCGGCGCTGACATGGACCGGCTCGTGATCCAGTCGCCCGTCGATGGCTGGGCGACCTCGCTCGACGAGGTCCCGGACGAGGTGTTCTCCGGGCGCATGCTCGGCGACGGCGTCGCCGTCGATCCGCTGGGCTCGACCATCCACGCCCCCTTCGACGGGGTGATCGGCGCCTTGGCGCGGGCCCGGCACGCCGTCAGCGTCCGGTCGGACAGCGGGGTGGAAGTCCTGATCCACGTCGGCCTTGAGACGGTGAAGCTGGAGGGGGAGGGGTTCACCGCTCACGTCGCCGAGGGCGACCGCGTCGCGGCGGGCGACCTGCTGCTGACCCTCGACCTCGAACGCGTCGCCCGGAACGCCGTCAGCCTGGTCACGCCGGTGGTGGTGACCGGCGACGGCTTCGTCCTGCACGATCGGATTTCCAATCAGCGGGTGCGCGTCGGCGACCCCTTGATGACGCTCTCACTTGAAGGCGTCTCTACGGACGGGGATGTCGCCGCCGGCTCGAGCGCGGTCTCCGGCGAGGTGCGGCCGTCGCTGCCGCACGGCCTGCACGCCCGACCCGCCGGCCGTATCGCCGCCCGGGCGCGGACATTCGAAGCGAAGGTCACGGTCAGTCTGCGCGAGCGCCATGCCTCCGCGACCAGCGCCGTCCAGCTGATGGCGTTGGGCCTCCGCGAGGGTGATACGCTGAGGCTGGCGGCCGTTGGACCTGACGCCGGGGCGGCCGTGGACGCACTTGTCGACCTGATCGCCGGCGGACTGGGCGAGCCGGCGCACGCGCCGACGCCGGAACCGCTCGCGCCGATCCTGCCGTCCGGTCCCGTCGAGGGCGACGACGGCGAACGGATCTTCACCGGCGTCGCAGCGGCCCCGGGCCTGGCGGTCGGCCAGGCCGTGCGCTTCGTCCTGCCGGACATCGCCGTGTCCCCGTCGGGACTGGGCGCCGCCTTCGAGGCCGACACGCTGGACCTCGCCCTCGCCGCCGTGCGGGAGCGGCTCAAGGCCGCCTCGGCGACGGGCGACGGACAGCGGCGCAGCATTCTGGCGGCGCATCTGGCTTTCCTCGACGATCCGGAAATGCTGGCCGCCGCTAGGCTGTCGATCGAGGAGGGACGCAGCGCGGCCTGGGGCTGGCGCGAGGCCACCCTCGCCGCCGCCGACCTGCTCCGCTCGATCGGCGCCGCCCGCATGGCCGAACGCGCCGACGACCTGCTCGACCTCGAGCGCCAGATTCTGCTGGAACTGACCGGCGACGAACCGCGGCCGTTGGCGCTGGGCCCCGGATCGATCGTTCTGGCCGACGACCTGCTGCCGTCGCAGCTGATGGCGTTGGATGCCGGCCAGCTGGCCGGCATCTGCACCAGCCGTGGCGGGCCGACCTCCCATGTCGCCATTCTCGCCGCCGCCATGGGCGTGCCGGCGCTGGTGGCGATCGGACCCGGCCTGTCCGAGGTCGCGGATGGCGCGCTGGTGGTGATGGACGCCGACGGACGCCGGCTGATCGCGGCGCCGTCCGCCGCCACCCAGGCGCGGGCCCAGAGCGCCATGGCCGCCCGCGACCGCCGCCGCGCCGAGGCCCGCGCCGCCGCCGGCGACGACTGCCGCACCGCCGACGGTGTCCGCATCGAGGTGTTCGCCAACCTCGGCGCCGCCTCCGAAGCGGGCCCCGCCGTCGCGGCCGGCGCCGAGGGCTGCGGTCTGCTGCGCACCGAATTCCTGTTCCTCGACCGCGAGACCGCGCCGGACGAGGACGAGCAACTGGCCGAGTACCAGGCCATCGCCGATGCTCTGGATGGCCGGTCGCTGGTCATCCGCACGCTCGACGCCGGCGGCGACAAGCCGCTGCCCTATCTGCCGATGCCGCACGAGGACAATCCGGCGCTGGGCCTGCGGGGGGTCCGCTCAGGCCTGTATCGTCCCGACCTGCTGCTGACCCAACTGCGCGCCGCCTGCCGGGTCCGCTCGGCCGGCGTCCGGGCGGTCATGCTGCCGATGGTCGCCTCCGTGGCCGAGGTCCGGCAGGTGCGGGCGCTGCTCGACCGCGCCGCCGACGAAACGGGCGCCGAGCCTCCGCTGCTGGGGGTGATGATCGAAACCCCCGCCGCCGCCCTGACCACCGACCGTCTGGCCGGGGCGGTGGACTTCATCTCCGTCGGCACCAACGACCTGACCCAGTACGCCCTGGCCATGGACCGGCAGAACCCGCACCTCGCGCCCCAGTTGGATGCCCTGCATCCGGCCGTCCTGCGGCTGATCCAGCAGGCCGTCGCCGGGGCGGCGGGCGCGCGGTGGATTGGCGTCTGCGGGGGTCTGGCGTCGGAGGTCGAGGCCGCGCCCATCCTCGTCGGCCTCGGCGTCACCGAACTGTCCGCCACACCCGCGATGATCGCCGAGATCAAGGCGACGGTGCGCCGCTTCACCCTGGCCGAGTGCCGGGCGCTGGCGCTCGAGGCTCTCGGCATGGACGGGCCCGAAGCCGTGCGGGCTCTGGCCGCCGACGCCGTCCGCGTCTCTCCACCCCGCAAAGCCGCCGGAGCGCAGTCATGAAGCTCGGACTCTCCAGCCTGCAGCCGCTCGGCCGGGCCCTGATGCTGCCGATCGCGGTGCTGCCGGTGGCGGGGCTGCTGCTGCGTCTCGGTCAGCCCGATCTGCTTGACATCGCCTTCGTCGCGTCGGCGGGGCAGGCGGTGTTCGCCAACCTCGGCCTGTTGTTCGCCATCGGCGTCGCCGTCGGGTTCGCGAAGGACAACAACGGCGCCGCCGGCCTCGCCGGCGTGGTCTGCTTCCTGATCGCCACCGAAGGGGCCAAGGCCCTGATCGCCGTGCCGCCGGAAGCCTTGGCCGGCGTGCCCGAGGCCTCCATCGCCATGGCCGGGAAGGCCTTCCGCGACGGGGCGCTTGCCCGGCTGGGGGTGCCGATCGGCATCCTGTCCGGCCTGATCGCCGGGGATTTCTACAACCGGTTCTCCACGCTCAAGCTGCCGGAGTATCTCGCCTTCTTCAGCGGCCGCCGCTTCGTGCCCATCGTCGCCGGGTTCGCGGGCCTGGCGCTGGCGCTGGCGGTCGGGCTCAGCTTCACCGGCCTGAACCACGGCATCGACGTGTTCAGCCGCGCCATCGTCGGTTCGGGCGAGATCGGCCTGTTTGTCTATGGCGTGCTGAACCGGCTGCTGATCGTCACCGGCCTGCACCACATCCTCAACAACGTGGCCTGGTTCATCGTCGGCGACTTCGGCGGCGCGACCGGGGACTTGAACCGCTTCTTCGCCGGCGATCCGACCGCCGGATCGTTCATGAGCGGCTTCTTCCCGGTCATGATGTTCGGTCTGCCGGCGGCCTGTCTCGCCATGTACCACGCGGCCCGGCCCGAGCGGCGCAAGGCGGTCGGCGGCATGCTGGCCTCGCTGGCCCTGACTGCCTTCCTGACCGGCGTGACCGAGCCAATCGAGTTCACCTTCATGTTCCTGGCCCCGGTGCTCTACGCCCTGCACGCGGTGCTCACCGGCGTGGCCATGGTGGTGATGAGCCTGCTGGAGTCGCGGCTCGGCTTCACCTTCTCGGCGGGGCTGTTCGACTATGTGATCAACTACGGCCAGGCGACCCGGCCTTGGCTGCTGCTGCCGGTGGGGCTGGCCTACGCCGCCGTCTACTATGGGCTGTTCCGCTTCTTCATCGCTCGCTTCAACCTGAAGACACCGGGCCGGGAGGACGAGGAGGAACTCGCCCCGGCGCCGGCCGCCGTCGCCGGCGGGGGACGCGCAGAACAGTTCGTGCGGGCTCTCGGCGGTCCGGCCAACCTGAAGTCGGTCAGCGCCTGCACCACCCGCCTGCGGCTGGTCGTCGGCTCCCGCGACGCCGTCGACGAACCGGCCCTGAGGCGGCTGGGCGCCCGCGGCATGATCTCGCCGACGCCCACCGATCTACAGGTCGTGCTGGGCCCCATCGCCGACGCTGTCGCCGACGAAATCCGTGCTTGCCTGAGCGAGGTCGGCCCGGGCGTCGCGCCCGAGGTCGACGCCGACGCCATTCGCCGCGCGCTTGGTTCCGGGAATATCCGGGAGGTCGCCGTCCGCGCGAGCCGACTGTGGATCCGCGTGGCGCGCGCCGACGCCGTCGATTTACACGCCCTGATGCGGGCCGCGCCCCGGGGCGCGGTCATGACCGGAACGGACACGCTCCAGCTGATCGTCGGCGCCGGCGTCGAGGCGCTGGCGTCGGATCTCACCGCCGGGTGACACCGGGACGCCCGCTGTCCGACACGGAAGCGGCGCCTGATCCCGCCCGAAAACCGCACATTCTGCGCGCCATCATGCTGGAAAACTCCGTACCCCGTGGCGGATTGTGA